>JAZORX010000105.1:0-5728 GCA_045656845.1 Acutalibacteraceae bacterium | reverse complement strand
TCGGTGATTTTACTATTCTTCATTTAACAGACTGGCATACTGCTTATCCGATGCCCGAAATTCACAAGCAATATGCTAAAGAAGCACTCGCTGCGTCAGACCCTGACCTCGTTGTTTTGGGTGGCGATATGAGCGAAGCATCAACAGAAGATTACCCTGCCGCAGTCAAGGAAATCTGCGACCTGTTCATCGAGGCAGAAACTCCGTTTGTAATAACCTTCGGAAACCACGATTACCTTCACGATATTACAATTGATGATATGTTCGCTCTTTATAAAAAGTATGGTGGTGAATATTTCCTGAGCAAGGATGAAAACCCCGACCTCTTTGGTTGCGGCACTTGCAGCCTTTCTGTTTATTCCGGCGACGAAAGCCGAATAGCATATGAAATATACTGCTTCGATTCAGGCTGCGAGGTTGAGGGCAAGGGTTACGAAACTGTGCATCCCGATCAGATTGAATGGTACCAGAACAGAGCTGAGGAGTTAAAAAACGCAAACGGAGGCGAATATGTCCCTTCCGTTGTTTTCCAGCATATTATTGTTCAGGAAATCTACGATAAGCTCTTCCCCGTCGCAACTAAAAATGACCCTGAGAAAAACGAAATCTTTGACGGCATAGCTTACAGAAAAACAGCTATCCCTAACCTTTCAAACATCAAGGACGGCTACCTCATGGAAAAGCCCTGTCCGGGATATTATAACTACGGTCAGCTTGATGCTATGAGTAAAAACGGTGATGTCAGAGCTATGTTCTTCGGCCATGATCACTCCAACAGCTTTACTGTGGAGATTGACGGTGTGGATATTGTCAACACGCCGAGCGTTAAGCCACACTCAATTATGAAAGTTATCAACTGGGGTGGCAGAGTTATCACCCTGCACGAAGACGGAACATACGAAAGTGAAGTTTTGGAAGGATACGATCTCGCAGATGAGAAAGGTTCTGAAATCGTCGATGTCGGTGGTGTTTCCCTATTCGAAATTATCTTCACAAAAATCTGGAAAGCATTTATAAAGGTTTCTCTTGTGTTCTGGAATTTTGCAACAAAGGTTTTCTATAATTTCTGATTTGATTCATTATATTTTTTGTGGTGGTTTTATGTATAATTTTGATTTTGATGTTCTTTCAAAAAATGACAACTGTAGCGTTTCTTTAAATAAATCTATTGAAAACGATATCCTTTTTGTTGATGTAAAAATGGTTCAGAAAGAAATTGCTGTGCCCGAGCAGTTTTCTGTCAGGTGGAAAATCAGCGCTACGGATTGTTGCGGTGTGTGGAACTCATTTGCCCGTAACCATACAATCAGACCCGATTGGTCAGGCGTTGATGCAATTTCAAGACTCGCCTCCGGTATGCCCATTCAGCAGATAACAACCTTTGACGCGAACAACAAAATCTGCATTTCCATTTCCGACGTTGATACTCCGGCAAAAATTTTGATGGGTTATTGTGAGGAAACTGCTGAAATTATCTGCGAGGCAATATTTTTCACTCTGCCTACAAATGCGGTAGAAAATTATTCTGCAAAAATCAGAATTGATATGAGGAATATTCCTTTTTATGACAGCATTTACGAAACGGTTTCCTGGTGGGAAAACGAATGCGGTTATAAATCTGCTTTCGTTCCCGAAAGTGCAAAAATGCCGATGGATTCCCTTTGGTACAGCTTTCATCAGAATCTGAAAAAAGAAGAAATTTTAGAAGAATGCCGTCTTTCAAAAGAGTTGGGTATGGAAACCGTTATAATCGACGACGGTTGGCAGACGGACGACAACAACCGTGGTTATGCTTATTGTGGAGATTGGTCAGTCTGCGAAAGCAAAATGGGCAATATGGCAGCGTTGATTGATGAAATTCATAAAATCGGTCAAAAAGTAATCCTTTGGTATTCAGTACCCTTCGTTGGTCTCTATTCTGAAAAATATGAAGAATTCAAAGATTATTTCCTTGATAAATCCGGAAATAAAAAAGATTTCTGGGCACTCGACCCGAGATATAAAAAGGTAAGAGAATACCTTTGCGGTATTTACAAAAAGGCAATAACCGATTGGAAGCTTGACGGTCTGAAGCTCGATTTTATTGACAGCTTTGTTTTAAAGGGCAAATCCTTGGAATATGACGAGAGACGCGATTTTCAGTCTCTTGAGGATGCCATACACGCTCTTATGTCTGAAATCAAGGCTGAGCTTACGGCAATAAACAGCGATATTTTAATCGAATTCCGTCAGTCGTACATCGGCCCTTCTATCAGGAAATACGGCAATATGCTCAGGGTCGGAGACTGCCCCGGTGACATATTGGCAAACCGCAGTCAGATAGTTAATTTAAGATTAACATCGGGCCAAACCGCAGTTCATTCGGATATGATTATGTGGAATGAAAACGACAGCGTAGAAAATGCCGCTCTGCAGTTTGCAAATGTTATTTTTTCTGTTCCGCAGATTTCAATGCTTATAAAGAATTTACCTCAGGAACACATTGAAATGCTGAGATTTTACATCTCTTTCTGGAAGGAATACAGAAATGTACTTCTCAACGGTAAATTAACCGCAAAAAACCCGGAAAACGATTATTCACAGGCACAGACAACACTTGATAATACTACAGTTGTTGCGATTTATACCAATAATGTTGTTGACGCAAAAAGCGATATCACAGTAATCGTGAATGCTTCGGGAGCTGAGTCTGTTGTTGTAAAAAATGCTGTTGGTAAAAATTTCATTTCTAAAAACTGTAAGGGCGAAATAACCAACAGTGGTGTTGTAAGAGATTCATTAGAGGAGCTTTCCGTTGCTAAAGGCGGAGTTTTGATTTTCTCTTGTTAATCAAATTACACTCTCCATTAATTTTAAGCGCGATTGTTTAGGGAAACAGTACAAATCCGAACCTATTTTTTCGGATTCAGATTTCCGTTGTCCCTTCGTTAAAATACTAGCAAAAAAGTCAGGAAACACTAGGTGTTCCTGGCTTTTTCTTTGTTTTGTATTGGTTTGTGGGATTGCAAAAATTTATCGTAATCAAGAAAAAGCGACCGTCGGGTCGTTTTACAACTACCTGACAGTCGCTTATATCAATCTGCTGTTTTATATTTTTCTGCTGCCTGAAGATTTATTATCATCTTTGCTGACCTTTTCTCTCTTGGTTGTATGGCTTCTGACAAACACATCCGATCTGCCTGTCACCATCATACTGCCCGGTCTTGTATAAAGACTCGCAGTATGTTTTCTTATAATTGATTTGTTCTTTGAAATTATAACCGTGATAACAACAAGACCGATCAGCATACCTACAAGAACAAACACAACAAGCTTAACGGGGTCAATTTTATGCTCTGTCCCCTCTTTTGCCATATCGATATAAGTATTGAAAGCGGAGACATACTTTCCTGCCTTAATATCATCCTGCATAGCATCGAAGGTTTTCTCGATATAATCCTCTGTAAAGACGTCTTCAGCTTTACCGTGAGCATAAATCGCAACTTCCTTGTCGCCCGTTTCTTCGTTTATATATCGTACGAACAGAACACCGTCTTTATTCGCTCCGTATCCGTAACCGTTTGCATTATAGACGCCTTCGGCAAATCCTTCGAGATCTGTTCCTTCAAACTCAGTTACTGTCAGAACTGCAAGATCCATTTCGTATTCTTTGGAAAAATCTTCAAGCTTTTTGTTGAGATCTGTCTCCTCTTTATCGCTGAGCAAGGAAGCAAAGTCTAAAACAAGCGGTACCTCCCGTTCATTTCCGGAAGCTTCTGCCGATGCAGAAACTGACATAGCAACACAAACGCTGAGCACCAACACCAAAGCAATAAACAAAGCTGTTATTTTCTTAGTCATTTTTCTGCACCTCCTTTAAACAAGCCCTGTAAAGAAAGCTATGAAATATGCTGCAAGTCCGGCTGCTGCACCGCCAAGAACGCCAACAAGCCTTGCAAGCTTCTTATTTGTCGGAATATCACCGACAAACAATCCCGTCTGACCATTCATCGCAAACGGATATGTATTACCGTTCCACGAAACATTAAGAAGCCATACAGGATAAAGAGCATATCTGTAAAAGCCGTTCGGAACATTCATTGCAGAAGTTATGGGGCTGACATTTGCATAGCCTGTGACCGTTTTTTCAAACTCAATCTCTGCAGTATTCCTGATTCTATCATTCGCTCTGGCGACACTGTCGTCTACACTGACATCAAACCTGTCTGCAAGATAGCCCGAAAGATATGCTGTATTGAAATCAACAGCCTCTGACAGATTGAACGGCTCAAGAGATTCCATAAGAGCATCGTCCATTTTAACGGATGCATCAACGGGAACATTATCAAAAGATATATTGCCGCATCTGTAGCAATCGTATTCTGAAATTTCTGTGTATTCATATTTGCTGTCTGACCATTTTCTTATAGTCTCCGCCCTATACATACCTTCAAAAGCCGTATCGCAGGTAAAAAGCCAGAAAGGTACATAGATTCCCTTTATCTCATCGATTCTGTTATCCGTCAAAAATCCTTTTGGTACAAACTTTTTTCCCTTGAAATGATTCTTCAAAGCCTCTTTTGCTGCGTTCTTATCAAACTTGAACGGAATAACAAGATCCGGACGCAGAGCACCTGAAAACTGACCTTTCATAACTACGGGACTATCACAATACGGGCAGGTTGATGCACCCGTTGCCGCATCTGCTACGATTTCACCACCGCAGGAATTACAGATATAAACCGTCATTCCCTGAGTCTCGCCCTCAGCCCATTCATTCCCCTGAGAGTTCCATTTTACTTCTTCCACTACATTACCCATTCCTTCGGGGGCAGCAGAAATTTCAAACTCCGTATCACAAAACGGACATTTCAGGTGTTGTGAATTAGCATCAAACTCAACTGCGCCACCACAATTCGGGCATTTTTGCTGTAACACTGTTGCCAATACACTCATCTCCTTCTTTATTTTAAAAATATTTTTGTGCCAATAATATCAAACATTGTCTGATTCCACACAGGAGCATTGTCGGCCTTATAGCCTTTCTTCTTTTTTCAAAACATCGCCTTGTTAATCGATCGTATGAGACGCTTATCCTTAATTACCTTTATTATACTATAAACCTTAAAAAAATACATTATACTTACGCACAAATTTCCACTTACTTTTTTGTGAAATACAGAAACTTTTGTAATTTTTGTTTGAACGGCAGATGACCCCGCTGTTTCGCTGAATCAAAAAGGAATTATCGCCTGACAGAATCATCTCTGCATTGATAATACAAAAGCAAAGCTTCTGGGCACAAAAACACATATGCACTGCCGCAACCCGAATGCTCCTGATGCATTGTATAAATTCACCAAAAAAGCCAGGTTTATATTAGTAATAATCTACCACCTAAAGTTTACAGATAAGTTGACAGATGTAAAGTCAGGTGTTAAATTTGATACCATTAAATTATTGTCGGAATAAGGAAAATGTATATGAAAAATCAGATTAAAAAACTATATTGCTCCGGAGATATAAGACTATCAAGAAATCAGGTAACATCCGTTTGCGATGTTACCTGATTTTTATAATATATGATAAAACGGACGCGTTCTGTTTGTTATAACCCAAGAGCGAACGATAAACAAGCTTTGTAAGGCACTTCAACAACCTTTCGTCAATATTACTAGTTTTTATATTCTTCATTTGTGCAATATCTGCACATCGCCAATTGACTTTTGTTCAAAAATAAGTATAATTT
>JAZORX010000104.1:0-4869 GCA_045656845.1 Acutalibacteraceae bacterium | reverse complement strand
GTTTTGATCTTTTGCATACTGAGAAATAACCGTTTCAAAATAATTGTCTGGTTGATGTATGAATGCAGGTAAAGTGTTATATGATTTCAGCTTTGTAAGCATATTGTTTTTTATCGCTTCATCACGGTGAGTAGAGAGTTCCTCTTTGGACCGCTCATGAATAAATATCGCAGATACTTTTTTATAAAACCAATTAAACAAACTGGCAATTTCGAAGGTCACATTATTACTGCTTTCTCTCTTGATTATGATATTAGTATCAATAAGGATGCTGGATTGCAAGATGTCCGTTTTAAGCGGTTCAATTTCATAAACAATAATACCATAGGTATCGACTTCATCTTTGGGATAAAACTTATAGCATTCCCGCAACGCTTCGTCAATCGTGGAATATAAGTTTTGAAAATCTTGTTGCCAATTATCCTCTAAAGCTTCTCTCCAGCCAGGGAAAATTTTTATACCCTTTACGGTGGTTTTTACGAAGGTAGATTTGTTTTGGTTAGAAATCAAAACAAGGGTATCGCCGACTTTAACCTGCGTTCTTTCTGGGGATGCTAATCTGTATTCGTGTTTTTTGTTTCCGGCATTGATTTCACCAATGAATTTATCTCTAATTTTTAAGTAATATGTTTTCATATTATCTCTCCCTATTATAACGATGCAAATAATTTGTTGATTTGTATAAGCATATCGTTAGAAATATGTTTATTCCCAAGCAAACGTAGCGAATTGTTGAGTCCGTTGTTAGCAACAAGTATTTCGCATACATCAGGTGGTGGAAGATCTCTAATACCGCTATATAAAGCATCCATTTCTTGACGTTTTTTATCCGAGGGTGATAACTCTATAATGATTTTCTCGTACACTTCAGGGCTAGGAGCATTGATGCCCTTTTCAATATAACTAAGATTAGAAGCAGGTATCTCAATTGCTCGGGCAATTTCGCGTAAACTTCTTTTGCCTCGGCAAAGAGTCAGCATCGCGCCTAATTGTTGTTTTTGCTCCTTTTTATCATCAAAGTTCTTTTTGGACATTATCTCAATCTCCTTGTTCTATGTTATATTACATATAACATTATAAAACAAAATTTGTATTGTGTCAAGATTATTAAATCGGCACTGCACTAGGACCGAAATCAGACAAGAGATATATTGGATACCCTCATTGAGCAGATGAAAGAAGCCGAAGGCGTAACGGAGCAACTAAAAAAATCAAATGAAACGGGTCTGTCATATACAAAACATCGAATCAAAGGCAAGGGAAATTTTTAATCTCGAAATTATATTCAATTAGTAAAATCAGCAACGGGATGAAAAACTCCTGCCACCAATAATTTTTGTTCGGATTGATTTTTTATGTAGAAAATAGTATAATCATTTATATTATCCCACCGAAAGGAACGACTGCTATGCTCAATATTGCTGTGTGCGATGATGAACTGATTGAAATTGAATATCTGACATCGCTCACGCAGGAGTGGGCAAAGGCAACCAAAATCACCGTAAACATTTCGGGTTTTGCGAGTGCGGAGGCGTTTCTTTTCAAGTATGAAGAAGATAAAAACTTCGATATTCTTCTGCTTGACATTCAGATGAAGGCGATGGACGGCATTGAGCTTGCCGAGAAAATCCGTGAAACGAACAGCGGTATTCAGATCGTTTTCATAACCGGTTTTCCCGATTACATTTCTCGTGGTTATGATGTTTCAGCACTTCATTATCTGATTAAACCCGTTGAGAAAGAAAAGCTTTTTAAGGTTCTCTCAAAGGCTTGTGACAACCTGAAGAAAGAAGAAAAATTCGTTCTGCTTTCGGTTGATAACGAAAGCCTCAAAATCAATCTTAAAGACATAATCTATGTTGAAGCCTTCGGACATTCAAGCAATGTTGTTTGCAAAAACGGTGAGTATAATGTCAAGCTCCCGATTTCGGATATTGCAAAAATGCTTGACGAGAGTTTTGTTCAATGTCACCGTTCATACATAGCTAATATTCAGCATATTTCAAGAATTACCAAAACAGATGTAGTCTTTGACAATGGAAAAACTATTCCCGTTTCAAGGCGAATGTATAATGATGTCAATTTGGCTTTCATCAATTTTTACAGAGGTATCAGTCAATGAATTATTGGATTATTGCTGCAGCGGTTGCTGGTGTTTTGCTTGCTATAGTTCTGGCGGTTGTTTTCACAAAGCGATATATCCGCAACTTTACGGACAAGCGTATTGCCGAATATCAGAACGACCTTATCACAAAGCATTGCGAGGAAGTTCAGAATATTTATAAAACAATGCGTGGCTGGCGTCACGATTATAAAAATCACATTCAGGTTATGCGTGCATCACTTGAAATGGGTAACCTCACCGAGCTTGGCAACTATCTCGGTGAACTGACCGTTGACCTGAACACGGTTGATACGGTTGTCAAAACCGGCAATGTTATGGCGGATGCTATTCTCAACAGTAAGCTTGCACTCTGCAAAGCAAGAAATATTCCTTATGAGGTTACTGCAACCATACCCGAAGAATGCAGCGTCAACGATGTTGAGCTTTGTGTTATCATCGGCAATCTGCTTGACAACGCAATGGAAGCCTGCGAAAAGATTGAGGATAAAACACAGAGATTTATCCGTGTTTATATCGGACTTTTCAAACAGCAGCTATACATAAATGTGACTAACTCAATGATTGGTACTCCCGTTAAAAGAGGTAAGGCATACAAATCCTCAAAGGGTGAAAATCACGGCTTCGGACTTATGAGAGTTGACAGAATCGCCGATAAATACAACGGCTTTGTCAACCGTCAGTTTGAAGACGGAGTGTTCGGAACAGAGATAATGTTACCGTGTAAATGACCATTCGTGCAAAAGAAATAACCGTTCGTGCAAAAGCAACCCCAAAAGGTTGCTTTTTTGGTATACTGCCGATAGAACAGAGGTGATAATATGAGCAAAGAACCCAAGGCAAAGAAACATTCATTTTTCAGTAATATGTTTTTTATATTTAAAACCATCACTAAATGGGACAAAACTGTTGTTCCGATAAGCTTGCTGATGTCTCCGTTTCTTATTCTGACGGATCTTATCGTCGCTTATTTCGTGACAACTCTTACATGGTGCATCGAAAACCAAAAGGGAATTGGTTCAATAGTTCTTGCGGCGCTCGGACTTGCGGCGTTTTCAGTTGTAACCGGTGTTATTCCAAACAGACTGAATGAGAAAACAAGCATAAAAAAGGCTGAGATTAACAGACGGTTTGATTTGCTTTTAGGCGAAAAAATCATGGATATGGACTTTGAAATTGCTGAAGGTCCGACAGGCAGAGATAAATACCAGAAAGCAAAAAATTCGCTTGGATATGAAGGCGTATACGGTTTCGTCAATAATTTTTCCGCAATGTTTACGAACATAATCGGTATATTCACCTTTGGTACGATTACGGCATCTCTGAATCCGTGGCTTATTCTTATTTTAACGGGTGCGCAGCTTCTCGCTATGGTTTCAACCGCTGTTGAAAGCTGGCTCATTAACAAAACCAAAGACCCGATGGCTGCGGTTGACAGAAAACTGAATTATATCACTAAAACATCCCGTGATTTTGCAATAGCGAAAGATATCCGACTTTTCCATTTAAGAGAATATCTTCAGCAGATGAGTGAATATTTCATCGGCGAGCGCAAATTCTGGACCAATAAAATGTATTTCTACTATTTTCTTTCCGACACACTCAGGCTGCTTCTGAACGTCGGCATTGAAATCGGCATTTTTGCTTACATTGCCTATGAAGCTCTGAACGGCGAAATGTCAAAAACCGCACTTGTTCTCTATGCGGTTTCCGTCACGGATTTCACCCATTGGGTCGAATATATCGGCGAAGTGCTTTCCGAAATTATTCCGTCAAATATGCTGATTAACGATTTGCGTGAATTCCTCGATATCAGCAACTCAATGGAAAACAAAAACGGCAGAATTTTGCCTGCCGAAACTCCGTATAAAATTGAAATTGAAAATCTTTCTTTCACTTATCCCGAAACAGATAAAGTCATCCTCGATAACATAAATCTTACAATAAATGCAGGTGAAAGGCTTGCACTTGTCGGTGTAAACGGAGCGGGTAAAACAACTCTTGTAAAACTGCTCAGCGGACTATACAGACCGACTTCTGGCTCAATCAAAGTCAACGGAACTGATATTTCAGAGATTAACAGAGATGAATACTATAAATCGGTTTCCGCCGTATTCCAGGAAGCAAGAATTATGCCATGCTCAATTCTTGAAAATGTTTCAATGCTGCCTGCCGAAGAAAGTGACATCGAAAAATTCAATTTTTGCATCCGTCAGTCAGGCTTGTATGAAAAAATACAAAAGCTGCCCGAAAAAGAAAATACTCTGCTTGTCAAGAACGTCAACGAAAATGCCGTTGAATTGTCAGGCGGCGAAATTCAAAGACTTCTGCTTGCAAGGGCAATTTACAAGGATGCACCGACGCTTATTCTTGACGAACCCACAGCGGCACTTGACCCTATTGCAGAAAACGAAATCTATCTTAAATACAGCGAAATTTCAAAAGACAAAACTTCAATCTATATCTCCCACAGACTTTCATCCACCCGTTTTTGTGACAGAATTGTGCTGCTTGACAACGCTTCGATTGCCGAAGAAGGCACACACGAAGAGCTGATGGCACTCTCGGGCAAATACGCCGAGATGTTCAGAATCCAAAGCAAGTATTACGAAAAGGAGGCGGAAGAAAATGAAGAAATATAAGCGAACTTTCAGAGAAGATCTGCGGATGATAAAGAGAGCTCTTAAGCTTATAGAAACCAACACTCCGCATTTTCTTCTGCACACCTATCTCTACTCCTTTTTCAG
>JAZORX010000103.1:0-8116 GCA_045656845.1 Acutalibacteraceae bacterium | reverse complement strand
ATCGTAAACATGCTCCATAAAGAGATAATCGTATGTATAAACAGTTCTTACAACCTTACCGTCTGCATAAATTGCGTCGCCACCTTTGGTTGCAGTATTGCCACAGATGACACCACCCATTGTATGAAGTTCGCCACCCGTCTTTACATAAACGGCACCGCCATAAGTTGAAATATTATCGCAGATTGTTCCGCCGTACATATACATTTTACCTGAAACCGTAACAGCGCTTGTAGTTGTATTTTTAAAATTCTGGATTATAGCATCATCGTGGAGATGAAGCTCACCACCGAATTTAACATCAATAGCAGCCGCACCGACAACACCGGTATGACCGTATCCACCGTCAATAATCACCTGACCTGCAGTAGTTTTTTCTCCGGCATAATCCTTCTGAGCCTGCTGCTCAGGTGTTTTTGTTACATCACCTATCGAAAGAACTGCACCGTCTTCAACAGTAAACATAACCCCTGTAAACGCACCACCACGCATTGAAACATAGCTGACCTCATCACAAGTAAGATGAACATTACCTTTTACCGTGATCGGCTTTGTCACAGAGTTATCTGCAATAACAGTAACAATAGCGTTCTCACCTTCTTTGATTGAGTCAAAAGCATCGTAGAGATTTGTAAACTGAACGGTAAAAGCATTCTCTTTACTTACCGTTGCAACAGTCGTTGATGCAAGGCTTGTAATCTTACCGTTAGCGAGAATATACCAATTGGAGTTTGTTACACCAAACTTTGTGTAACCTGTTCCGACATAGTCACCTGCAATAATCTGCAGACCTTCGGAATAAACCGCGGGAGTTACAACTGCTGCGTAACCTGCACAGTCAAGTCTGTCCGTAACAGTAATATATTTATCTTTTTCAAGGTAAACATCGTTTGAAGAATCAATCTGAGCTGTGCCTTTCATCGTGAAGAGACCTGCATTGTAAACAGCGCCACCCTTTGAATGGTTAGAAACATTGTCTGCGAAATAACCGCCCGTCATATTGAGAGTCGCATTCGCATTAACATAAACCACACCACCGGAAGAATACGCAACATTTCCTGTGAACGATCCACCGTCAATATTGATTTTGCCGTAATAATCTGCACTCAATGCACCGCCATCAGTTGACTGATTGCCGACGAAATCAGCTGAATTAGCAACAGTCATCTCACCGTAAAGGCCGTATGTTGCACAAGCGCCACCCTTGCCGCTTGCAATGTTGCCTTCAAACTTGCCTCCGGTAATAGTAAGTGTACCGTCATAGTTATAAATCGCTGCACCCTGAGTTGCTTCATTCTCCTTAAAAGTACCGTCAGTAATCGTCACAATACCACCGTCATTATAGATAGCGCCACCGGTTGACTTTGAAACATTCTGATAGAACGAACCACCGTTCATAATAAGCTCACTGTCAGTTACGCTGATAACCGAACCACGCACAGCTGCAGTTGCAAGAGGAACCGTTCTGAAGTTACGGAACTGAACTCCGTCCTCAACCGTCAGCACACCATATTTCTGCACCGTGATAGCAGGAGCAACACCCTCAACCATATTACCATCAACATAGAAAGACGGAGACTCGTCGAAACCGTAAACAGCTGAACCAATTGTAAGTTTACCCTTAACATTGATCATCGTTCCCGTAAAGCCTGCTGCTCTTCTGAGCGTCGCACCGTCTTCACCGAAGAGACCGATTGTGGATGAAACATTAAGTGTTTTCGAAAGCTCAACATCACGAACAAGATAAACCGTCGGAAGCACTGTTGATTGTGTAGTTGATGCGTATTCAAGTGCCTCATCAAGAGTTTTGTAATAAGTATCTATTCGACCGTCGATTTCAACTCTTGCAACATACTGCGGCTGAACTCGTCTTACACTTTCTTTCGAAGTCTCTCTGATGGTTCTCGATGCAGCATATGCCATTGTATTAATCTGAGGATAATAGTAGAAATATTCATCGTCGTTAAGGAATCTCCACTCAGATGTGTAAAGACCCAAAGCACTGATTGCTCGTGTGCCTGACATTTCTTCTGTTGTCTTTGCCGTTGCACCCGTAATTGTATTTGAAAGAGTGAGATACGCCGAGTCGTAAAAACATTCAGAAACATTCGCACCGGAAGTCTGACCGAATGCGATACCTGAAAGCGATGCAGCAGTTATACTGCCTGCAGTGTAGCTCTTTGAAACTGTACCGTTCTGGTTGTTACCTACAATACCACCACAGCTTGAGTTACCGACGATCGTTGATGTACTGTAACAATTCTGGATAGTACCTACTGAGTTGTTTCCGACAACACCACCGATAAACCTTGCGTCAGGAGCGATAATGTCCGAATAAGAAAAGCTCTTTTTAACTTCAGAACGGTTGTTGTATCCTACAACACCACCGACATTCTGAAGGTAAGACTGCTCACCCGTTGTGTTTGTTCCGTTTATTGAACCGATCATACCGCAGCCCGTAACCTTTGCTCCTGCTGCAATATTACCTGCAACACCACCGACTGCCTTATCACCGCGGACTTCACTGTTAGAAACACAGTTTGTAACCTGTGCGCCCATTACATATCCGGCAATACCACCGACATTTTCAACACCGCAGATAAGACCGTCCATAATAAGCACATTATCAACTGTAGCACCCGAACCGACATAACCGAAGAAGCCGATATTCTTACCGTCCTCAGTTGCATTAACAGAGGTATAGATGCCTGCTATATTGAATCCGCCACCCCTGAATGAACCCGTGTAAGGTTTCGAAGGAGTACCGATAGGAGTCCACTCCGTGATAGGCATTGAATCATCGTAAACATTGATGTTAAAAAGAAGATCATCCATAACCTCAGCACTTGCTGACGGGTTCGCGTCAACACCGGGGATTGTTCCGTTTACGAGACCTGCAAACCACGCAAGCTCCGACGGCTTATAGATAAGGTAAACTCCCGAATCGTTCCTCTGAGGAATTTCAAGTTCGCCTGACCATGCATCACTCTGAAGCATCCACATAAGCACAGGGAAACCGTCATTTATATTCGTATAGTCAAAGCAGAAATACGGATACGCCTTATTAAGCTCTCTGACAAAGTCTGATGTATAAAGTTCATCCATAGTACGGCCGATACCGACGGGACCGTCACACTTAGCAGTTTCATAGCAATAGAAGTTACTTGCGTATTCACCACCGAATATGATACCGACAGCACCACCCTTATCAGCACCTGCACTGTTAACACTACCGATTGCGTAAGATCCTCGCATTACACTAACCGTTGAATAACCTACAACACCACCGACTCTGTTGTCTGCCGTAACACTACCGCGTGAGAAACATCCGACGAGATTAGCGCCCGAAAGTGTACCGACGATACCACCGACATTTCTTGTGCCCGTAACATTCGTATCACTATAGCACTTTGAAACAACTGAGTTACTTGCAGCATAGCCTACGATACCACCCGTACGCTGTTTTCCGACAACCGTACCTGTACTCCGACACTGGTTAACAACTGTTTCTGCCTCTGCCAGACCTACGATAGCACCGGTGCTGTTATATGTACCGGTTACCGATCCGCTGAAATAGCAGTCTTTGATACCTGCGTAGTCACTATATCCGATGATACCGCCAACATTCTGATGACCCGTAATATTCGCATCTGTTACACGGAGATTTTTGATAGTATATGTCTTCTTGCTGATAATAAATTCGGGTACAACGCTTTCTGTCTTGCCCTCATCTGTTGTATTAACTACAACACCAAAAAGACCGACATTATCATTCTCTGCTAAATTAACATAAACTCCGCTGATCGTATAACCCGCACCATCAAATGAACCCTTGAAAGGATTTGAAGCCGTACCGATAGGAGTCCATTCATTTGCAGTTGATCCTGAAGTATTAAGCTGAATATCAGCCGTAAGGACGGCACTGATACTGTTTGTGCCACTGTTTACGGCATTTGCAAACCAAGCTAGATTTTCAGCCGTAGCAATCTGATATACACCACCTGAAATTGATGGTGTTATCATTGAACCGTTCCATACTGAAGCACCTGCGACAGTCAATGCAGGATACACCGCACCTATTATCATAAGCAATGAAATCATTACTGAAAGTATTTTTTTCTTCATAAGAAGTCCTCCTCTGAAAATGCATATCGACACTTAAACAAGATACAATTCTACTATTATAATTTTATTAGTATATTATAAATTATTTTGAAAAAAAGTGCAATACATCACAGCACGAACAAATCAACAATATTAAAGCTACCTTTTTGTAAATAATGATAATTTATTTAAAATTTTTCTCAAAAAAGACTTGATTTTATCAAAGATATAGTATATAATTATCCAGCAATCAACGGGGTGTAGCGCAGATGGTAGCGTGCTTGGTTCGGGACCAAGAGGCCGTGGGTTCAAATCCCGCCACTCCGACCATAAAAACAAAGTCAGGAAACACTAGGTGTTCCCTGGCTTTTTTCTTTGTTCTGTATGGGTTTGTGGGGGCGTGGAAAATTGTCCGAATTGAGAAAGTGATGGTTCACCCTATAACCTTTAGGGCGGCGAACCGTCGGCAAAAGCGACGGCGAGGAGGTTTGAATTAAATCTAGCATTGATTTGATTTTTAAAATTTTTATTCATCTCTTTATTGGGTAGAGAGCTTATGTTTCCGAAATAGCTACCATCTTCATTGCTCAAAAACATTGCTTGAAAACGAAATGCACTATCAGAAAAGTGATTTTTATTAACCCCTGCTCAATCCTCAATATATTGTGTATCACCTTTGAATAGATACTATTCCTTGACAGCTCATGATAATAATCATATAATATAAACAATTATTTACAATAAACATAAATTAATTGAAGGTGAAAAACATGTTCTATACAGACAAACCAATTTCTGCTATATCAGAAGATTTGTTAGAGAGAAAATCTTTCTCAAAAATATTAGCTCAAACCCTTATTCGGCTTAATAATAGCGAAACTTTTACAGTAGGACTATTCGGTAAGTGGGGTACAGGAAAAACTTCAATTGTCAATATGACTTTAAACGAAATTACAAATTTGCAATTAGAAGATGAAAATAAAACCATTGTGGTAAGATTTGAACCGTGGCATTTTTCTGATTCAACCCAGTTATTGACCCAGTTTTTTTTACATTTATCGAATGAGTTTAAAAGCAAAAAAGACTCAAGTTTAAAAAATATAGGAAACGCACTTGAAAAATATTCAAACGCATTTGATTTAGCAGGACTTATTCCAGGAGTAGGAGGAGTTATTGCAACTTTTGGAAAATGGGGCATATCTACCCTGGGGAAAACACTAAAAGGAAAGACAGAGGAAAAAGATATTATAAAGCAGAAAGAACACGTTGTAGATTTGTTATCAAAGCAAAAAAATCAAATACTTGTTGTAATTGATGATATTGATAGACTTAGTAATGAACAAATAAGGCAGGTGTTTCAGCTTGTTTCTTCTGTCGCCAAATTCCCCAACACAACCTATCTTTTGGTTTTTGATAAAGAAGTTGTAGTTAAAGCGTTATCAAAAGTTCAAGAAGGTGACGGTGAAGACTACCTTGAAAAAGTTATTCAAATGCCAATTCAAATCCCCGAGATTCAAGAATCAAAACTTCACGCAACTTTGTTTCAACGTTTGAATGATGTTTTGAAAAAATATCCTGATTCATCGTTCGATAAAGATCATTGGCAAAAAACCTTTAATCCTTGCGTTGCACCATTTATAAAAAATTTAAGAGACATTAATCGACTTTGCAATACATTGCAATTTAAGCTAACAACCATTTCTCCGGAGGTTGATTTTGGAGATATTGTTGCAATATCTGCCATTGAAGCGGGTTTGCCTCCTATTTACGAGTGGATAAAGAACAACAAAAATGTATTAACGCAAAATACATCGTGGGGTGGTTATAGCGGAAAAACGCAGAAAGAGTGGTATCAAGATTATTCAAGTGAGTTTGAGCAAATATTGCAAGACAAGAAAAAATCAGAAACAGCTCTTTCGTGTTTATCATATCTTTTTCCATACTTTGGACAAAAAATAGGTGAAACATATATTACAATAGATGATGACTTATTCAGAAAAAGATGCTTGATTTGCCATCAAGAAAAATTTGATAGATATTTCTATTTTGATATTGACTTGGTAGGAATAAAGAAATCTGAAATACAAAAAGCTGTTTTCACTTTAAACGAAACCGAACTTGCATTTAAACTTATTAAAGAAGATGAACACGGAAATGGTATAGAATTTTTAAAGGAAATAAAATCTTTGTTGTCGGATGTTTCATCTGAAAGGGCCAAAATTTTATTTCATTCAGTTTTGTTGTCATCTTCTTACTTAGATGGTCATAATAACAATCTTTTCTCTATGAGTACTGCCAGTTATGCTGAACATATTTGCCTTGATATTCTTGACAGGGTTCAAAATGTTGAAAGAAAAAATAATATTTTGACTGCTATCAATGATTCTGATATTGACACAATCGAAACGGTGGGAATAGTTATCAATATGATAGAGTTAGCGTATGGCCGGCTAGCTGCTGAAGGCACTGAAAGAAATTACAAAAAAGTAATTACAGAAAAAGAATTGCAAGTTGTTGAAGTTGCTTATGCAAATAAAATTAAAGAATTACTTAACGAACATAGTATTTTTAAATTCACTAAATGGCGAATGACTTTGTATTTGTTTAAGTGTTTCGCTCCAGAAGACGCTAACAAATATTTATCCAAGGAGTTAGAAGACAACTTAAATATTTTACATTTTCTTGACGAATCTGTTGTTCTGTGGATTGGCGGAGATGACGATTACGAAATTAGAGATCGTTATAGTGAATATGTTTCAAATGAACGAATACTTAAGGCAATTCAACAAGAAAAAGAAAGTGGCAAAATTTTTGATTTGCCTGAAAAAATATTAAATAAGTGTGTTGCTTTTTATCTAAACTCGCTTGAAAAGAAAAACTACCATGGTCATATTTCTCAAACTGATGTTGACGAAACTTTAGAACAATGGAAAATGCAGAAGTAGTTATAAGTATATTTTCTTGGTATTAGTCTTAATAATTAGTGGTTTTCAATCCTTAGCACCCCAAAAATAAAATTAAGAATCAGGTGTATCAGAAATTGAATTTAGATACACCTGATTCTATTTTAAATATGTTTATTTTTTAAAAATCAACTAGTTATTAACAATCTCTTTGTCCGTGCATAGTGTTATTCATTTGGGCAACACATTCCATTTGGCAGAGATGTAAGTAGCACATTCTTGTGGTTCAGAAGAGAGGCGTTCTGTATCAAATTAAGGTTATACTATCTGATATACTCTGTGATTCTTGGAGTTCTTTCCCAGGCATACAACATTGTCGAAATATCCTACCTTATATAATGTGTAGAACATTCTACCAAGGGCTATATGAGCACCTATTGTCTCTTCATCGAGTTCTTGCTGAGTATATAGATCAGTGAACTCAAACTTTCTTCCCTTGGGTAAACCCCATAATCTTTCATCAAAAAAAGCATCGTACATATTTACACCTCCTTTCAAAAAAAATTTTACTTTCCTGACTCCCAGTAAGGGAGTCAGGCATTATGTCATACTTTTCTGTATATAGCATGATTCTGAGCATCCTTACCCAAAAACTCTGCTTTGGAAATCAAGCCACTGTGGACTTGATCAGAAAAATCTTGGCCTAATGATATTCTTTCAGATCTGCTCATATCTCTAAAACATGAAAAATCACTTAACTTGAAATATGTACCTTTCGGTAATTTGCTAATCTCATTTAATACTGAGTTCATCAATAAAACCTCCTTGCACTTTAAGATATCTCAGCTTTTTTAAACAAAGCTGAGTCTAATTTTTCGGCTGCGTCCTCATTTGCTGACTTGAGCAAATTGGCGTAAACCGACAACGTGAAGTTGCTGTTCGAGTGTCCGAGTCGCTGGGATGCAGTTCTGGGATCGATTTTACACTCTGAGATCATAACCGTAGCATTGATTGCTCGGAGGTCATGTAATCTCAGATGAGGCAGACCGTTTTTCTCCAGCATTCTGTAGAATAAATTACTAATAGTCTCCGGATAATAGCCTGAACCA
>JAZORX010000102.1:0-4339 GCA_045656845.1 Acutalibacteraceae bacterium | reverse complement strand
TCTTCTCTTATATGCTGCTCTTTTAGTATCCATCCTCATATCCTCTGCATATGTAAACCCCATTTCTGCAAGTGCTTCACGTCCTTTATATGTAAGCTTGTAGCTCATACCGTTTGTCTGCATTTTTATATATCCTCTGTCCTCTAAAGTGAACATTGATGTTGCTGAAAACAACTCCGAATTGTAATATCTCCAAAGGTCCGATGGGATATATCTGCAAAGACCGCAAAGACGTAAAACCCTGTAATCTTTTATGTCAAAATTCACTTACTTCGTCACCCTCCACAGTAGTGCGCACCTACACTCAATTTTTGAATTTTACAGAGTCCGAAAAGCCCTGTATTTACGGGCTTTTCAGACTGTTTTAGGGTGACGAAGCGACTGTTTTTTTGGTGCCTTGAAAAATGCTGCTTTTTTAATGTACTTCGTCACCCTTAAAGCTCATCCCGAGACAGTAAATCCATAAAAATACTGCCATCCTCGGGAGTCATAACATATATTTCGCAACGCACATCATCGGATATTTTTGAGAAAAGACCGATGCTCAAAATAAACTGTGAGTCATCGGCAATCACTCTTCCTTTGAGTACGTTGGGGATCATTTTCCAGCCCTTGTTGTCGTTGTCAAGAGCATTGTGTTTTTCGTAATTGCAGTATTCCACAATAGCAAGAAATGCCTTGTCAAAGAACGGCAGCTCATACTTATAGTCACGCAAAAGTCTGTTTACCGTATCACCGATATATCCGCTGACACGGTAACGACAATTCGGAAGCAGAGTGTTAAGAGTTATATGCAGCCATCCGTCACGTGTTTCTTCAACAGCTCCCGCTATCTTTGCAACGCTCTTGTCTGTTGTGTAACAATCGCTTACAACCTCCACTTGACGATATCCATCAAGCAGTATTCTTGAGCGAATACACAATGGGTCCACCTCACACATATAGTCGTCGATCTCACGCTCAATAACGCCGGCAGACTTACTTGTAGAGGATTTCATCTGTGAAAGATGATGCTGAATTTTGTTTGCATCCTCTTGTAATTTGGAAATTACTTCTTTGTAGTTATCTGTCATACTTTCCTCCGTTTTTCAAGGTCAGAACGCTTGGTGGTTATAAGGTCATACATAATTGGCGATGCCTTAATCTCGATACACACCTTGTTCTTGTTGGCACAAAGGAGTGCTTCACCTCTGCCGTTACGAATGATCTGCATTGTTTCCTCATCCGAAAGCGAGAGATATTTCTGTGCCGTGAATGCCTCGTCTTCCTCAAGGTGAAGAAGAATCTTGAAGCTTGAAAGGTTAAGTATGTCCTTGCCGTATCTTCCCGTGTCTGCCGAAAAACTGCTTGACAAATCCTGCGTTGCCTGAATTGCCGCACCGCCGAAGCCTCTGATAAGTCTGAAAATTTCCTGCACATAGTTTGCCGCAAGCTTGTTTGCACCTGCGCCGATGAGAGTCCACAGCTCGTCAAGGAAGATTACTTTCTTCTGTATTCTTGATTCCTTTGCCTTATCCCACACAAATTCAAGAGCCATAAACATACCGATGGGCTTGAGTGCATCCGTCATTTCTGTCATATCAAGCACGATATATTTGTTACTCAAATCTACATTTGTTTCTCTGCCGAATGATGCAAGAGAACCCGTTGCGAACTTCTCAATCATAAGGGAAAGCTTCTTTGTTTCCTCTCTTAAACACAGCTCTGCATACAGGTCTTTGAGTGTCGGCATCCTCTTGAAATTGCCGTCTTCGTTGTAGAGAGAGGTATTGTCAAAGGTGATACCGAAGGTCTCATATGTACGGATAACAGCACTGTCAAGAAGGTTTAATTCATCCTGCGTTATATCATTCTTTATGAGCGTAAAGAAGATCATAAGGCTCTGAAGTTTCTCGGCAAGAATGGAGTCGTTACGGGTGTCAGCCTTTATCTCATAGTCTGTCGAAAGGCTTGTTTTGCGTATCTCCATAATATTGATGCAGTCCTTTGATGAGGGTGCAATCTTGATGTATTTGCCGCCTATAGCCTCGCAAGCATCAATGTATTCGTGTCCTTTAACCGGAGCTATAATAAATACCTGAGTGCCTTGCATACGAAAGCGTAAAGCCATCGTCTGTAAGAGAAATGTTTTACCTGCGCCGGTAGTACCGTAAATACAGCCGTTGGCATTTGCATACTTATCGCTGTCGAAGATATCAAGTATTGCAACCGATCTGTTATATTTGTTTAGCCCTAAAAAAATACCGCCTTCATCATAGATCTCAAACGATGAAAACGGAAACGATGCAGCAAGTGAATCGGTAAGTATATTTCTTCTGCCTTTTCGCTCAATATCAGGATCAACAGACAGTATGGGTAGTGAGGACAAAAAGCATTGTTCGTGCTTGTAATCGGCTCTTTTACACACCATACTCATTGAACTGCAAAGAGTCATAACGTCTGCAACTCTCTGTTCAAGTTCTTCGACGTCGTAGGCTGTGATTTCGATAACGGTGGACAT
The DNA here is from genome assembly GCA_045656845.1 of Acutalibacteraceae bacterium. Lineage (GTDB taxonomy): Bacteria > Bacillota > Clostridia > Oscillospirales > Acutalibacteraceae > CAG-488. Next base: position 1,839 of record JAZORX010000102.1, on the reverse strand, counting down.
ATAGTAAAAGTCCTGACCGCCTCGGTTCATACCTTCCTTTAAGAAAAAGCCTGATGAAATTGCATCGTCAAGCTCTTCAAAGTCCTGTCTTGTGTCGTCAACCTCACGCATTTTGCTGCGGTTTAGCATTGTTTTCTGTGAAATGCGGGAAAGTGTCTTATCCCTCGGCATACGCCTGAAGGTGAAGCTTATACCGATATTGTCGCCTGCTTCAACAAGAGGTGATAACCATGCCGCCTCGTTTCTCGTTCGGTATCCGTAGCCTGCGACATAGAGATATGAGTGATATATACCGTCAACAACTATGTAATCACGGCTGCCGTTATCAACTGAGGACGGTGCAATAACGTCAAGTACGGAAGTCTGTCCCGTCCACATTTCAGGAATTTCTTCTTTTGGTTCTTTTGAAAACGCACCTTTGATGCTGTCCATTACGGATTGCTTCTTACCTTGTGCCGCTTTTTTCTTTTTGGGATTATCTGATTTTGCGGCTTTGGGTTCTCTTTTTTCGGAACTGTTTTCTTCGGGAATTTCTTTTTCGCTTTCATATGTATCCTCCTCAAATGGATTTCTGTACTCTTTACTCATAGTTTTCACCTCCGAAACTTGAATGTATTTCATCAAACATACCATCTGCGAAATTGCCGGGATTTACATATTTTGAACTCTGCTTGTTGATAAAGCTGTAGAGCAGGTCAATAAGCTGTCCGTTGTCGTTTATGTCGATAACGCCAAGCTCGCATTGTGATAAATACCTCTGTGCCTTGTATGCTTCGTCCGACAGTATTCTTTGAATATCCGTGAATCTCACATTCTGCTGTGTGAAATTCTTGTTGGCGTATTCAAAGATGATAAAGAACCTCTTTTTTATTGCGACGTTCTCCGAAAGACCTTTTACAAAGTCCATTTCGTCATATATCATTGCCTCAGTCTGCTCGTTGGGTTCGTTTTCCGCATAATGCTCGTGACGCTTTAAGTAGTCATCAATATCGGCTCTTTCCGTAACAACTCGTATCTGCATATTGTCGGGAGCTATTTTGAGATAAGAGGCAAAGTAATAGATAATGTTTTCCTGTTCAACGTCGCTTTTAAGATAAAAGTTTACGGGTAGTACTTCAAGAATCTTTATGTATCTTCCATCCTTGAGAAGCACAAGACCGCCTGTTACCGTTTCGATGGGTAACCACTTTTGCGTACTGTCGGAATAGTATTTTCCGAAGGACTTTTCATCTTTCTTTTTTGAAAAGGGATTTTTCATCTTACCTCACCTCGATACTCTATTATTTTTCTGCTTTTCAGCCATCGCCACCAGTTCTTGACGAACAGTGATAACGGATCGTCGTTGATACCTATTAGAGCAAAGCCGCCAATGGGTATTACAAAGATAGCCGATACGATTATCTTCCAGGTAAGTCCAAGTGGTAAAAGCAGGAATACGAGATAAATAATAGGCAGAGATATTATCCCTGCCTCAATGATATTTCGTACTCCGAACACGCCCATAATTTTGCCGCCTTCTTCAAAGTTTGCGGGAATGTAGAACTCATTCATTTAATTCCCATCCTTTCGTCATCATGACCTGCTACCACACAGCAGCATATTATTGCAACTCCAAATATACCGCCGAGGATAAAGCTGATAATATAACCTAACATAGATTTTCATCTCCTTTCATTCTTCTTCGGGTTCCGGTTCGGGTTTGGGAAGAGATAAACTCCAGAACGGACCGCCCGAGCCTGCACTTTTTACTTCTTTAAGGATTGTAGAAACATCCCAAGCCATCGTACTGCGATTGTAGCTGACAGGATCAGCAACAAGTATTTTACCGTCGTCTGTTAC
>JAZORX010000101.1:0-6776 GCA_045656845.1 Acutalibacteraceae bacterium | reverse complement strand
TAGCTCAATGAGGATTCCGGGTGAGGATCTCGAGGGTGTATATGGTGGTATTGATTTCCTTCGTTCTGTTGCTCTTAAAAATCCTGTGAAAATCGGAAATAAGGTAGCTGTCATTGGCGGTGGTAATACGGCAATGGATGCCTGTCGTTCGGCTGTAAGGCTCGGCGCTGAGGAAGTATATGTAATTTACAGAAGAACAAGAGCCGAAATGCCTGCAGAAAAGGTGGAAATTGAAGAGGCTGAGGAAGAGGGAGTAATTTATAAATTTCTCAACAATCCTGTTGGAATCATCGGTAAAAACGGCAAAGTCAGTGCAGTGAAGCTCCAGGTTATGGAGCTTGGTGAGCCTGACGCAGGCGGACGCCGCAGTCCTGTTCCTGTTGAAGGTCAGTTTGAAACGATCGATATTGATAATGTGATTATGGCTATCGGTCAGAAAATCAACATCAGCGGTTTTGAATCTCTTGAACTTACGGAAAGAGGAAATATTGCAGCAGATACTAAAACTTTCAGAACATCTCTTGAAGGTGTCTTTGCTGTTGGTGACGCAACAAACCGAGGCGCATCCATTGCGATTGAAGCAATCGGTGAAGCACGGAAGGCGTCTGATGTGATCGACGGCTATCTTAAAGGAAGAATGGTTGCTTATAAGAAGCCGTTTGTCTCTGAAAAGGTTGTAACAGCGGAGGATCTCGCTGACAGGGAAAAGGTGTCGCGTGCAAAAATGCCTCAGAGAAAACCCGAAGATCGAATCAAGGATTTTGATGAGATAAATCTCGGTTTCAGCGTTGATGTTGCTATGAACGAAGCGAAGCGTTGTCTGGAGTGCGGTTGTCATGATTTCCATGACTGCAAGCTTATCAGGTATGCTGATCAGTATGATGTGCGACCTGAAAGATTTTCAGGCGAAAAGCACAATTGTAAAAAAGAAAACAAACTTGTTTACATTGAGCGTGATCAGAATAAGTGCATTCTTTGTAATCTTTGTGTCAGAGTGTGTGACGAAGAAGTCGGAAAAGGCCTGATCGGACTTGTAGGAAGAGGCTTTACGACCGTAATTAAGTCTGAGTTTGCTGATAGTAGTGTAACTGAATTCTGCAAAGATTGTCAGAAGTGTGTTAATTCTTGTCCTACGGGAGCACTTAAAACTTTATAAAAAATACAGCCTGAAGATTTGTTTCTTCAGGCTGCTTTTCTTGAAAGATCAAACAGTTTATGTTATATTAAAATAAAGATAAAATATAAAAGCAATATGTAAAACAGACATAATCGGAAGAGTAATCATAAATTTCATATGTCTTGTTTTATGTCTTATCGTTTTCATGGTTATGAACATTGCTGTTGCTCCACCCAAAAGTCCTGTCAGAAGAAGGGTTTTTTCAGAAATTCTTCGGGCATTGTTTTTGGCTGCAAGCTTATCGTATATGGTCATAATGATACTCAAAACAGAAACCGTACCAATAAATAAGACGATATATTTCATAAAAATCACCGTAAATAAATATTATGTACTATTATTTTAACACACTAGTCAAGAGAGGCTGAAATGAAAAGAATAATCAGTTTATTTTTAATGGTAATTATACTTTTTTCAGGGTGTACCGTACAGGAAAAAGAAAATGAGAACAGCAAAGAGGCAACTGCTGTTTCTGCCGTCTGGATTTTCTATAGTGAACTAAGTATGCTGGATGAAAAAGGCGGAAATGAAAGCTTGTTCAGAACCAAAATTTCTGATATGTTTGATGTCTGTATTTCCCGGGGAATAAATACTGTTTTTTTACAGGTACGCCCGTGTGCAGACAGTTTTTATGATTCATCGATTTTTCCCTGGTCATATTATCTTACAGGTGAGCAGGGGAAGGCTGTTTCTTATGATCCTCTCGGGATATGCGTTGAAGAGGCACACGAAAGAAATTTATCTGTTCATGCGTGGTTAAATCCGTTCAGAATTGCATTCAGTGACGATATATCAAAGCTTTCTGATGATCACCCGGCTATGAAGTGGATTGAAAAGAAAACAAATGATGTCGTTTTTGTAAACGGGGGAATATATTTTTCACCTGCATCAGTTGATGCGCAGAAGCTGGTTTTTGATGGTGTCAGAGAGATAATTAAAAATTACGATGTTGACGGAATACATATTGATGACTATTTTTACCCGTCTGTTGAAGCTGAAGTTGACTCTGCTTTTTATAAAAAATATACAGCAGGCGGAGGTGACATGAGCCTCAAAGAATGGAGACTCAATACGATTTCGGCTTTTGTATCTCAGATGTATAATGTCGTTAAAAGTGAGAATAAGGAATGTGTTTTTTCTGTTAGCCCGGCAGGAAATATTCAGAATAATTATAATGAACAATATGCAGATGTAAAGCTATGGTGCTCACAGAAGGGTTATGCAGATTGGATCATCCCACAGCTTTATTACGGCTTTGAAAACGATATCTTACCATTTGATACTGCACTTGAGGAATGGACTGAGATTCACACAAACAGCGAGATTAAAATGATATATGGAATTGCTGCTTATAAGGTAAACGACAGCGATGAAGAGTGGGTTGCAGGCAGGGGAATGATTGATAAGCAGATAAAGCTTATAAAAGACAGCGGTTCTGCACACGGAGTTGCTTTCTTCTCGTATTCAAGCCTTGTTGATGAAAAAAGAAGTGCTGAGTTTGAAAACCTCAGCACAGTTTTAGCGTAAGCTTCTTTTTAAAATGTAAGACAGATATACTGCGGGTATGCAGATCAGAAACCATAACATAGAAAATAAAGGGCATATCTGGCCGAAAAGGTTAAATTTCTGTTCAGAATAATCCCAGACATTCATATGAAATCCTCGGTTTACAACACATCCGACGATAAATTCAAGTAAAGTTATAATGCTGCTGCCTATTAAACAACGGAGAATAAGACTATTATTTTTTAGTCTCAAATTTATTGTATGGATCAGTAAAAAAGCAAGTCCACCGGTCAAAACCATAGACCAATGAGTGAAGCCTCGTGTTACTACCTCAACCAAACCGTAAATTATTCCGCCAAAACAAAATACCGTGAAATCTTCTCTGAACTTATTTTTTATCAAAATTATCACCAGTAATATAATAACCAAAAAAAGAAAGGAACCTGCCCGAAAGCGAGTTCCTTTTTTTGCTATTTATCTTTAGGTTCGATGCAGTAAATGCCTGATTCAACAACAACATACTCCATAAAGCCGACTCTGAAATACTTTTTTATTGGTTCGTTGACTGTCAGATAGTCTTTTACGGAATAGTCATTAAGGTTGATTGTACGAATCTGATTGTTGTATTCGTTGCAGACATAGAGCTTATCTTCATGCTTGAAAATGGATATAGGTCGTTTGAATGCGACAGAGGCTCCACCACCTATGCGAAGCATAACTCTTTTTTCGATAGGGGAAAACTTGACTATAGAGTTCCTGTCGGGAACGACGCACCAAAAGCAGTTGCCATCCATTGCCAGGCTTCTTATCGGGCAATTCTGATAAACAAGCTTTTCCTGCATTGCAATTGAACCGACCGAGTCGAATATGTTCATATTACCATCATCAAAAAGAGTAACAACTCCGTTACTTTTGAGGACGGCTGAATCGCAGGCTATGTAGTTTCCTAATTTTTTAGCGATCTCTCGGTAGTGAAGGCCGAATTTCGCTTCAAGATAAGTTTTTATTTTAACAGGAAGGGTTCTGTCTCCATCCTGATCATATACAAAAAACGCTACAGTTTCCTGTCCGTTGGGCAGCTTAGCTCTCTGAGCATATATGAAGCCGATTTCAAGAGGAACAACGTCAAGTAACTGTGCTTTTACAATTCTTAACAATTTAATCACCTGTGTTTTAGGTTATTCATAAAAAACCCCGCCAAGCCGGATACAGCCAATAGTAACCTGCGTTTAAAAGCAGGTGGGTGCTTCCCCAACGGTTCACGCTCCCTTCGTCCGTTTAAAACGGGAGGTCTGCAACCCGCGCCGGGAGATAAGCTCCCGTAAATAAAATTGTAGGGTTAATATGGGCTGTAAGTTGTCGCACAAGGCAGGGGAAAGAATGTCGATCAGTTTTCATCCGGATCTTCAAAAAGATCGCTGAGTCTTTCTTCGAAGATAGACTGAACTTCGTCAAATTCTTTTGCATTTTCTATCGGGCAAAGATATGTTTCGCCGTCTTTATCTTCTTCAACTTTAAGGACGATGATCTCTCCGTCGTCGTCAAGAATATCCTCGGCATCATCATAAACGGGAAGAAGAGCAACATATTTTGCGGAATCTGTTTCAATTCTGTCAAGCTCTTCAAAAATATGTTCTACACCATCCTCATCAATGACACTGACAAGATCCGGGTTGAATTCTTCTGCCATTTCAAAAACCTCCTTGTTCATACTTTTATTATGAATATATTTTAACCATAAAACGTTAAATAGTCAAGATAATTTGAAATTAAGTCATTATTTATAAAAATTTTCAACTTTTTTCAAAAAAACTATTGACAAACACATAAATCCATGCTAATATAAAGTCGAACCAAGGGAAAATACAAAAATAACTCAAAGGTTGAGAAAGAAGGAGGCGAGTCCGATGAACTCAACAGAGACACAATTTAATAGGGCCGCCGCAGAAACGGTATAAAATCACACTTAAAATGGCGTGAAGAAGCCGAACGATGATGTTTATCATAAAAGATTGTATCCGGTGTTTGCAGGCGGCAGGCGAGTGGGAACGCCCACATTATATAGCAGGCCGGTCGTAAGATCTTAACCTAACTAAAAATTAATACCTTGTAGGAAATAAGGTGACTACAAAATTCAGTTAACAGTATTTCAGAGAAATTTTGAAAGAGTGAGTTGAAATGTACAGATAATTTTCGAGAAAGAAAAATATTTTTAAGAGAGTGAGTCCTATGCACATCTGAATTAAGATCTCAAAAAATCAAGAGAGAGTGAGTACGATGTTCTGTTAAAGCTTATTCAATAAAAATAATCTCGAAAGAGAGTGAGTGACATGTACATCTAGCGTTTTAGATAAAAATAAATGTAAAGGTGTGAGTCCGAAGTACTAGTCATTTTAAACTTATAGTAAAAGTAAAGGCGTGAGTCCAACAAACTAGGTAATTTTAACTGAAAATATTTAAGAGAGCTGTTGTCAGCTCTCTTTTTTTGTAAAATTAAAGGCCGGCAGATAATTCTGCCGGCCTTTGGTTAGTCATTGTCTGGTTTCTTTTTGATAACAATTATCAGAATTATAAAAAGAATAATGATAATAATTGCAATTCCGATGAGTATAATCGGAATAAATTCTCTTTTTTCAGTAACCATTTCTTTGGAGATTGTGTTTTCGTTTGCGGTTTGTGAAGCTTGGGTTGTTGTTGTCTGTGTGTTATCCTGTGTATTTTCAGGAACAGAATCAGGACCTTGAGTTTCATAAGTGAATGTAGCGTTTGAGAGGCTTTCATTGTCGTTTCTCAAACTTATGGCAGCCCATTCTTCCTGTGTACCTGTATAGTAAACTTCTGCAAGACTGTCACATTTTAAAAAGGCCATTTCGCCAATCATTTCAACGCTCTTTGGTATAGTTACAATTTTAAGTGATGAGCAACCGTAGAATGCCATTGAATCGATGTTCTGGGTAGATTCAGGGATAACGATATTGACAATATTTTCAGCTCCGGCAAAAGCTCCCTGATTAATTGTTGTTATTGTAAAAGGAAGAATGAAGTTAGCAGCTTTTCTGCCGCACGGGTACTGAACCAGTTCTGTTTTATCAGCGTTGTAGAGAACACCTTCGTTGTCACTGCAATAGTATTTACTTCCTTCTTCAACGGTAATTTTTTCAAGTGATGTGCAGTTGAAAAACGGGGAAGCATTCAATTTCTTTACTGAAGCAGGAATAGTTATACTCTTAACAGAAGTACAACTGTCAAATGCGCTGTAGCCGATTGTTTTGAGACTGTCAGGAAGGCTGATTTCAGAAACATTTGAGCAACTGTTAAAAGCGTAGCGCCCGATACCTGAAACGCCGTCAGAAACTGTTATCTTTAAAATTTTATCCCGGAAACCATACCACGGAGTATCCTCAGCTTTGTCGTAGTCGGCCATAGTATCATTACCTGTTATAGTGAGCTCGCCGCTTGATTCATCAAAATACCATTCAACATCCACTCCGCAGTCTCCGCTGTTAACGGCAAAAGCTACCGTGAAAAACATTGTTGAAACGATTACAGCCAATAAAACAGAAAAGATCTTTTTGCATATTTTGTTTTTCATTTGTTTTACACCTCTTTTATGAAAAATATTATATTCTTCATATATTGAAAAGTCAATAACAAAGGATGACAGTTTTTTGAACTGTCATCCTTGATCGGTTATTCTGATTTGCCGGGGAAGAGTCTGAATGTGAAGTTGAATTCCTTTTGAGTAAGTCTGTATTTATCAAGGCTCTTCGGGCCGCATGAAGCTGAACCGCAGCTGAGATGCTTATAATCAAGGCTGAAGATAGTTTCTTTAAGGGGCTCAAGCTCGTAGTCATGCTTTGCATCGTGGATCATATTCGGTGTAAAGTGCTGTGCGTTGACACTGAATGAAGAAAAGTCTTCAGGTGTGCAGTAGAGGCCGACACCATCTGCGTTTCTGACTTCTGCCCACTTAGTTCCGAAGTGAGATGAGTTTTCCTGAGGACGTACATAGTGTTCAAAGTTGTCAGTTACGGTTGTTTCAAACTTATCGACATATGTTGAAAGATTTTTATCGATGTAGCTTTCGTGCGGA
>JAZORX010000100.1:0-3940 GCA_045656845.1 Acutalibacteraceae bacterium | reverse complement strand
CACATAGGTACAAACGAAAATGTGTATGTGTTTGAAGCACCCATTGATATGCTTTCATACATAACACTAAACAAAAACAAATGGCAAGAAAGCAGTTATGTTTGCCTTGGCGGTGTGGCGATAGATGCTCTTAAAAATGTTTTGATCACAAACGAAAATATATCCAATGTATATCTTTGTGTAGACAGAGATGAAGCAGGTGATAAAACAGTACGCAGAATCGGAGAAGAACTTGATGAAATGAATTACAAGTGGGAGAGAATTCTCCCAGAGAATAAAGATTGGAATGAAGATTTGATATGCGAAAAAGAACAGGCAGAAAATTTTAGTATGACAATGTGAAGGGAGTTGATATATTGAATAGTTCAATAACAACCCTGCTTATTATTGGAGTGATTATGTTTGCTTTAATCGGAACATTAACAGTAGTATCAAACATCTATAGTTTGAACACAATTAAGAACAAGCGAGTCGGTCATGGACAACATGGTAATGCGAGATTTGCTACGGAAAAAGAGATAAGAAGCATATACAAACTTGTGCCTTACGAGCCAAAGAAATGGAGAGCATCGCAAGGCAGCGATAAACTTCCGCAGGGAACAGTTGTAGGCATGAGAAGAAGAAACGGACAGCTCTGCGCGGTTGTAGATCCCGGTGATGTTCACACCATGATGATCGGTGCTGCAGGTGTTGGTAAAACAGCATGCTTTTTGTATCCGAATCTTGAATATGCTTGTGCATCCGGAATGAGCTTCTTGTCGACAGACACCAAGGGTGACCTTGCAAGAAACTATGGTGATGTATGTAAGCAGTACGGATACAATGTTGCCGTAATTGATTTGCGTAATCCTGTGCAAAGCGACACATTCAATATGCTGTCAATGGTAAATAAGTATATGGATGCATATCAAAAGAGCAAGGAACTTTCTGACAAAGCAAAAGCTGAAAAATATGCAAAGATTACTGCAAAAACTATTATCTATTCGGGTGAGGGCGATGCGGCAAGTTACGGACAAAATGCTTTCTTCTATGATGCTGCCGAAGGTCTTTTAACATCGGTAATACTTCTTGTAGCAGAATACTGTAAACCTGAAGAACGACATATAATCTCCGTATTTAAAATGATTCAGGACTTACTTGCTCCGAGCAGTTCAGACTCAAAAAGCAGTAAGAAGATGACTCAGTTTCAGGTCTTAATGACAAAGCTTCCTGATACACATAAAGCAAAATGGTTTGCAGGTGCAGCTCTTAATACTTCTGAACAGGCTATGCAGTCAGTTTTGTCAACTGCACTGTCAAGACTTAATGCGTTCCTGGATTCAGAAATGGAGCAAATTTTGTGTTTCGATACGGCGATTGATGCGGAGAAATTCTGTAATACAAAGTCTGCATTATTCCTTATTATGCCGGAAGAAGATAATACAAAATACTTCCTGATTTCACTTATCGTACAGCAGTTATATCGAGAGATGCTTGCAATAGCAGATGAATCAAACGGTAAGCTTAAGAACAGAGTTATGTTTTATCTCGATGAGATTGGTACAATCCCGAAAATTGATTCTGCTGAGATGATGTTCTCAGCAGGCCGTTCCCGTAGAATCAGTATTATCGCTATTATTCAGTCAAAGGCACAGCTTGAGAAAAACTATGGAAAAGAAGGTGCCGAAATCATTTGGGATAACTGTCAGCTCACGGTGTTTGGTGGATTTGCTCCAAACTCTGAAACCGCAGAAGTAATGAGTAAGAACCTTGGGGAGCAAACAATCTTGTCAGGTTCTGTTACACAATCCAAGGGAGATGGCTCACGAAGCTTGCAAATGATGTCCAGGCCGCTAATGACAGTTGATGAACTCAAAACACTTCCTCGATTTCATTTTATAATCACAAAAACAGGATGTCATCCGATGAGAACAAAACTCGATTTGTTCTTTAATTGGGGAATCGAACTTAAGACTGAATATGAGGTTCCGAAGAAAGCTGTAAGAGAAGTTTTCTATGCCGGGAAAGATGGTCTTATGCGAGAAATTGAGAGCAGAGAAGGCAGAAAAGAAATATCGGAAACAGTGACGACTTCTGCAAAAAGTGCTTCAGGTGGTCAAAATATGACACCTGTCTATCAGGAAATTGTTGAATCGGAAGAGGATGTCATTATAGAAGAAGTAGAAGAAATAGAAGAAAAAAAGGAGGATTACGAGATAGATGCCATTATCAAACAACACAAAGCAAGACCGAGTTAAAGAGTTGTATTTGGCTGATCTACCTCCGAGAGCTTGTTCGGTATATTATTATTTGTTTCATAAATGCTATAACAAGGACTCGTGCTTTCCTGCCATATCGACTATATGCAGAGAAACAAAGCTATCAAGAAGCACTGTAAAAAGGGCGATAGGCGATTTGGAAAGAGCAGGTTTTATTGATAAGGAAAGGCGATATCGTCAAGACGGTTCAAATAGCAGTAACCTGTATATTTTGGGTGAGTAAAAATCAAAAATTTTGAAAACGCAACCCGTCTGTCCTTTTCGTGAACCGAGGTAGGTTCATCATGAGCCAATAAGAAGACTAAAATTAATTAGGGGATATTGCAAAAGAAATATTATAAAAAAATTTAAGGATGTGATAAATATGAGAAAAACTATAAGCTACTTGTATAAATTAGCTTTTACTGATCTATGTACAGGATTAAAAAACAGAAATGCATACGAAGAAAAACTGTCCCGGTTAAGAGATGGAAAAGACAGTTTGAGAAATCTTCGCATAGTATTTATAGACATTGATAATCTGAAGTACATAAACGATAACTATGGTCATTACGCAGGAGATGAAGCAATAAAAACCGTTGCCAAGTGTATTATAAAATCGTTTGATAAGAAGGACTTTTGTGCCAGATACGGCGGTGATGAATTTGTTTGTATGGTGTACTCCGGTGTAAGAGACAGAATAGCTGAATTTCAGAGGTTGTTAGGTCAAGAAAAATACTCTGTTGATTTTCCGTTAGAGGTTTCTATCGGAACAGTGGAGCGGGATTTCATACAAGATGATGGGATTGACGATATGATGAAAAGATGTAATGAGATCATGCGTGAACAGAAAAAGGAAAAGAAGTGTGATAAGAAAGCATAGGTCATGTAAAAGCCTATGCTTTTTTATTCCAATAACCCGAAAACAAAATTAAATTTATTTATAATCGTCATCCATCAAAGTGGGTGTTTATCAAAGGTGCAGAGCATACTGTTTGATACAGTGTGATATGCACCTTTAATTATTAAAATTAGGAGGAAGTAAATAATGAAATACAGTGTTAATTTTAGAAATGGAAAAATTAGTATAATGTGTGATGCCAAGGAACATATTTATCCGATAGGAGAGATTATGTGTCAAACAGCAAAAAAAGAGAGTGAAGCAGTTGAATGCCTTATAGGAAAAGAAGAGAGAGTGATTTTGAGGAGAGAAGCATTACAATACCTGCTTGTATATTTCGGTGTAGGCAAAGAGGAATATGCGGATTGGAAGAATGAGCAGGCAACAAAGTGGGCATTAATGATTGCACCGGAACTTGTCGAATGGTACCTCAATTGTACCGAAAAAAACGATGTGCATACAATCTTCGAGACAAATATGTTTTCACAGATCGTGTTGCTTGACTTGTTGTTGTCGTTACATGAAAAAACAAGAATTGTTCAGTGCGTTAAATGCAAGAAATTTTTTGTGAACAATACAAATGCAGAAGATTGCGGATGCAATATGAGTGAAGAGGAAATTGAGTTCAGAAAAGAAGTAGACAAGATGCTTTCCAGAAGGTCGGAAATAGATAATAAAATTATAGGCGAGATAGAAGAACTTGTTAAACGACCTCTCACTGCGGAAACAACAGAAAAACATAAATATTATCTGAACTATAGAAGCAGATTGTTGAAGATACTTGAAAAGGCAATAAATGAAA
>JAZORX010000099.1:0-5156 GCA_045656845.1 Acutalibacteraceae bacterium | reverse complement strand
ATCATGGAAGCTGAAGCATATCCGGGACCGTCAATCATCATCGGTTACGCTCCTTGTGAAATGCACTCAATCAAGGGCGGTATGATCAACTGCCAGGCTGAAATGAAGAAGGCTGTTGACTGCGGTTACTGGAACATGTTCCGTTACAACCCGGCACTCAAGGCAGAAGGCAAGAATCCGTTCATCCTTGATTCTAAGACTCCTGCAACAGAGGGCTACCGTGCATTCCTTCTTAACGAAGCTCGTTATGCATCTCTTACACGTGCATTCCCTGAAAGAGCTGAAGAACTCTTCGCAAAGGCTGAGGCAGACGCTAAGGATCGTTATGCTCACCTCGAAAGACTTGCAAAGATCTACGGCACAGAGGAATAATCAAATCCAAATAAAATTAACGGCAGTCGGTAAAACGGCTGCCGTTTTTGCATATAATGTAGTGATGAAATTGAAACAGAAAATGTGAAATTTTTATCAGAATGAATTATTCACGTAAATGTGAATAAAGGCTGGATCTACATTTTGTGTCTTGTAAAAGGTCAAATACTATTGTTTTGTCAAGTTGCACAATTTTTGCGTTTTATCCGACATTTTTAAGGGACAGTGTTGTGCAAAACGATAAAATTTTCCGAATTTACTTTAAAGTGCTAAAAAATTACTTGAAAATTTGCTTGACTTATAATATAATTCGTAATGAGGAAAAGTGTTTTCTGCAGTTGTTGCTTACGGGCGACTTAACCTAAAAGCGGTACTAACGTTATACCACTTTCCGGACGGGTGAAAACCTGACCTCGAAAAATTTATAGGAGGAATTAGTTATGGGCACAAAAATCATTTCAATCATTTTGTCAATCATCATGACAATCATGACAACTCTTTTCCCGGGCTTCTCATGGCCGGGTGAAGACGGCATGGAAATCGGTGATTTCTTGACAGATGTTGGCGTGGCTTTCGGTTACACTGTTCCGGAAACAGACGAAGTTCTTTACGGCGTCGCACCGGACAACGAGTATTATGACGCTGTTGCTGCAGCGGCACAGTATAACGTTCTCGTTGATTACGAAGTAATCGATGTACTTGCTTTCGCAGACACAGAGTTTGTTGCAACAGTTCTTGTTAATGCTGCAAACCTCACAACTGACGAAGAAGTAGAAATTGCTAACGCTGCAGATTTCGAGAATATCGAAAAGGTTTCTATCGCAGTTGCTAATGATCTCGTTCCTGTTGTAGCTGACGGCACAGTAAGCACAGACGCTATGACAGTTAATGAAATCACAGCAGCAATCGCTCTCGCAGCAAGCCTTCGTATCACATCAGGTGACGCTTTCGAAGATTTTGATCTCGTTGAAGGTGTTAAGACTGTTGATACATACGAAGTTGCAGGCGAAGCAATCGTTCTTGATGCAGAAGAAGATATCGTTGCAGGTGACGTTTTCGTTGCTGACGACGCTGCATTCAAGGCAGAAGCAGTAGAAGTAGTTGACGGTCAGAAGGTTGTTGAAACATCTGACGTTGCTATCAACGAAGTAATCGAAAAGATCGACTTCGAAGGTTCAACAGACGTTAACTTCGGTACAGCTAAGATCATGGACGGTAACGGTGAAGTTATCAGCGAAGGTTTGTTCGATACAGAAGGTCTTTCAGCAGATCAGATCGACAACATCATCCACGGTATCCTTCTCACTATCGGCGAAATCAGCTTCTCAATCGGTGATTTCGATATCAGCGCAGAAGCTACAAAGACAGGTCTTGATTTCTCAATCGGTACATCTCCTGTTGACGGTGTAACAGTTACTAAGGACTATTCACTTACAAACCTTTCAGTAGATGCTAAAGCTGACGTTAACATCAAGACACTCAGCTTCAACGAAGTTTACCTCAATGCAGAGTATGACCTCGTTGACAAAACAACAATCGCAGGTTCTTACTACAAAGAGTTTGGTGAGGAAGTAAAGACAGAGGGCGAGAAGCTCGAAGCTGGCAAGGTATTCAATGACCTTGTTAACAAGTACATCCTCAGCGAGTTTGACTCATCATCAATCAAGCTCTTCACAGTAGTTGTTCCTCTCGGCACAACTCCTCTTACATTCAACTTTGACATTATGCTTCACATCGGTGTTAACGGCAGAATGACAATCACAGTTGTTTCAGAAGAGTTCCACGGCATTTCTGTTATCAACAACAAAGTAAGCAAGGTTAGCGATTCTAAGGTTATCGACCGTGTAGTTGATATCTACGGCGAATTCGAAATCATGCTTGGTCTTGGTGTTGGTCTCGGTCTCTTCGGCTACACAATCGTAGACGTTGAGGTATTCGGTGGTATCGGTGCTTGGGTTGAAGCAACAGCTCGTTTCGTTGACGAAAACGGTAACCCCGTATTCCAGTCAACATATGCAGTGCCGATCGACTACCTTGCAGAAGTAGCTGCAGGTATGGACTTCGAAGGTGACATTCAGATCAGCGGTCACGCAGATGTTTATGGCATCCTCAAGATCGGTGTTGGCGAAAACAGCGTTCTCAGCCTTGTTGGTCTTTGCAAGACATGGACTATCTATGACAGAACAAACGCTACATTCGCATCAATCGAATTTGAGTGCTAATGTAAACTGAATTTTTCGGCCGTCGGGGGAAACCCTGACGGCTTTTTCTTTTTCATGAGAACGCTTCATGCGTTCTTTTTTTGTTTACATTTGTTTTATATCCTGTTAAAAAAGAAATGCAATTATATCGGTAACCTGTTTTTTGAAATATTTTTAACTTTTTGGCAAAAATAACCTTAAAAAGCTTTGCAAACCTTCATTAAAGTGATATAATAACTGTAACTATACGATTAAATGGGGCTATGTTCTTTTTTGAACATAAATCTGTTTAACGAAGTTGAAAACGCTAATTGTAAATAGTTTTGAAAGGGATGTTTTTATGGCTGAAAAAGACACAAAGACTAAGCTTAATTATCCGAAAACCATACTTACCGGTTTCGGATTCCTTGCGACGTCAATTGCATGGGCAATTTATGACCCGTACATCACAAAGATTCTTAACAAGATTCTTTCTGAAAGCTCATTGATTGCTAAATGGAGTGAAGCGCTCGGCAATGCAATTCCTTGGCTCGGTAAATTCGCAGAGGCTCAGGGTGAAAGCACAGTTGCTCTCAACGGCGGCTTTACGCTTGTTCCTTTGTTCATTGGTATAATTATGACGTTCGATAACATCTTCGGTGTTATCTTCCAGCCGACCTTCGGTAAGCTTTCTGACA
The DNA here is from genome assembly GCA_045656845.1 of Acutalibacteraceae bacterium. Taxonomy (GTDB): domain Bacteria; phylum Bacillota; class Clostridia; order Oscillospirales; family Acutalibacteraceae; genus CAG-488. The sequence continues at coordinate 1,906 of JAZORX010000099.1, read as the reverse complement.
ACTGTCACTCAAAGCTCGGTAAGCGCCGTCCGTTTATCGTTTCCTGTGCTCCGATTTCGGCAATTCTCTTTACACTTATTCCTATTGTTGCACTCAACGTACCCGGCGACGGAACAAGAATTGCTGCAACAATGGCAGTCGTTATTCTTTTTGTTTTCTCGATGTCCTTGTGGCGTGCACCCGTTGTTGCACTTATGCCTGACCTTACACCGCCGCACCTCCGTTCTGAAGGTAACGCTGTTATCAACCTTATGGGTGGTATCGGTTCAGCTGTCGGTATGGTTGCAGGTACAATCGGTATTGCACTCTGCACACTTATTGCAGGCTTCTCAAAGGCTCAGATCAAGGCAAATGAAACTCTTTCTTTCCCGTACGTATTCTTTATCGGTTCAATCGTTATGATTGTCGGTATGCTCGTTCTTCTCTTCTTCGTTAAGCAAGAGGACACAAGCATCAAGCTCAAGTGCGAAATGAACGAGTACGCAGATGCAAAGGCAAAGAGAAAGGCAGAAAAAGAAGCTGCAAAAGCTCACAAGGCTGCACTCAAGGCTGAAAAGCTTACAGGCGCAGAAAGAAAGAGCCTTATCTTTATGCTCGGTTGTGTTTTCTTCCTCTTCTGCGGTACAAATGCTATTACAACATTCTTCTCATTGTTTGCTCAGGAAATCCTTCATATGATCACTTCCGAAGCAACATTCATCATGCTTATCTTTGCAGTTTGCTCAGGTGTTGCAGCTCTTCCTGCAGGTAAGCTCGGCAAAAAGTTCGGCAGAAAAAAGACTATCCTTGGCGGTATCTCTGTTTTCCTTGCAGCGTTCATCGTGTTCTTCGCAGTGTTCCTTGTAATGCTCGGCGGTAAGGACCTTTCAATCAAGAACTATGTTGAGGTTAACAACGCATACATCGCGGTTAATGACCAGGTTAACAACTATAACTCTGAAGTAAGTGACGCTGCAAAAGAAGCAGGCAGAGAAGTTGCTGAAAACGAAGTTATCACAATGGATACTTATATTGAATATAAGCAGGGCAAGGCTGTTGAAGGTGCAGAGTATTACGCAGAATTTGACAAGTACTTTGCAGAGAATGCAGGCGAAGCAACAGAAAGTGCTGTTGTAGGTGTTGCTGAAAACGTTCTTGCAGTTGAAAATGCAGACTTCGGTGAAGCTCTTGCAGCAATTTCAGAATCTGTTGCAGGCATCACAAAGATTCTCCGCGTTCTTATTTATCCTGTTCTTATCCTTGGCGGTGCTGCTAATATGTTCATCACTGTTAATACACTTCCGCTTGTTCTTGATATCGGCGGTGTTGCAAAGGTCGGAACATTCACAGGTTATTATTACACAGCTACATTCTCCGCACAGATCGCAGCTCCGATTGTTTACGGTTTCATCAGAATGTTTGCAGGAACTTATATGTCGCTGTTCTATTACAGCCCGATTATGTTTGCTTTTGCAATCTTCTTCCTGTTGTTTGTTAAACACGGTGAATCAAAAATAACGGATGAAATGATTAAAGAAGCAAGAATGTCAGAAGATTAATTGGAGGAAATAATAATGGCAAATGCCTTATTACAAATCAGAAACCTCAGAAAGAGCTACGGCTCTCACGAGGTTCTTAAAGGAATTTCGTTTGATATTCCGCAGGGACAGATTGTCGGTCTTCTCGGACCGAACGGCTGCGGTAAGTCGTCGATGATCAAATCAATCGTAGGTCTTATTAATGACTATGAGGGTGAAATCCGTGTTAACGGTAATGCTCCCGGTGTGGAGTCAAAGAAGGTTGTTGCATACCTTCCCGAAAGAAATTATCTTGCACCGTGGATGACACCGAAGCAGGCAATCAACTATATGGCAGATTTCTATAAAAACTTCGACAAGGCAAAGGCTGTTGAAATGGCACAGACATT
>JAZORX010000098.1:0-5123 GCA_045656845.1 Acutalibacteraceae bacterium | reverse complement strand
CAATGGGTATCGACGACATCATTTTACTGGCCCAGAAGCGCGGCGTTGAAGCCCTTGCTATTACGGACCGTGACTGCCTTGCAGGAACTATCAGAGCTAAGCTCATTGGTGAACGCCATGGCATCAAGGTCATCCCCGGCGTGGAGATTTCCTCTTACGACAGCGAGAACAAAACAGAAGTTTTCATTATCGGCTATATGAGTGATTCCCCCGACCGACTTGAAGGCATATGCCACAGAAACCTTCTCGCAAGAAAACGCGCAGCACAGTATATGATGATCAAAGCATCACAGAAATATCCGATTTCTGCAGACCTTGTTTTAAAATGCGCTCAGGGTTCAACAAATGTTTATCCCGTGCACATTATGGCAGCTCTTGTTGAAAGCGGAATCACAACCGAGCTTTACGGCACTCTTTACGACGAGCTTTTCTCTGACGGTGGAGAAAACAGCATTCTCGTCCGTCCGAAGCTTTCAGAGCCTGAAGAGATCATCGCTGCAATTCACGACGCAGGCGGTATCGCAATTCTTGCATATACCGGTGCGTATAAAGGCACATCCGTTCTTGAAAAGCTCATCAAAGCAGGCATCGACGGAATTGAAGTATGGTGCCCTCAGCACGATGAAGAAACAACTGCAGAGCTTGCAGTTTTCGCAAAGAAAAACGGTCTTCTCGCAATCGGTGGAAGCGACTTCAGAGGCAGAAACAACAAGCACTGTGTTTCTCTCGCATCGTTTACAACGCCTGACGCTAACTACAGCGAATTTATGAATTACAAGGCAAAGATACGCCGTCAGCAGAAGAAGCTTGCTGCTGAAGAAAAATAATTCGGTATTGGAGATATAAAGATGACAGAAGACAGAGACATTAAGATCTATGTCAAAAAATCAGTTGCTGAGGCCAGTGAATTTCAGAGCATCAACGATGAAATTCAGCTTCACATCGCAAACGGAAATCACAGCAAGGCAGTCGCCCTCGGTCAGGAAATGGCTAAAACAACCCCTGAAAACGGAAACTTCGACCTTGGCGGTATTGCTATGACCTCTGCCCTGCTCTATCAGCTGAGAGTTCTCCTTACCTTCACCGCTGAGTACACTCTGCAGAGTAAAATCTCCGTTGAGACCCTTGCAAAATCTGCAAGCTCGGCAATGTATGAATATCTCAAAGCCAACGAAAACGGTTATTATTCCAATATTTCCGACGGTGCGGCATTTTCCTTCTATCTCCTTGCTTTGAAAAAAGGCGGAGACGAGGCAACCAACATCGGCGAGCAGTTCTCAATGCTTTGCAATATGAGCAGCAAGGAAATTGCTGAGCTGGGCAAAAGGGTTTACCTTCAGGCTTCTGAGTATTTTGACAAAAAGATTAAAGAAACAACCTTTGAAGAGGTTTGATTTAAAATAAACTCAATCCAATACAACCTTAGGCTCAAACCCTATCTTTTCGTGAATTGAATCAATCTCACTCAAAAGCTTTTCGCCAAAAACCCATACTTCCTCTCGCCACGGATGGGCCAAATATCCGAACTCTCCATATTTGTCAATGTGGAAACAATAATCTCCGTCAGGAAAAAGTTCACCAAAAAGGGCTATTCCTTCACTATTGACACCGGGCCACCATTCTCTGTCCCCCCTGCAAAATTCCGGTCTACGCGGATCATACAAAAACAAGTGATGTTGCCAATCACAGGAATAAATCATATGACCGTTCTGCAAACAGTTAGCAAACGCAGACGGTACCGCTTCATAAAGCATAAGTACCTGTTCATCAGTTATTTTTGAAATATCATAAACAGTGAACGGACAGTTCAGCGAAAACGGCAACCAACAAGAAGACTTCTCAGAGCTTGGGTAAAATCGCAATTCTTTTTCTAAAAAATTATAAAAGAAATCTTCATCATCTTTTCCTATTGGTTCAGGGTTCTCCCACGCCCGGATTGTTCTTTTTAAAACAAAGTAGTTGTCATACTCTGTTCCGTCGTGTCCTATCAACCTTTTATCTGACAATTCAAAACACATTTTTCTCAAAGCACATATTCGTTCTTCTGCCTCAGGGACAGCCTTTGTTGCAATTTTGTCGCAATCAAACAGGTGAAAAGCAGGTTCAATAACAAGAGAAAGAATATCTTCTATCCTTTCTGCTGTTTCATAATCACTCCTTAAATCAAGCCGCAACAATCCGCAGTTTGTAAAAGCATCACCGGCATCTCGGTGGAACAGTTCAATTGTACCTATGGCTTCTTTTCCGATATTGTCAATAACCGTCCAACGCACAAAATCTTTTGACCTGAATTTTTCAATCCAGAAATCAATAGCCTTTCTCATTTCTTCCACAGAAGAGTAACAAAAATCATCGCCATAACAATTATCACTGTTAAAAAACGGACGCGACTTCGCATCAGAATATACTTTTAACAAATCGTCACAATCTGCCTGTTCAACCAGGCGCAAAGTGTATTTTATATTTTTATACCCGGGACAGCAGTCGTAAACATCTATCATATGGCACCTCTACTTAGCGAACATTTGTTCCTTAAGTATAAGTTGAATTTTATAATTTGTCAATAGAATACCACAAAATACGAATTTTCTTTTTATTCTTCTGCTTCAATGGAATCCTTAGCTTTAACAATAACCTTACGGTCGTAGCAGGAAAAGATATCATCAACAAGCTTCTTTTCCGGTGCTTTTGAAATAAAGCTTACAACAGGAACTATCACGAGACCTGCAACCATACAGAATGCACCTGCATTGATCGGTGAGCGAAGAAGCTCCGGGAAATAATCCTTGAAGAAAATGTTTGCAATCATAACAACTGTTGAGAAGATGAAGCTTACCCAGCAAGCTAGCTTTGTTGTTTTTTTCCAGTAAAGACCGAAAAGGAAAGGTGCGAGGAATGCACCTGCAAGAGCACCCCACGAAACGCCCATAAGCTGTGCGATGAAGGTTACATTTGATTTATGCTGAACAATTGCGATAACAACAGAAATCGCAATAAACACAACGATGAGCACCCTCATAATTCCAAGCTGTTGCTTTTCAGACATATCTTTTTTCACCGTTCCATTGAGAAAGTCAAGAGTGAGTGTTGAGCTCGAGGTAAGAACAAGAGAAGAAAGAGTAGACATTGATGCAGAGAGAACAAGTATAACAACTATAGCAATAAGAACGGTCGGAAGCCCTGAAAGCATCGTAGGAATAATTGAATCAAAACCGTTTGCCTCAACATCTATCTGGTCTGAGAAAAGCCTTCCGAATCCACCGAGGAAATAGCATCCTCCTGCAACAACTGCAGCAAAAATAGTTGAAATAACCATACCCTTGTTGATAGACTTTTCACTCTTGATGGCATAGAACTTCTGAACCATCTGTGGAAGACCCCATGTGCCGAGAGAAGTCAGAATCATAACAGCGAAAAGATTCACGGGATCGGGTCCGAAGAACGATGCAAAAACACCGGGCGCATCTGAAACTGTCGGATCAGAAACAGCTGCAAGTCCTTCAAGAGATGCCATAAATCCACCCTTGCTTTTAAGAACGGCAACAACAACAGCTACGATGCCGAAAAGCATTATAATTCCCTGAATGAAATCATTGATAGCCGTTGCCATATATCCGCCTGCGATAACATACACGCCTGTAAATATCGCCATAACAACAACACATACAGAGTAATCAATATTAAAAGCCATTCCGAAAAGACGGCTCAGACCGTTATAAAGAGAAGCCGTGTACGGAATAAGGAAAATGAATATAATTGCCGAAGACGCCAGCTTGAGCGATCTGCTGTTAAAACGAGATTCAAAAAACTGAGGCATCGTAGCAGAATCAAGATGCTGAGTCATAACACGGGTTCTTCTGCCGAGCACTGCCCACGCAAGGAAAGAGCCGAGAAGTGCATTCGCTATACCTGCCCATGTTGCAGCAATACCGTATTTCCAGCCGAACTGGCCTGCATAGCCAACAAAAACAACTGCGGAAAAGTATGATGTACCGTAAGCAAAAGCAGTCAGCCACGGGCCGACGCTTCGTCCGCCAAGAACAAAGCCGTTAACATCGGTGGACTTTTTACGGCAATAAAAGCCAACACCAATCATAACTGCAAAGAAAGCAACCAACATTCCGCCTTTAATCAATAAATCTGACATAAAAAATCCTCCTGTTTGAACAGATTTGCTTTAGTGGTTTAAACTGTAACACTTTTAATCGTTAAAGTCAATACTTTTTTTAAAAATTAAAAAATTATGCGACAGACTCCCTGAAGAATCTGTCGCACTCTGTTTTTATTCGGATTTACTCTGTTTTTTCCGGCCATGAACCAACCATATCATCCTCTTTAAAGAGGAAAAAGAAATATCCGTTTTCTTTATCCTCAGGGAAATTCTTAAGATCTTCCTCCGTAACATGAAGAGTCAACACAGCAAGATCATCTTGATCGTTTGGTATTTCAATCGCTGAAATATATCCCATTTCGCCAAATTTCTCCGCAATCTTAAGAAGATTTTCCTTGCCCATAATCATTTTGCCGTCCTCGAAAACACGGACAACAACTCTGTAAACAATTTTCTTACCCGTGTCCTCGTCCGTTTCACCGTATGCGTCAAACGCAGCGTGCAAGGGAATTGAAAAGAACTGATCACCGTTCTTAGGTAAAGCATAGCAAGCTAAAGCAGATGAAACGCTACCCTCGTAAGATTCAATCATCTTTAATTTTTCTCCGTTGCAATTCCATTCTCCGTCGAGAGGAATGCAAAGACCGTTTATATAAGGTGTGTCCGTAACAGGTCCGTAATAATCCCTATCTCCAACAACAACAGAATCTGCAATCGTCTGCTCTTCTTTACCTTGGGCGTTATCTGTCAGTTGCTCGTTTGTTTCAGTATTATTTAAAGGTTTATTTTCAAATCTACCCTTCTGCCATAACCCCAGACCAGCAAACAACACCAGGGCCATACACGCAAAGGAAACCGACAGCTTCACCGTCTTTTTTCTCGTTTCTTTTTTCTTTAATAAATATTCGTCTCTACGGCGAAAAACATTTTCAGCCATCTCATCATATGTCTTCATAAGTAAAATCCTCCTTTTCAAGCTCCTGCTTCAGTGCTTTTCTCGCCCTTGAAACAA
>JAZORX010000097.1:0-12720 GCA_045656845.1 Acutalibacteraceae bacterium | reverse complement strand
CTTGAAAGTCCACCGATGAAAACAGATGTGCAGATATTCGAAAGCTCTCTCATACCAGCATATTCCCACATACTTGAATACACCCTGAAGGCATTGAGCAAAAGGAAAAATATGACTGTAACAGGAATTGCTCTTTCTGCGAAAACTCTTACCCAGAAAGAAACATTGGTATCACCCATAACAGGAAGCATCAACAACTGTGCAATAAAATACGAGATATTTATAGCAACGATGTCGTAAAGTACCATTAGCACTTGCTTTGTGAACATATCCTTCCAATTTATACGTTTCATTTTACACCCTCCGCCTGACGGCATTTCTTTATCTTCCTGAACAAAGGCCCTACTGCCCTAAAATACCCTATAATAACATAAGTTTATTTTAATACACTACAAAAGAAAAGTCAAGTAAACCGAGGTATTTGCCCCTTCCATTTTGTGCATTTATATTGACAGAAATTTTCGCATATGATAATCTAAATAAAAAAGCGATAAGGAGATTCAGATATGATAGGACTTGGCACTTGGGAAGCACCCATCAACACAATGATATTCAGAGGCACAGGCAGAGTTACCATCAGCGATGTTAACGGAGAATATGATTTCAAGTTTGAACTCGTCGGTGAGCAGCTTCCTAAAATCTTCGTAAAAGATGTTGAAGAGGACGGAGATACACTCACGGCAGTTGGCGAATGCGAGGCTTTTCCCGGCAAAGAAATTCCCGTTTCTGTTACCTTTTACGATGACGACACATTCCTTTGCACTGCAAAGTTACCTTTCGTAGGAAAGCTCAAGCTTTCAGGAAACAAAATTGCATAATTTCTTATAAAAAAATCCCCGTCAGCTGACAGGGATTTTTTCAGTTAGTCTATTAAAATTCGTTAATAAGATAAATGATTTCTCTTTTAAGAATATTGAAAAGCTGACGGAAAATTCTGAATATTTTTTCGATCAACCACTCGTGGTCATACTCACCGTCTTCGCCATCACCGGCACAGCAGCCGATGTTGTTGCTTGTTATTTCATTTCCGAAGAAATCGGTTGTAAGATCATCTTCAATTTCCAGACCTGCACCCACAAGAGGTGAACCGAGCACAAGCTCATAAGCAAAATAATCGTCTCCGCCAACGAAACCGGGAACTGTATTCTTTGAACTGAGCTTCTCGTAAATCGGAGTCGGGCAGTTATAGTAGCAGTTGTTTGAGTAAACCGTACCTGATCCGATTATATTATCAAGCTCAAAATAAATCTTTTCGCCATCCTTCGGAATGATAATATTGTTTGCAAAAATTCCGTCATAAATATGAGTTACCTGGAATTCGCCGCAGCCGATAATTGTATTGTTATAGAATTTGAATCCGTATTCACCTGCAGGGGTGCTTGTTTTACTTCTGCCGTCTCCGTCATTAACCGAAAGACAATATCTTACGGTGTTGTTATGCTGACCGCTGTAATTTGCGTTGTTGCACATAAAGCGCATATTATCGTGCGAATAAATATACTGATAAGTGCAGTTGTTCGTATGCGAGTCGAAGTCGATTGCCATACCGTCGCCGAAGTTTTTCTGACCTGCTATTTCGCAATACTGAATCGTGCTGTTTTCACTTCCCCAGAACCACATTGCAGCTGTGAAATAAGTCGGTTCACCGTTCTCGTCAACACCGCTTCCCTGGCAGCAGTTGATTGCACGGCAATGGGTAACGAGTGCACCGTCGCACATTCCGACGATTATCGCTTCGCTGTCCATATCATGGAAGTAACAACCCTTCACAAGTACGCCTGTGTTGTAAATCGGGTCAATTTCATCCTCTTCGCACCACGGCTTCTGCTCATCATTCCATGAACCCCAGATGTTGATACCGTTACCGCAATCGTACATCTCACAATTGGTAATCGTAAGGTCATTCACAGCATATCTTGAACGAGCAGGAAGACCCTTGACCATAATACAGGCTCTTGCCGCAGCCGCACCTGCAGAGGCATTGTCTCTTGAAGGAAGATGATAATTCTGAATATCGTGAAATTCAACATTATCAATCGTTATTCCGTACGAGGTCTGATTGAGAGTATCAATCCAGATTCCACCACCGTTAGGCGCAGTTATTTCAAGATTTGAAACCGTTATATAACTACAGTCTATGAGCTGAAGAACTTCTTTGTTTTCATTCGTTGTAAGATGAGGCTTTTCACCTTCACCGTAAGAGGAAATAACAATGGGTTCTTCTTTTGTTCCCGAAGCTGTCATAGTTGCGGCAAATTCGTAGACACCGCCGCACTTGAAGAGAATTTTCATGCCCGGTCCAAAAGGAACACCGCCAAGATTATCGATTGTTTTCCACGGATCGTCAACGGTGCCTTTGCCTGAATCATCGCCTGCAACTGAGTCAATATAATACTCCTTCGCATCATAGGCAAAAACCTCAGGAATGCTGAAAGCAAAAACTGAAAAAACCATGACTACCGTCATAAAAACTGAAAGAAGTTTTCTCATAATAACCCTCCTTGAATCTATGTTTTCAGAATATCACATTAACGCATTTATGTCAAATCTCACATTGACTGTGAACACAAAAATAAAAGTGCAGTAGCGAACCACTGCACTCTGATTTATTCTTTCTGCTTTTCCTTACGGAGTCTGAAGCCCGGCTCTTCATCGTCGTCTTCATCCTCTTCCTTTTCCTCTTCAGGGAGGATTTCGACACGGATTTTTTCGATTCTTCTGTTATCAACTGCAAGAACCGTAAACTTGAGGTTTTCAAACATAACCTCATTCATTTCTCCGTCCTTAGGAAGATAACCCAACTCACTGATAATGAAACCTGCAACGGTATCGTAATCGCCCTCAGGTAATTTTTTACCCGTAAGCTCATCAATTTCATCGATATTCGTTATGCCTTCAATTGTGAAGGTCGTTTCGTTGATCCTTGAGAATTCTTCATCCTCATTATCGTACTCATCCTGAATATTACCGACGATCGCTTCGACGATATCTTCAAGAGTAACGATACCTGCCGTTCCGCCGTATTCATCAACGACAACAGCCATCTGCGTTCTTGTTGCCGTCATCTCCTTGAAGAGATCACCGCAGATTTTCGACTCGGGAACGAACATCGGAGTTCGCATAACATCCTTAAGCGTTGATTCTGGCATATCCTTGCCGACATATTTGAGCAAATCCTTGATATATACAATACCTACAATGTTGTCAGGGTCGTCATCAAAAACGGGAATACGCGAATAACCGTGTTCAATGCTGAGGTTTACTGCATCCATAATCGGATCGTTGAGTTCAACGGCAGTCATATCCGTTCTGTGTGTCATGATATCTCCTGCGTCAAGGTCGTCAAACTCGAAGATATTGTTAATCATTTCTTTCTGAACATCTTCAATAACGCCCTTTTCACCACCAACATCGACCATCATTCGGATTTCTTCCTCTGTAACGGTTTCTTCGTCAGCGTGCGGATTGAAGCCAAACAGACGGACAACACCGTTTGTTGAAAGAGAAAGCACCTTTACAACGGGACTGAAAACCTTTGAAATGAAAAGAAGAATGCCGACAACCCTGAAGGAAATAGCTTCAGGCTTCTGCATGCCGATTTTCTTTGGCACAAGCTCGCCGAACACGAGCGAAAAATAAGACATGATAAGGGTGATAACAACAACGGAAGCTCCTCTGATTACACTTGCATCAAGTGTTCTTTCAACAGCGGTACCCGACAACGCATTTACAAGCATATCCGCAAAGGTCTGCGATGCACTGGCCGATGTGAGGAATCCGGCAAGCGTTACACCAATCTGAATAGTAGAGAGAAATCTGCTCGAGTTTGATGTCAGCTTAACAATTTTCTTTGCTTTCTTGTGGCCTTCCTCAGCCATTTTTTCCATTTTGTTATCATTAAGGGATATAATCGCAATCTCACTCATTGAGAAAAATGCGTTTATCAAAATAAGAACTAAAAGTAAAACTATCTTGATAATAATCCCAGGCAGGTCATCCATTATGGATTAACTCCTTTCAAAAAATAAAATTTGGGATATTGTACCACATTATTTTATAATAGTCAATGTCTGTAAAATTATTCAACCGTTACATAACGAAGCTGTCCCTTTCAGGCGATCTCAGAATGTAAGACCTGAAAAATTTCAGGTTTTGTGCAATTTTTGTTGTTTTGTCAATTGACTTGTGATTAAATCGGGCTTCGGGCACAAGTTGTTGTATAAAAATTTTTGCCGTGTAGAAAGTGATTTTTTCGGTTTCTTTTTGACCCGATTGAGTGTATAATGATATTTGGAATTATGGCGCCAAATAAAATTAAGGACAGTGAAAAAATGGCTTATTCTATAAATCCTGCGGTTTTCGGATCAATGTTTGCTGTGCCGTCGCAGGTTGTTGACAATAATTTAAAACTCGCAAGTGCTTCGCAGCTTAAAACCCTGCTCTGGATATTCAGGCACGCTTCCGAACCGATTGACCCTGCCATTATCAGCAAGGAAATCAACTATAACGAAAGTGATGTCTGCGACGCATTGGCAGTGCTTTGCGAATGGGGTGTAATCAACTCAGATTCAGCTCCAGTAGCAAGAATGCCTCTTCCCGAAGCTCCCTCACCTGCTCCCGTGCAGAAGAAAAAGGAGCTGCCCGAGCTTGCTCCCGTCAAGCCTACATATGAGCAGGTTGCAGCCCGTTGCACAGAATCGCCCGAGATTGCACATATGTTTTCTGATATTGAATGTCTTCTCGGTAAAACACTCGGCTACGACAGTCAGTGTATTCTTCTTATGATGCACGATCAGTACGGACTCCCCGTCGAGGTTATCTATATGCTCATAAGCTATTGTGTTTCAATCGGTAAAAGCAATCTTGCATACATTGCAAAGGTGGGCAAGACCTGGGGAGAAAAAGAAATTGATACAATCGAAAAAGCAGACGAGCAGATCAAAACGCTCAACCTCTGCATAGGCGTATGGAAGGAATTCGCTTCTCTGGCCGGTATTCAGAACCCAAGACCAACAGCAACCCAGTCAGCGTACCTCAACACATGGTCGGTTGAGCTTAAGTTTTCTGTTGATATGATTTACCTTGCCTATGAGGAAACCCTTGACCGTTCAGGAAAAATCAGCTTTGCATATATGAACAAAGTGCTTATGAGCTGGCACGAAAAAGGACTTAAAACGCCTGAGGATGTTGAAAAGGACAAACAGGCATTCAGAGAAAAAAATCAAAAGAAAAAAGATACTGATACATCTTACGATATGGCAGAATTCAACCGCAGAGCAGACAGTCTGCCCGTTTACAGAAAGGGGGTATAATCTATGGCATTCAGCAAAGATACATATGAAAGAGCCGACCGTGAAATCAAACGCAGACTCGATGAGGCTCTTTATCAGAGAGAAAAGCGTCACAGCGAGGCTGTTGATAAAATCCCCGAGCTTCTTGAAATTGAAGATACGATGGCTCAGGCAGGACTTGCAACAATCAAGGCGGTCGGTATGGGCGAAGGTGGCGAAGATTTCATAAAAAAGCTTGCCGCAATCAACCTCAACGCTCAGGAAAAACGCCGTCAGCTTCTCGTTGCAAACGGCTTCACTCCCGATTGGCTCGATGTTCATTATACATGCCCTAAATGCAAGGACAAAGGATCCATCGGTGGCTACGCCTGCGAGTGCTATAAGCTTCTTCTTCGCTCAATTGAATACGAAAAGCTTTGCTCAAAGCTTCCCGTCAACAAGTGCCGTTTTGACAATTTCAAGCTCGATTATTACCCCGACGGTGCAGGAATCAGCCCACGAAAGAGAATGGAAAGCGTTCTCGGCTACTGCAAGGCTTATGCAGACGATTTCAGCTCCTCTTCCCCCAGCCTTCTTCTTTATGGCAAAACAGGACTTGGCAAGACTCACCTTTCACTTGCCGTTGCAGGAAAAGCTGTTGAGTCAGGCTACGGAGTTATCTATATGACGGCGCAGAATCTTTTCAACCGTCTCGAAAGAGAAAAATTCGGCAGAGGTGACGGAGAAAACACCGAGCAGTCTATCCTCGACTGTGACCTGCTTATCATTGACGACCTCGGCAGCGAATTCAGCACTCAGCTGACCGTTTCTGCTCTTTACAACATTGTAAACTGCCGTGGACTTGAGGAAAAACCGACTATCATCAGCACCAACCTCACGCCTGACGAATTAAAAGACACATACAGCGACCGTATTGCTTCAAGAATTCTCAGTTCATACACAATTCTTCAGTTTGACGGAGCAGACATAAGACAGCTTAAAACGATTTAACAGGAGTTACTATGGATATTATTTCAGCACTTACCAACGAATTCAAACTTAAAACATGGCAGGTAGAAAATGTTGTTTCCCTTATTGACGACGGCAACACCATTCCTTTTATTGCCCGTTACCGTAAAGAGGCTCACGGCACTCTGGACGACCAGACGCTTCGTGAAATCTCAGAAAGACTTGAATACCTCCGCAACCTTGACAAGCGTCGCGAGGAGGTTCGTTCATCTATTGAAGCGCAGGAAAAACTGACAGAAGAAATCGCAGCTGCTCTTGAAAAAGCTGCAACTCTTGCAGAAATTGAAGATATCTACCGTCCCTTCAAGCCAAAGAGAAAAACAAGAGCATCCGTTGCCCGTGAAAGAGGACTTGAACCTCTCGCAGCGGCAATCTACGCTCAGCTTCAGGACAGCCCATCGGCAATCGTCCTTGCTGAGGACTATATAAACGAAGAAAATGAAGTACCGACGGCAGAAGCAGCTTTGCAGGGTGCAATGGATATCATTGCTGAGGATATTTCCGATAATGCCGACATTCGCCGCAGACTCCGCAACCTTTTCACAGTGCTCGGCATCGTAAATGTCAAGGCTTCTGACGAATCTGCCCAGAGCGTTTATGAGCAGTATTATGATTTTTCTCAGCCTGTCGATAAAATCGCAGGACACAGAGTCCTTGCAATTGACCGTGGTGAAAGAGAAGGCTTCCTTAAGGTCAGCGTTGAGCTTGACCGTGTAAAGGCTTCAAATGTTATAACATCCGTTACCCTTTCAGATAGCGGCTCACTTTGCACGGATACCGTCCGTGATGCAGGAGCAGACGCTTATGACAGACTTATTTATCCTTCAATAGAAAGAGAAATCCGTTCAATGCTGACGGAAAATGCCGCAACAGCTGCAATCAAGGTTTTCTCTTCAAACCTCAAGGAGCTTCTTCTTCAGCCTCCCGTAAAAGGAAAAGTCGCTCTCGGCCTTGACCCCGGATACAGAACAGGTTGCAAGGTTGCCGTTGTTGACGCAACGGGACGCGTACTTGACACGGGAGTTGCTTACCTTACCCATTCTGCAGCTCAGCAGGAGCAGGCAAAGGTGCTTATCAAAAATATGATCAAGCGCTATGGTGTTCAGATCATCGCAATCGGCAACGGTACTGCATCCAAAGAAACTGAAATCTTCACAGCAAATCTTCTCAAAGAAATCGGTGGAGATACAGCATATATGGTTGTCAGCGAAGCAGGCGCTTCCGTTTACTCTGCGTCAAAGCTTGCAGCTGAGGAATTTCCTCAGTTTGATGTTTCTCTTCGAAGTGCAGTTTCAATCGCAAGGCGTTTGCAGGACCCGTTGGCAGAGCTTGTTAAAATCGACCCGAAAGCTATCGGAGTCGGTCAGTATCAGCACGATATGCCAAAGAAGGAGCTTGACAATGCCCTTAACGGTGTTGTTGAAGATGCCGTTAACAATGTCGGTGTTGATGTCAACACAGCATCCCCTTCCCTTCTTACAAGAGTTTCAGGTATCAACAGCACTGTTGCAAAGAATATCGTTGCTTTCCGTGAAGAGAACGGTGCTTTCACAAGCCGTTCACAGTTAAAGAAAGTGCCCAAGCTCGGTGCAAAGGCATATGAGCAGTGTGCAGGCTTTATGCGTGTTGCTGAGAGCAAAAACCTGCTTGACAACACAGGCGTTCACCCTGAAAGCTACGATGCAGCAAAAGCTCTCCTTGAGCTTTGCGGATACACAGTAAAGGATGCCGCAAACGGCAATCTCAGCGAACTCAAAGAGAAAATCGAAGCACTCGGTCAGGAACCCGTCGCTGAAAAAATCGGTGTCGGTGTGCCGACGATGCTCGACATCATCAAGGAGCTTATGCAACCCGGCCGTGACCCGAGAGATGAACTTCCGCCACCGATGCTCAGAACAGATGTTATGGATATGAACGACCTCAAGCCCGGAATGGAGCTTCAGGGCACTGTACGAAATGTTATCGACTTCGGTGCTTTCGTTGATAACGGAGTTCATCAGGATGGTCTTGTTCACATTTCTCAGATTACGGATAAATTCATCAAACACCCGTCAGAGGCTCTCAAGGTCGGTCAGGTTGTTACTGTATGGGTTATTTCCGTTGACATTAACAAAAAGCGTATTTCACTTACAATGAAGAAACCAAAGGACGTTTCAAATGGCTAAAAAACAAACAACTGCAGAAAAGAAAACTGAATTCTGCCCCGTTGCTAAGAAGTGCGGAGGCTGTCAGCTTCAGAATATGAGCTATCCTGAGCAGCTGAGCTATAAGCAGGCAAAGGTTATCCGTCTGCTCGGCAAATTCTGCCGTGTCAACGAAATTATCGGGATGGAAAACCCGTATAATTATCGCAACAAAGTTCAGGCAGCGTTCGGAATGACACGAGGCGGAAAGATTATTTCGGGTGTTTATCAGTCCAAGTCACACCGTATCGTATGCATTGATGAGTGTCGGCTCGAGGATAAGAAGGCTGACGAAATAATCGTTACCATCCGCAATATGATGAAGCACTACCGTATGATTCCTTACAATGAAGATACAGGCTTCGGCTTCCTTCGTCATGTTCTCGTCAAAAGAGGATTCACAAGCGGAGAGATTATGGTCGTTCTCGTTACGGGCACTCCGATGTTTCCGGGCAAGAATGCGTTTATTAAAGAGCTTCTGAAAAAGCATCCTGAAATCACAACTATAATTCAGAACATCAATCGTGAGCATACAAGCCTTGTCCTCGGTGACACAGAAAAGGTTCTCCACGGAAAGGGCACGATTGAAGACACCCTCTGTGGCTGCGTTTTCAGGATTTCGGCAAAATCTTTCTATCAGATAAATCCCGTTCAGACAGAAAAGCTTTATTCCACAGCTATCGACTACGCAGAGCTGACGGGAGAAGAAACCGTTATCGATGCTTACTGCGGAATCGGCACAATCGGAATTATTGCTGCTCAGAAAGCAAAAGAGGTTATCGCCGTTGAAGTTAATAAGGATGCTGTTTTTGATGCAAAGAACAATGCAAGGCGAAACGACACTCAGAACATTAAATTCTACTGCGACGATGCAGGAAAATTTATGACTAATATGGCTGCTGACGGCAAGAGTGCAGATGTCGTTTTTATGGACCCTCCCCGTGCAGGCAGCGACGAAGCTTTTCTTTCAAGCGTTGTTACACTTAATCCGAAAAGAATTGTCTATGTTTCCTGCAATCCTGAAACGCAGGAAAGAGACCTTAAATATCTCATAAAGAACGGATATAAAGTTAAAAAGATACAACCCGTAGATATGTTTCCTCATACAAATCATGTCGAAACGGTTGTTCTGTTGTCCCAACGCAAAGCGGACGCATATCAACATAAAGCCTGACCTTTCAGAGCTTGATATTACTGCAGCTGAAACAAAGGCAATATATCAGGAAAGCAAAGACTGTGTGCTTGAAAAGTTTTGGCTGAAGGCGTCAACTCTTTATATTTCAAAATGATATAAATAAAAGATCAACTCCCGTGGAAAATCCACGGGAGCTTTTTATTAGAAACACCATTCTGTTTAATATGCATCGCTTGTCTGATTCTCGGTTGTTGCAGTTGTGATACTTTCGTCGGAAGTGGTTGCTTTATCACCACAGCATATAAGAATAACCGATACAAGATCAAACGATATTACTTTTTCATTTATTCTCCTTATGCCCACGGATCAGCGGCAGCAGGTGTTCTGATATCCGCAAGAAGGAACTGTTCACAGAGGAACCACTGGCCTGTTGAAGGCTTTGTACGAAGCTTCACCTGACGGGCAGAATCAGCACCACCCGACTTGATATGTAAGGTAATATAACCCTCGTCAAAATTGTCACGGCTGTACGGATTTTCAAAGAAAGTAAGCGTGTACGGCGCACTCGGCTCGTAGTTGTGTTCGGGAGTTGCTCCGTCAAAATATGAACGCGGAACGTAGTCCTTATCTCTGAAGCGGTCAGCGATAAACTGCTTATCATAGGTACTCAGCCCCTTGGGACCGTGCAGGAAATTGAGCATTTCAAAGCAGGCCTCTTTATCCACGGGATAAACGCAAAGAGCTGCAATAGTGAGAGCCGCCGCTTTTTCGGGGGATTTAAGATCAGCCTCAGGCATGGACTGAAGCTGTGAAAGGTTAACGGGTAGCTGCTGTAAGGTTACCTTATATGTTTTATTGCCCATACCCGAAACCACATTCTTTGCACCCTGAACAATATCCTGTCCTGCCTGATTGGCAGCAGAGTGAGCCGCCTGAGCAGCCTGTCTTTTTAAAGTATCGAATAACGACATAATAAGCCTCCTTATATTTCTGCATATTAATTATACATTTTTGAGGAAGTAAATACATTGTACTTTCGTGCAAAAAACGGCGGAGAAATCCGCCGTTTTAGGGTTATGCTGTTAAATTAAAACTCGGGTTTGATTGTTATTTCAGGGAAGAGCCAATCGAGCGTAATGGCATAAAGTACCTTGTGAACAATATTACCGAAGAAGCAGATAATAGGATAGAAGAATCTGCAGATATCGGATGTATGGTTAGCTGTGTCAGTTTCTTCAGCACCGCAGATTGCACAAACTCTTGTCTTTGTGCCGTCTTCTGAGAACGTGCCGTCTTCGTTATATGTCCATTCGCCCCACTCGTGGTCGTGAGTTTCTGTTTCGTCGCAAGCGGCACATTCTCTTGTGTGAGTTGTTCCGTTTTCGTCGTCTGTCCACTCGCCCCACTTGTGACCGAGAGCCTCAGTTGCGGTGTCAATGTAGCTGTGACCGCAAACGTCGCACTCGTGCTTTGTGTAGCCCGTTTCAAGGCAGGTTGATGCAGTTAAAGTTGCTGTGTATGTGCAGTTTTCTTTTTCCTCAACACCGCAGTTGTAGCAGGTTCTTGAGTGTGTGCCGTTAGCGTTTGTGCTGTAAGCACTCCATGCATGGTCTGTTGCTTCAACAACTACTGTTTCTACTGCAACGCCGCAATCCTTACAGTACTTGACGTTTTTGCCTGCCTGTGTGCAGGTGGGCTTAACAGAAACTGTTTCTACAGTTTCACCGTGACCTGTCTTTTCGATCACTTCTGTCTTGTAGCAAGTGCCGCAGTCAGCGCAGAATGTAGCCTTTTCGCCATCCTGTGTGCAGGTTGCGGGGATTGTCGTTGTGTAGCCTTCTGTATGTGTGTGCTTTTCAAAGGTCTTTGTTTCAAGCACTGCATCACACTTTGTGCAGTAACGTGTCATCTGACCGTTGTGCTCTGCTGTTGCTTCGAAATCAACCTTCCAGATACCCTCGTCGTGTCCTGTGGACTCAACGGGCTTTGTGGCTGTCTTTTCACCGCATTCTGTGCAGAAGGTTTCGATAATGCCTGCATCAGTGCAGGTGGGCTTTGTTGTGGGTACGTCGATAGTTTCAGCATGAGGAAGCTTTTCAATAGCAGTTGTGGCAATAACGTCACCGCAGATATCGCAGGTTGTTTCCATAACACCTTCCTTGCTGCAGGTAGCCTCTGTTACAACTGTGTCTGTTGTTTCGGGGTGATTGAGTGCGGGGATTAAACCGTCGCCCTCTTTCCATTCGTTAATGTCTGCAATTTCTTCTTCACAGTTTTCGTCAAGATAGCACTTGCCGCACTCGCACTCGTAATATGGCTTGTAGCCGTTGTTTTCGCAGTCAGCATCTGCGCCGTCCTGAAGAACACCTACGCAGACGTGAACAGCATCATAAGTAAGACCGTAGCCGCGTTCATAAACGTTAGTATTGGTATAAACGTTTGAATCCTTATCATAAACCGGAATATCAAGAGGAAGCTTACCCTGCGCAGCGAATGTGCCGAGAATAACCTCAACGCCGGCAATGATATTAGGACCGTATGCAGCTTCAGAACCTGTAATACCGTTAGTGAGTGCTTCTTCAGGATCTACTGATGAACCCTTGCAGCCATATACGGCAACAACAGCATCTGCGTTTGAATATGACTGAACATCATAGGGCTTATCCACAGACATAACAATAGCTGTCTTGTTGTTAGCTGCTGCATAATCACAAACATTAATAGGCATTGCGGACAGCCAGCGCTTACCGTTCATACTTGAAGTGGAAGAAACTTCACTGTTAACAATGATGGTGTCTGCCCAATCAAGTTCTGTTTTGATTGCATTAATATCATCACTTGAGGAGAAACGGCAATACTTAACCTCTGCACCTTCGGGAATAATACCTGCTTGTTTCGCACGGTTCCAAGCCATGATTGTCTGTGCACGCTCATTATTGTAAGGAACAAGCATAAGAACCTTGGAAGTATTTGTTAACTTCAGAGGAAGTGTATTGTTCTCATTCTTAACAACTGTAACTGCTGCGGCAGAAAGCTCTCGCTCCATTTCTCGGTTTGCTTCACAGCCGACAACACCGTTTGCTTTTTCCAAAGTATAATCAGC
>JAZORX010000096.1:0-37884 GCA_045656845.1 Acutalibacteraceae bacterium | reverse complement strand
GACATGGCTACGATCCGACTTCTCATTTAGCGCACACGGCAAAAAATTGAGATTTTTGAAAAACTTTCGGCGAAATTTTTGAATTTTGCCGATGTTTCGCAAATTACAGAAGTGCTTGAAAGGAGATTGATGCTGATGGATAGAGCAAAAACACTGAAAGCATTCTTTGACAATGTTGATGAAGACAAAAAGCAGTTTGCGCTCGACACTGTTGACGAATATCTCTTTTTCCTTGACAGAATCGCAGAACTGCGTGAACTTCCTTTCATCAGAGTTGACAAAAAGAATCCCGAAAGACAGATGCTGACTCCTGCGGCAAAGTTGATTCGTGAATACTCTCAAGCAGTCGATGCAAAGCGCAAGACTCTCTTGATGATTCTATACAGAGTGGAGAACACAGCGGCAGATGAACTGCTGAATGTGTTGAAGCAGTTTGAATGATGAACACGCATCTTGAAGAATATCACTATTTGATACAAGGTCGGCATGTTATCGCAGGATATTGGATTCAGAAAGAGATTCAAAATCTGATTGAAGACTTGCAAGACGGCAGATTCGTCTATGACACGACAGAGGCGCACAAGCGCATCAAATTCATGCAGTCGCTGTGTCTGCAAAGCAAGCATCCATATTTCAACAAGCCGATTGTGCTGATGCCGTTCCAGTTGGCATTCATTGAAGCACTGTACTCTTTCAAGATGGCTGACACGAAGATGCGAAGATTCGTTGAAGCACTGCTTGAGATAGGAAGAAAGAACGGCAAGTCAACTTTCCTTGCGGCAGACGGCAACACAGATTTGTTCATCGGTGAGGGCGGCTCTGAAATCTGCTGTGCATCAAACGATGACAAGCAGTGCAAATACATTTGGCGAGAGATTGCAGGAATGCGGAACAGACTTGACCCGAAGAAAGCAATCACTTCGCAAAACTTGACAGAGATTCGCAACGATCTGAAGAACATCATTGTGTCGAGAATGTCAAGCAAGACACAAAACAAAGACGGCGGCAACTACACAAAGACATATCAAGACGAAAGTCACGATGTCGATGAAGAGAACGGCAACTGCGAGATTGCTGAAGCATGTTGGCGAGGAATGTCAACGAAAGATGACCCGCTTTTCATCGGATGCACGACTCAAGGATTCTCCAGAGATGGATGCTACCTTGACAAGCAAATCGAGAGGGCGAAGAAAGTCATTGACGGAGAAATCGATGACATTCATTTTCTGCCGTTCCTATTCGAGCAAGACAGCGAAGCGGAAATTTGGCAAGATGAATCATCGTGGGAGAAGTCAAATCCCTCTCTGCGATACGGAGTCAAGAAGTGGTCGAAGTTGCGGCGAGATGTCGAGATTGCAAGAACAGACAAAGCAAAGAGATTGCATCTGCTCTGCAAGGATTTCAACATCAAGCAGAACTCTGCTGAATCGTGGCTTCGCTCGGAAGATTTCACATACATTCAAGAGAAAAAGAGTCTCGAAGATTTCAGAGGTTGTGTCTGCTTGGCGGCTCTTGACTGCTCACAAACAACAGACTTGACAAATCTGAAACTGCTATTCATGCGAGAGGGAGACTCGACAAAATATGTCTTCTCGCATTATTGGATTCCCGAAAGCAAGTTGACAGAGAGCGCAGACAAAGCGGCTGGCGCAAGGTATGCTGAATGGGCGCAGAAGGGCTTCATGACAATCTGCAAGGGAAGCATCATCGACTTGACTCAAGTTGTTGACTATATTCTGCAACTCAAGAAGCAATACGGAATCACTGTTTACAAGTGCGGATATGACAAAGCATATGCAAGAGAGTTTGAAAAGGCGATTGACGATCTGAACGAAGAGATGCGAGAGCCTATCAATCAGAAAGTTATGTCAACTCCGATGAAGTGGGCAGAGCGAGACTTTCAGAATCACATCATCAATTTCGGAAACAATCCAGTCGATGAGTGGTGTCTCGGCAATGCTTGCTGTTATATAGACGGACATGAGAACTATTCCTGCAAGAAGTCACAAGCAAACAAACGAATTGACGGCGCAGTCGTGTTCATCATCTTGTATGCGACTTTGCTGAAATTCAATTCAGAATATCAGAGATATATCAAATGAGGTGAGAGAAAAGAGAATGGGCATTTTAAACTTTTTGAAGAAGAAAGAGTCAAAGCAAGGCTTGACATTTGCGCCGACAATGACTGGCACTCTTCCTTTCTATTCGTCATTCGGTGACTCTGTATATGCAAGTGACATCATTGTGCAGTCGATTCGATGCAAGGCAAATGAATTCAAGAAACTCGCTCCGAGACACATTCGCACAGTGAACGGCACACAGACTGTCATCACAGACAGCAGTGTTGCGAGAGTGCTGAAGAGACCGAATCCGTTCATGACACAAGCAGACTTTCTTGAGAAGATTGTCATCTTGCGAGAGTTGAGCAAGAATGCTTTCGTTTATCCCGAATACTACATCACAAAAGGCGGCGAGAGATATTTCACAGCACTCTATCCGCTGAAGCCGTCTCAAGTGTGGTATTTGATAGATGCAAGCGGCAAGATGTTCATCAAGATGCAATTTGCAAACGGATTTGAATCGACACTCCCGATTGACAGTGTGATTCACTGGCGCAAAGACTATGGTGTCAACGATTATTTCGGCGGCGGCATGTTTGGCAGTGATGACAATGAAGGACTGCTGACGATGCTTCAGAGATATGACCAGTTGACACAGAGCATTGCGAAAGCACTTGAATGCTCTTGTCAAATCAACGGAGTCATGCGACTCAATTCATATCTTTCTGACGAAGAATCAATCAAGTCACAGAAAGAATTTGAAGCGAATCTCAAAGCAAACAAGAGCGGTGTTCTGTTCACCGATCTGAAAGCGGAATACATTCACATGCCGAGAGATGTCAAACTCGTTGATGCTGAAACTCTCAAATTCTTCTATGACACTATTCTTCGAGCAAACGGAACACCGCTTGCAATCTTGAATGGTGACTATACAAAGGCGCAGAAAGAAGCCTACTATGAACACGCACTCGAAGCAGACATCAAGTCACTCGGTCAAGCAATGAGCAAGGTGATGTTCTCCGACAGAGAAGCATCTTTCGGCAACGAAATCATTCTCTATCCGAATGACATTTCATTCATGTCGATGGAGAACAAGATTGCCGCATTGCAGACTGGACTCCCTGCAGGAATCTTCACAAAGAACGAAGCGAGAGAATTGCTCGGCTATCCTCCAATTGAGGGCGGTGATGTAATGCCGAGAGGTTACAACGAGATTGACAGCACAACTGTCGCAGATGGTGCTGATGCACAGAAAGGCGAAGAGTGAGCAGAATCATTGACATTCTCTCCGCAATAAGAAACGGAGAAACATACGATGCTCCTGCATTGAGTCGAGCAGAAGCAATCTTGAAGAGCATCGCAAACGGCACAGCATACACAGATGCGCCGATGAGCAGATTTGAAGAACTGTTGCTCGCAATCAAGAACAGACAAACTGCAAGCGGCACACCGCATTCGCGCATTGAAGAGATCCTCTTTGCGATTGCAAACGGAACTCTGAACGATTGGCTCGTTGGAAAGAATTTGCTTGACATTTCACAATTTGATGTACAGAAAACATCATCTATGCCGAGCATTTCTGAGGTCGGTGACAATTATCTGTCAATAGTGTGTCCGCCTAATAAATACGGACACGCACCAACAATGGTAATGTTTAGAACAGTCTGCAAGAACTGTGTTGCGGGAAAAACTTATGTATTAACCGCAATCAGCCCGTCCGAACATCAGTATATTTATTTGGACGGAGCAAACACAACTTGGCTTTTCGGCACTGCAAGAGTGTTAACCGAAGAAATGCTTGATTCTTATGTTGTGTTATATGGATATAATACCGAGCAACAAATTGAAGGTAAAATCTGCACGATTTCAAATATTCAAATCGAACTGGGTGAAACCGCAACACCATACACACCGTATTCGTTTGAAGAAATTGAAGAAGCACTCATTGCAACTGCTGACAAGTTAAAAGGAGAGTGAGAAAATGAGCGAAAAGAAAAATGACAAAGAGATTCGTCTTGCGAACATCTCTGATTTCAACATCGAGCATCGCAAAGACGAAGACGGCGGCAAGATGATAATCGAGGGATATGCGGCAGTGTATGACGATGAAACTCTCATCGGCAGTGAAGACTTCGGCTTCTTCGAGCGCATCGAGAAAGGTGCATTCGAGGGCGCAAACATGAAAGATGTTCCGCTGAAGTACAATCATTCGGATGCAGTGCCGATTCTTGCGAGAACAAGAAACAAGTCTCTTGAACTCAAGACAGATGACAAAGGTCTTTTCATTCGTGCAGAACTGCTTGACACGCAAGACAATATTGACATGTACAAGCGCATCAAAGCAGGACTGATTGACAAGATGTCTTTTGCTTTCACTGTCAGAAAAGATGGCGAGACATGGGAAAAAGGCAAGACTCCGAAAAGAAGCATCAAACAGTTTGACAGAATCTTCGATGTGTCAGTGGTGGATGTCCCTGCATACGAAGGTACTTCAATATATGCTCGAAGCCTTGAACTTGCGGATGCATTCAAAGGAACAGTGGAGACTGAATCGAGCGAACAACGCAAAGACTACACGATTTCAAACCTTATCAAACAATACAAAGGAGAAAGACTATGAAAGAAAAACTCACAAAGTTGCTTCAGCAGAAGCAGGAACAGCGCAACAATCTGAATGCCGCACTCATCGAGAGTGACAGCAAGGAAGAGAGAGCCGCAATCGGCGAAACTCTCAAGGCGCTCGCCGCAGAAATTGCAGATGTCGAAGCATTGCTTGCGGAAGTTGACGAGCCTGCCGCAGAGCCTACACCCGAAGAGAACAAAGACACAAACAAAGGAGACGAGAGACACATGAATGTACTCGCAACAATGAATCAGAGAGCAGTCAAGGTTGACGATGCTCACAGCACTCTTGAATATCGCAATGCTTTCAAGAAGTTTATCGCAGACGGCGGCAGAGAGGAACTTCGTGCGGCGGCAGGAAACACAACGGCGGCAGACAATGTTGCTTCTGCTATTCCCACAAATCTTCTCAATCAGATCATCGAGAAGATTGAGTCTGTCGGCACAATCTACAAACTTGTAACACACACAGCCTATCCCGTAGGGCAGACGATTCCTCGTGAAGCATTGAAGCCCGTGGCAACATGGGTCGGTGTCAGCGGTACTCCCAAGAGTGGCGAGGGTCTCGGCTCGACTGTTGTCAAGGGCGCAACTCTTGATGCCGCAATCGTATTCGCAAACTTCAAACTTCGTTGCGAGGTCGCAATGACAGAGGAAGTTGCGCAGATGGCACTCCATGCATTTGAAGCACTCTTCGTCAAGAATGTTTCTCTTGCGATGCTTCGTGCGGTTGAATACGCAATCGTTGAGGGTACTGGTGTTGGTATGCCCACTGGTATTCTCACAGCAACTGTTCCCACTGGGCAGGCAATCACAATCGCAAAGGCAAAGAAACTCGGCTACGATGACCTCTGTGCCGCAGAGGGCGCAATCCCTGCGCAGTATGAGTCGAGCGCAAAGTGGTGCATGACAAAGAAGACATTCATGTCGTTCATCGGCATGGTAGACACTGTCGGTCAGCCTATTGCTCGTGTTAACTACGGCATTGACGGCAAGCCCGAAAGAACACTTCTTGGCAGAGAGGTTGTTCTTTACGAAGCACAGACGAACAGCAAACTCGGCAACTATGCAGAGACTGTTTCCGCAAATACTCTCTTCGCATTCATCTTCAACTTTGCGGACTACACCCTCAACAACAACTATGACTTGGGCATTCAGCACAAGAAGGATTGGGACAACGAAGACCATCGCACAAAGGCAGTTGCCGCATACGATGGCAAGGTTGTTGACAACGGCTCTCTTGTAACTCTTACAAAGGCATCTGCATAACGAGTCGATTCGCAACTAAAACACAAAGCGAGGTAATAACATGACACAACTGACAGCCGCAGAACGGCTTGCAAAAGTAAAAACAGCACTCGGCATCACTGGAGAATATCAAGATGAGACTTTGTATTTCTACATTGACGAAGTAATCGAAGAACTCGTTGATGCAGGTGTCGAAAGAACTGTTGCAGAAAGCAATGCGGCTGTCGGTTGCATTGCTTTGGGAGTCAATGACTTGTGGAATTATTCAAGCGGCGGTGTGAAGCACAGCGAACACTTCTACAAGCGCATGATTCAACTTTCGATGAAGGCGAGTGATGCTGATGTATAGACCGAGCGAAGCGGCGCAGATGACAACTGCGATGCGGTTGCAACTGCCCACAATTGACACTGCGTATGGTGTCGGCACAAAAGTATGGCGAGACTCAAATCTCGTCATACAGTGCAATTTTAAGACATTCGGCGGTACGGAGAGAATCAGCAATGATGTTCTCATCGTTGAGGACACTGCGCAGATTGTGTGTTGGTTTCATCCCGACATCAAGAGCGAGTGCAGACTTGTGCGACTGTCTGACAATGCAGTCTTCGAGATTCTCGGCACTCCCGAAAATATCGAGATGCGGAATCAGTTTCTGAAATTCAAAGTCAGAAGAGTCAAAGGCGGTGCGTGAGCATGGCAATCAAACTGCAACTTTCGGGATTCGATGAACTGCTTGAGCAGATTCAAAAAGCAAGCGGCACTGCTGACAGAGCCGTTGAAAGTTGCTTGAAGCAATCTGCGCAAATCATGCAAAGCGAGTTGAAATCTGAAATGCAGAAGTCGGGTGTTGACAGTGATCTGATTGACAGAATGCCGACACCCGAACTGCAAAAAGACGGCAACACAATGATTGCAAGAGTCGGCTATAAGAAAGGCGCATACAATCCCGATGACTTGAGTGACGGATTCAAGGTTGTCTTTCTCAACTACGGCACACCGAAGAGAAGCAAGCACGGCAAACTCGAAGCAAAGGGATTCATTGACAGAGCGCAAAAGAAAGCACGCAAGCGAATCAAGAAAGCGCAAAAAGAAACACTTGAAAAGATTTTAGAGAGAGTGAGCAAATGAAGCAAAAACTGATTTCCGCACTTGAAACACTTGGCTTTCCAGTCATGCTTCAAGGCAGTTTCAATCCAGAAGAAACATATCCCGATTCTTTCATCACATTTTGGTGCAATGTTACCGAAGACAATTCGCACTTTGACAATGATGTTCATTCTGTTGACTGGACATTCAGTGTCATCTTTTACAGCAACAATCCGACACTCGTCAACACTATACCGAATGAGATTCGAGCAGTGCTGAAGAGCGCAGGATTCATCGCACAAGGCAAAGGCAATGACATTCCGAGTGACGAGCCGTCTCACACTGGCTGGGCAATGGAATTCATCTGCACTGAAGAAATCAAATAAAAAGGAGCAAAAAAATGAGTGTAACAACAAACAAGAAATTTGGACTGCTCAAAGGTCTTTCTGACATTTACATTTGCGAAGTCGAAGACACTGCCGAAGCATACACGATGAAAGGCACTCCCGAGCAACTCATCCCTGCTGGCGAGATGACAATCGGCAAGTCTATCGAAAAGACACCTTTCTACTACGACAATTCGATGTGGGAAGAAGTCGGCATGGAAGCACCTTCCGAAATCAGTCTCATCGGAGCCGCTGTGCGCTCTGCTTTCATCGCATGGATTGAGGGCAAAGATGTCGATTCTGCGACTGGCGCAATCCTTGACGATGGTGACTGGCACAACAGAACTTTCGCAATTTCGGGCAAGAAGGACTATACAGACGGAACAAGCGAATATTTTTGGTTTTTGAAGGCATCTTTCGGCGGCGCAGAGGAAGCAACAAAGACCAAAGACAACACGACAGATGCAAACGGCTCGACACTTCCTTTCACTGCGCA
The DNA here is from genome assembly GCA_045656845.1 of Acutalibacteraceae bacterium. Lineage (GTDB taxonomy): Bacteria > Bacillota > Clostridia > Oscillospirales > Acutalibacteraceae > CAG-488. The sequence continues at coordinate 29,988 of JAZORX010000096.1, read as the reverse complement.
TTCTACCGTTCACAAATTCAAGGACGGCAAGCACAGAAAGGTTGTCAGAATCGACACTGCTGACACAGCACTGAAGACAGATGCTTCTTGGATTGAGCAAGTTGTCACTCCCGACAATCTCGCAACAATCTGCGAGAAGGTCACTGCATAATTAAGCGAACAACATTCGACACAGAAGGAAGGTTGCAAAATGGCGAAATTTGAATTGAACATCTACGGCGAAAACGATGAAATCGTGAAACAGTACAGCACAAACATCTGCTCTTGGGGAGTCTTCATTCAAGCGGCAGAGATGTCCGAAACTCTTCAGAAGAAGAGCGCATTCGAGCAAATTTCTGCCGTTGGTGACATCCTCAAGTCTGTCTTTCGTGGACTCACAAACGAAGAACTCATGTGCGCAGATTCATCTGATGTCATGAGTGTCTTCAATCAGATCGTTTCGGGCGGTCAAAAAATCAAGGGCGCAAACTCAAAAAACGCATAGAGGGCAAGAAGCACGACACTTCTTGCCCCGAGAGCATCTTCTTCTCGTTGATGGACTTCACTTTTGAATTGAGCAAGATGTTCAATGTTCTTCCGTTTGAAATATTCAAACAAGACAAAGATGAAGTCATCATGCTCATCAACTACATGAGCGAAAAGGGCGCAACTGGAGAAAAAGAGACATCAACAAACAGAACTGAAAAAGAACGAGACAGAGACTTTTGGTCTTCGTTATAAGGTGGTGAGAGAATGGCAGACGAAACAAGACTTGGTGCAAATTTTGCGATTGACACGACAAATCTGAAAGCAGGACTTGCGCAAGCGAACAGATTGATTCGAGAAAGCGAGAGCGAATTTCGAGCCGCCGCCGCAGGACTTGATGACTGGACTGAAAGCGAAGAAGGACTCTCCGCAAAGATTAAGTCGTTGAACTCTGTCACAGACTTGCAGAGAAAAAAGGTCGATGCTCTTCAAAGCGAATATGACAGACTCATCGCAGAAGGACTTGACCCGACAAGCAAGCAAGCAACAGAACTGCGCACGAAAATCAACAACGAGACAACTGCACTGCGGAAGAACGAAGCAGAACTCAAGAAGCAGACTGATGCTCTTGAAGAACTCGAAGATGCGACAGATGACACATCTGAATCTTTCGAGGGATTCGAGGGCGCAGGGAAAGTCGCAGTTGGCGCAATCGCGGCTTTCACTGGTGCTTGTGTTGCGGCAATCGGCTCTTTGCTGAATCTTGCAGAAAGCACAAAAGAATATCGGTCGGAAATGGCGAAGTTGAACAGTGCTTTTGAAAGCGCAGGACTCGGCGCAGACCTTGCCGCAAAGAGTTATGATTCGCTTTATTCGATACTCGGTGACACTGGCAAAGCAACTGAAGCAAGCATGCTGATTGCACAGATTGCAAAAGACGAGCAAGACCTTGATGAGTGGAATCGAATTCTGACCGGTACATTTGCGAAGTTTGGGGACAGCATTCCGACAGAAGGACTCGCAGAGGGAATTCAAGCCACTGCTTCAATGGGAGAAGTGCAAGGTGTACTCGCAGATGCTCTCGAATGGCAGGGTGTGAATCTCGATGACTTCAACGAGAAACTCGGCACAATGTCAACGGAAGAAGAGAGGGCGGCATTCATTCAAGAGACTCTCACTGGCTTATATGGTGAGAGTGCTGATGCATATCGTGAGAACAATGCAGAACTCATTGCGGCGAACGAAGCAACAAATGCGCTTGAAAAGAAGCAAGCAGAACTCGCAGACACAATTCAGCCGTTGACAACAAAATTCACAGAGTTGAAGACTCAAGCATTGCAGTGGCTGATTTACACTGGACTTCCTGCGGCAGAAAAAGGCTTTGCGTGGATAAAAGACAATCTCCCGATAATCGCAACAGTTGTCGGCGGTTTGACAACTGCAATTGTTGCACAAAATGCGGCAACGAAAATCAAGACAATCACTGACTTGGCGGCTTCAAAAGGCATCACTGTGATGAAACTCGCACAGCAAGGGTTGAACACTGCAATGAAAGCAAATCCGATTGGACTTGTGGTCACAGCAGTCACCGCACTTGTGGCAGGATTCATGTTGCTTTGGAAAAACTGCGAGGGATTCAGAAACTTTTGGAAAGGCTTTGTGAATGTACTCATAAGCGGTGTGAATGCGCTTATAAAAGGACTCAATAAAATCAGCATTGATGTCCCCGATTGGGTGCCTGCGATTGGCGGCAAGAAATTCGGCTTCAACATTCCGACAATTCCGAAACTTGCAAAGGGTGGTATCGTTGACAAAGCAACTCTTGCGATGATTGGCGAGAACGGAAAAGAAGCAGTGTTGCCGCTTGAGAAGAACACTGGATGGATAAAGCAACTTGCAAAAGAGATTGCTTCTGAACAAGGTGGAAACATCGTTGTGAACAACAACTTCAAGCAGGCATATACTTCCCAAAAAGAGAAATACAAAGCACAGCAACAGTTGCTTGCGGCAGTGCGGCTTGCAAAGGTAGGTGTCTAAAATGGCGAGATTTGATTTCATATCGCAGAGAGGAGATGTCCTCTCTCTCTCTGCAAACGAAGATTTCTATCTGACTCACATTGACGGACAGACATTTGCTTCGGCATCTGTGTCAAGCAATGTCATCGGCGGTGTCGATGGTGACACTGTCAGCAATATGCAAACAGAGCCGAGAGCAATCATCTTCGACTTGCACATCAGAAGCGGTGTCGATGTCGAGGAAGCAAAGCGCAAGATTCTGCGAGTCATCAAGTTGAAGCAGAACGGCACTCTTGTGTGGGAGCAGAACAATCGCACAGTCGAAATCACTGGCAAAGTCGAGCGCATCGAGATGCCGAGATGGGCGAATGGCATTGTGCTTCAAGTCGAGATGCATTGCGAACAGCCTTTTTGGGAAGACATCGATTCTGTTGTCGAGCAAATCAGCGAAGCAATCAGTCTGCACTATTTCACGGATGACTCGACAGACATGCTTTATTTTCCCGAAGACGGAATCGTCATCGGGGAATATGACACAACGAGAGCAAAAGACTTCTTCAATGAAGGAGATGTCTCTGTCGGTCTTGAGATTGACATCATTGCGATTTCGACTGTTACGAATCCCATCATCTACGATGCTGACGGAAACTTCTTCGGAGTCGGTTACGGCACAGCAGACAAGAAAGTTGTCATGCAGAGTGGTGACAAAATCGTCATCACAACTCATCGAGGGAAGAAGAGTGTGACTCTGAACGGAGCATCAATCTTCAACAAAATCAAGCCGAATTCTTCGTGGTTGCAACTGGCAACTGGTGACAATAGATTCGCAATCAACAGTGACGATGATGCGCTCGACAACATGGCTTTCTCGCTCATATACAAACAGCGGTATATTTGAGGTGATTCAATGATTGAATATGTCGAAGCAAGAAACGAAAATCTTGAGGTCATCGGAATACTCGACACAGCGCAGTCCGTCATTTGGCATTCTGTATATTACGGAGTAGGTGACTTTCAAATCTTCGTCAGTCTGTCAGATGTGATTCAGATCATCGCAGATGCAAGATACATCACAAGACCCGACAATGACGAAGTCGGTGTCATTGAGTCAATACTGATTGCAGATGACATCGAAAGCGGAAATATGGTCACTATTTCGGGCAGATTTGCAAAGTCTCTGCTTGACCGAAGAATCATCTACACTCTTTCGGGAACATCGAACAAAGCAACAATCCTGCGTGGGAATGTTGAGACGAATGTCAGAAGCCTTGTCGATGGCAATGCGATTTCTGCACGAAGTCTCGGAGTGTTAGAACTCGGAGCAATCGCAGGAATCAGCAAGACGATTGTTGACGAGAACGGAAATGCGGCGCAGAAGCAAGTGTCTTTCGAGAATCTGCTTGAATACACAGAAGCGGTGCTGAAAGAATACGGCATCGCATCGACTGTGAAACTGAACGGCAGGAAACTGCAATACATCGTCTATGAGGGCGCAGACAGAAGCGCAGACAACACTGACGGAAATCAGCCGATTGTCTTCAGCAAGGAATTTGACAATCTGCTGTCAAGCGAATACAAACACGATACAACGCAAGAGAAGAATGTTGCTCTGATAGGCGGCGAGGGAGAGGGCATTGACAGATTCTGTGTCTTGATAGGCTCTCAAAGCGGACTCAAGCGCAAGGAAGTCTTTGTCGATGCTTCTTCCATAAGTCGCAAATACAAAGACGAGAGCGAGACGGAACAGACATACACGGAAGCGGAATACACAACGATGCTGAAAGCACATGGGCATCAAGCAGTGAGTGCGCTGACAGTCGCAGAAGACTTCAACGGAGTCATTGACATCACGAACGGCAACTGGAAATTTGGCAGAGATGTCTTTCTTGGTGACATCGTGACAGTGCAAGACAATGACATCGGAGTCTTCAAGAATGTGCGAATCGGAGAAGTCACAGAATATCAAGACCAAGACGGCTATTCAGTCGAAGCAATCTATCAAGGAGAGTAAAAAATGGCACAGAAAAGCGGATTTTTCAACGCATTGAAGGTCGGCAACACATATGACCGAAGATACAACGCAAACGATTATTGCGACAATCTCGCAGTTGTAATCGGCAACGGAGTATTGAGAAGCGCAGACGATGATCTGAAAGTCACTGCAAGCGGAATGGTCGCAACAGTTTCTGCAGGCAGGGCATGGATAAACGGACACTATTATCTCAACGATTCTCCGCATTCTTTCGCCGCTGTCAGCGCACCCATCGGGGGCGCACGGTGGGACAGAATTGTCTTGCGTATGAGCAAAGAGGTCGCAGACAGAAGTGTTTCTCTCGTCTATGTACAAGGCACTGAATCGAACTCGCCTGTCAAGCCGTCTCTGACTCGCACAGAGAACATTCATGACCTTGTGCTTGCTGACATCTATGTCGGAACGAATGCGACAAGCATTGCTGTGACAGACACAAGAGACGATGCATCTCTGTGTGGTTGGGTGTACTCAACAAGAGGGAACGAGTCTTTTTTTCAGACTCTTGACAACAATTTCAATGAGTGGTTTGGCGAGAAGAAAGACACTCTGTCAAGTGTGACTCTTTTCAAGCGGTACACATGGCGCACAGTGCTTCAGACAGCATCGCAGAAAGTCAACTTCGACATTCCGCAGTGGGATTCAGAGACTTGTTTTCTCGAAGTCTATGTCAACGGAATGCTCGAAACACAGGGAACAGAATACACTCTGAACGGAACAATCGTGACATTCAGCGGCTCACTTGTTGTTGGCACTGAAATCATCGTCAAGGCTTACAAGTCGATTGACGGCACTGGCATCGAATCTGTCGCAGATGAAATCACTGCGCTTCAGAATGCTGTCTCGGCTCTTAATTCTGAAGCGGAATATACATATCACTGCAACGGCATCGATGACAACATCAAACTGTCGCAGATTGCTTCTGCATGGCTAAACGGCGGCACAGACTACGGAAGCAAGATTGTGCGAGTGTATGGCAATTTCGGCTGTTCTGCGGCTTATGCAGGCGCAGGAACTTCTGCCAATCCTTACAGATGGTTTGAAGTTGGCACTGGTGGAGTTGTAAACAGAAGAATTGTTTTTGATTTCAGCGGATGCGGCGAAATCAGTCTGCCTATTGCCGCAAACACTTACAACACTGTTTTCTACGGATACAATGCGCACATTATAGGCGCAAATTTGTATGTAAATCAAATGGCGGCAGGAACTGTTGTAAAATGCTTTTCTTCAACGAACGGAGCAATTCGTGCAGAAAATTGCCGCTTCTTCTTGAATTGTTCTCAAGACAGCGTGATTGCCAACGGCGGCACTTTTGTCAACTGCTTCGGCTCCGTTGCAAATGTCACTAACAACAGTTATTGCTTCTCGACATACTCTGACAATCTGCTTCGTGTAGAGGGCGGCGAGTATTATGCATACACTGGCGCATCTTCAGCGCAGAGTGCAGTTGTCGGACAGAGTGCGGCGAATGCTGTGTCAATCTTGAACGGCGTGAATGTTCCCACTCTCGCAAGGTCGGGATTCTATCAGACGAATTCGCTTTTGCAGTGGGTAGGCGGCGGCGAGTTACGATGCACAGACCTTGTGAGCGCACTCCCGATGATTGTTGTCGCAGGAATAGCAGAAATCAGAGGAACGATTGCGAAGAGCAAGCCGAGTCAAAAACATCTGTGACGATTTTTATCAATACTCGATGTGATAAAAAAGCGGAGAACATCTCTCCGCTTTTTTCTTTGTTCAAAATGTGTTATAGTTTGCATAATTGAATAGGTGGTGAAAAGTATGGTAATTCTTTTTGAAAAGTTGAGTCGGGCGGTTGATGCATTCAATGCAAATCGCATCGAGGAAGAACAAGTCGAATGGCATGAAGTTGTCAGAACACTTGAGAATCCGCTTGATAAAGTCGAGGTGATGGAACTCATCATCGAACTTTATGAAGAATCTTGAAATCAAAAAGACTGCGCAAGAGTCATCTCTTGCACAGCCATACTTTTAATTATAGTAAAGCAACAGTCCCAAATGGGTCTGCATATTTACTATAATCAAAAAATACTAAAATATCAATATTGCACAAAAACAACTGCAAAAGTTTGTGCATTTTTTTACTCATAAATTGTCAGAATATTCTTGACATTTTACCCCCCCGTGTGTTATAATATATACAACGAAGAGGGAACACCCCGAAGAACGAAAGGTAAAAAGAAAAATGAAATGGACACGTAAAACGGCTTTCGGACAGAATAAACCATATATTAGCGAGGACGGAAGATTAAAGATAGCGGATATGAGTTTTTACAATCCGAAATGGTTTGAATTAAACGGAAAGCGTGGTTACTGGTGGGCGTTGCTTGATGAAAACGACAACATTATTGCGGCGCATTTCAAAACGGCTAAGGATGCCAAAGCATACGCAGAAATAAAGTAATATTGAAACAGGAAAGCGAATCCCCAAAGGCGCGGAAAGGAGCAATTATGGAAGATTACAAGGTGGTTTATGAAACCGCAGACGGGGCGAGAGGTTGCACGGAATGGATGACCGAAAAGAAAGCGCGAAAGATATTCAACGAGTTAAGGCAAGTCGGCAACAAAGTTGAATGGGCGGAGCTAATATATGCACCGCTTGATGACAACAGCATTGACGAAGAACAGGTGATTGACTCTTTTACGAAAAGGGTACATTGGTTTTTTGGTCAGCCGCTTGTTACTAATGTGATAGGCAGATAAGTGTAAAGGAGAAAAGTATGGAATACAAGAGAATAAGTAAACGATGCAAGGCTGGGGCTCATCCCTGTGTTATTCATATTGAGTGTGAAAAAAAGTGCAATCCCATCTTCAAAAGATGCGAGTGGTGCGACCTTGAAAAAGAATTGCTAAACCGCCTTGCCGATCTTGAGGACAAGATCGAAAACGGTCAACTTGTAGAAAGAGGAAAGATTGAATGAGAGAACTTTTATTCAGAGGAAAGCGCACCGATAACGGCGAATGGGTTGAGGGCTTTTATCTTAACCGCTCAAACGATAAAGAAGACATACATTGTATTATGGAAATGTTCCCCGCTACGGTAGGTAAAAGAGTTGTTAAAGAAACCGTAGGACAATACACGGGATTGATGGATAGGAAGGGGAATAGGATATTTGAGGGCGATATTGTAAAATATGACAATGTTGACACTAACATTTACTACATAGGTTACACAGGCGGTGTATATCGGCTTTTTTACCCAAGCGGATGTTACGGTGTGTCCGTACATAATAATTATTCATATATAGAAGTCATCGGCAACATACACGATAACCCCAATTTGCTGAAATGCGGTGCAGAGGAATGAGTGAAGCACAGAAAATAGCAAGAAAGAAATACCAAAAGAACATAACACGGCTGACGATTGATTTCTACCCGACAGAAAAAGAACTCATCGAGCAGATTGAAAAGCAACCGAAAAAGCAAACCTACATAAAAGATTTAATCAGATCAGACATCGAAAAGAGCAGGGGAAAATAAACCCTGCTTTTTTTGATGCATTCTGTTTATCTTCTGATTATTTGGAAAGCATAAAATCGGGAGTTGATTTTATGAAAGATAAAATGAGCAAAAAGAATCTTCAAGACTTTTTCGATATGCTTGGCAAACTATACGGAGACAAACACAATGTCAAAGTAACCTACAAATTAACAAAGAAAAGGCGAAGAAGATTGAGAAATGCTTCACAAGATAAGGAGTAAAAAACGAGTGTATCTTTGGCGGTACACTCATTTTTTATTGACAGAAGATTTTACTAACTTGCAGGGGGAATTTGAAAATGCCGTTATATCAATACTTTTATAATCATTAACACTGTCGCAATGGTAGATACCATTCCAAATGGGTGTGATGAATTACTCAAACTATGATTATAAAAATATTACATCTATGTTTCTATCAATGTCAATCTCTATCTCCTTTATCACAGAGCGCAACAATGCTCTTCTGTCGGTCATTTCAAGAGTTTGGTATACATTCTCCCATCCGCTATTCAAGAACGATTGCAACGCACTCAAATCCGCTTCTTCGGGCATCTCTCTCTTTGCTTCTGCAAGTCTCTTTTCGAGTTGTTCAAATTCATAGTCATATTCTTTTACCGAGATTCGCTTCTTTCTGAATTGATAATTCAGCAAGTCGATTTCCTCTTGAATCTCTTTGATGTCGATTTTCGGTTTTGGCTTTTTGTCAATCTCGACTGATGCTTCGCAGATGTATTCTTTCGCAAGTCGGTTGATGTTCTGCAAGATGAACTCTTCGACAACTTCTTCTCGAAGCGATTTGAAATCGCACTTGTGTCGCATCTGCGAACTGTCGCATCGGTAATATGAATACTTGACTTTGTACTTATTTTCAACACTGATTCCAGTCAATCTTCTTCCGCATTTCGGGCAAGTGATGAGTCCACTGAACAGATAGACATTGTTGTTCTTTCGCACTCTTATGTTGTTCTTGATTACTTCTTGCACTCGCTCAAAGGTCTTCTCGCTGATGTACGGCTCACAATACTCTGTGTTTCCTCGGTATGTACCAGTGTAGATTCTGCGCTTCAGAAAGCGGTTATAAGTGAGATATGCAAAATTCAGATCGTACTTGTTATTGATATAAATCGCAGTTTGGCGAATTGATTGATGCTTCAAGAAATAGTCGAACATATCCTCGACAATGTGCGCTTCTTCTTCATTCTTGACAATTCTCTTTGCGCCGCCGACATCTTCAATCTTGTAGCCGAATGTTACACTGCCCGAAATCGGCTGTCCGTGCTTCACTTTATAATCGAAGACTGTCAAGATTCGCTCTGAGCCTTTCTTCAACTCTCGCTGTGCAAGAGACACTTTCAGATTGAACATGAACATTCCGTCTGCTGTGGTAGTGTCGACATCTTCTTCATCGATTGCACGAATTGCAACTCCCTCTCTGTCGAGAATCTTTACCATCTCATTTGCATCAAGCACATTTCTTGTGAATCTGTCAAGTTTGGTGAAAATGATGATGTCAAACTGATGCAATTCATTCAGCATTCTTTGCAGTGCAGGTCTCTTCATGCTTCCTGCGGAATATCCTTCGTCTGTGTAATGTTCAACAATCTGCAAGTTATTTTCTTCTGCGTACTTTGTCAATCTCTCGACTTGGTTTTGAATTGAGAATCCGAATTTTGATTGCTCATCGGTTGAAACTCTCTCATACAATGCGGCTCTTGTTGCTTTCTTCATTAAAATTCCACCTTTTTCATATTGTTTTGGTTTAGGTCTATTCGTACAATGGTATATATAAGATGTGTCAAATCGACTCGAAAGGGGCATAAAAAAATGAATATTCAGTTGTTTTTTGATACACTCGCAAAACTGTACGGCGAGAAAAACAATGTGAAAGTCAAATACACTTTGCGGAGACGAAGCACCTTGTGAAAGGTGCTTTTTTACATATTCAGATATAACTTCATGATTTCTTTGTATATCTCTTCTTTTTGCTCTTTTGAGATTGCATCACTCTCGAATACATCTCTCGCACGGCTCAACAAGTCGAACATCTCGTCTTTTGATACCACTCCGAAATAATCAAGCCCGACTCCGTAAAATTCAGCGAATCTCTTCAGATCATTCAGATTCGGAAGCCGTCTCCCGATTTCATAGTTTGAAATGGTAGCACGATTCAAGCCGAGTGCAGAAGCGAGTTGCTCTTGTGTCAACTTTCTGCCTTTCCGAAGAATCTTCAATTTTGATGCGATTGAATCATTCACAAATTTGTCACCTCTCTTTCAAACTTCCCTCAAGCGAGGAATATATTCTGAATGTGTCTCAATGTCACATTGCTCAATCATAATATCACAGATTTGCGACAATGCAAAGCATTTTGCACACTTTTGCACACTTTGTTGATAAAAATGCACAAAAAATGCACAGGTCATTTGTGCAAAACAGAGAAAGTGACACTTTGACACATAAATTTGTCAGAAAGTATTGATTTTGTAGAAAATGGGTGCTATAATATACTCGTAAAACACGAACAGATGTTCGGTATGAACGAAAGGAAACAACAAAATGAAAACTTACAAAATCACATTGTGCGTAGGATTCGCAAAGCAGACAAGATTTGTCGAAGCCGAGAGCGAAGAAAGAGCAATCAAAACAGCAATCGGTCTTGTGAGACTCAACACGAATCAAGTCAGCAACTGGAACGGCAGTTTTTTCGTAAATAGTATTGAAGAAATAGCATAAACACAGAGGGCAGTCAACTCTGCCCTCACATGTGAAAGATTGAACAAATGGAAAGGGAAAAGAAATGAAGAAGATGAAGCACACACTTGCATTCAGAGTCAATGACACAACAATCACTCACATAACAATCACAACAAGCGCAGTGATGCCAACAGTGCTGAAGATGGCAAGGCGCAGACTTGAAAAACAAGGCTACACTGTCAACGAGTTGGTGTGGAACACAATTGAAGATGCAGAGTGACGAGCGCATCTGCGCTCGGCAATGCAGACTCGAAAGAGTGCCGTCACAACTCGGCAGAAAGGAAGAAAAATATGATTTACATCGTGAGAAAGAGCATCAGAAGAACAAAGAGAGTTGTCCTTGAAAAGACTTTCATGGATTCCGAATTCAAGAACGGCAATGCATACAAGGTTGCATTTGACATTGCTCTTGCTGAAGACAGAGCGAAGAAAGACACCGAAGTTGTCGAACTTCTTGAAGTGTCGGGAATCACAATGTTCTGATTGAGAAAGGAGCAAAGCAATGACAACACTCAAGAGAATCAAAGGAATCTACATTGCCGCAGTTGACGGCAAGAAATTCTTCTTCACAACTCTGAAGAACGCACTGACATTCATTCAAATGGCGAACAATCGAAACGGCTGAAAAGCCGTCTGCAAGAGGTTGCTGACTTGCACTGATGAGATAGGCAGGAAAAGATATGTTTTTCGGCAGATAATAAAAATTTAAGAAAAACATATTTTTTTCAGTGTTTTTGTGTCGAATCGGCACTATTTGAAAGGGGGTGATGATATGACAAAGCGCATCAAAATGAAGCAGTGGAGAGTCGGTCTTGACATGTCGCAAGAGCAAATGGCAGACAGTCTGGGTGTCAGTCGCAGTTTATATGCGGCGGTCGAGAATGGTCAGAGATACGGCACTTTGAAATTTTGGAAGACTCTCGAAGTCACGCACAATGTGCCGAAAGCGGAAGTCTACGACATGATGACAGAAATCGAATTTTGAAAGGGGAAAAAGGAATGGAAAGAATCATCAAAGCAATCGAAGAGAAACTTGCATCGCAGGAATGCACGATTTTTGTGCAGAGACACGAAATCGAGGACTTGAAGCGCAAACTCGCAGAAGCAGAGAAGACGATTGAAGCGCAAGCGATGCGCATCACCGATCTGAAAGGAGCGAACGAATGAACACATCAATCGCAATCACTGCAATCATCTGTGTGACAGTCATTCTGCTGTCACTGTTATCGAAAGGAGCAAAGAAATGAAACTGTATGAACTGACGAAAGATTATCTTGCATTTATGCAAGCGGTTGAGAATGACGAGATTCCCGAAGAAGCACTTGCAGACACACTTGAATCAATCACAGCATGCATCGAAGAGAAAGCAGACAGCATTGCTTGCATCTTGAAGAATCTCGATGCTGAATGCGCCGCAATCAAAGCAGAAGAAGCAAGACTTGCAGAACGCAGAAAAGCGAAAGAGAAAGCGCATGAGCGCATCAAGCAATATTTGTCCGAGACTCTTCAGAGTGCAGGAATTTACAAGATTGAGACTGCGAGAAATCGCATCACATTTCGCAAGAGCGAGACTGTCGAGATTGTTGATGATGTGTTCATCAAGTGGGCGCAGATGCACAGAGATGACTTGCTGACATATTCAGAGCCGAAAGCAAACAAGACAGAAATCAAGAAAGCATTGAAAGACGGTGCTGAAGTCGTAGGCGCAGAATTGCGCATCAATCAAAACATTCAAATCAAGTGAAGAGAGTCGGAAAGATGATGTACCCGAAGCGGAGCAAGCGAAGCGGCGAGACTGTGTGCTGTGTATGCGGCAAGCGATTGACTCCTGCTCAAGCATTCTACTATGTCGATGGGTGCAACTTTGCAATCACGAACAGCGCAAAGCCGCACTGCGCAGACTGTTGTGCGGCAAGAAAGGAAAAAGGAATATGAAAGGCTACAAAGCATTTGAAAAAGGACTCGTTTGCAGAGGCAAGCAGTATGCGGAAAATACTGTGTTTGAAGAAGAAAAAGCAGAGATTTGTAACAGCGGCATGCACTTCTGCGAGAAGCCGCTTGATGTCATGAAATATTATCCGCTTGTCGATGCGAACGGAAACATGTCAGAGTTTGCAGAAGTCGAAGCACTTGACGAATGCAAGACGAATGACAATGAGAAATACTGCACAAAAAAGTTGAGAATCGGCTCAAGCGGTTACTCTGCACAAATCGGCTCAAGCGGTTACTCTGCACGAATCGGCTCAAGCGGTGGCTCTGCACGAATCAACAGCGAGGGCAAACACGCAGTCATTTGTTGCGCAGGACACAATTCTATTGCGAAAGGCAAAATCGGCTCTTGGATAACTCTTTCTGAATGGAAATATTCAGAAGAAGGGAAAGCACATATCCCGATTTGTGTCAAGACCGAGAAGATTGACGGCGAACGCATAAAAGAAGATACATACTACAAACTGGTTGACGGCGAGTTTGTTGAAGTTTGAAAGGAGAAAAAATGAGATATTCAGAATCACTCGCGAACATTGCGGCGGCACTTGCGAAAGTGCAAGCGGAGATAAAAAATCCTATCAAGAATCAAATCAACAAGGGTGTGCAGGGTGCGCCAAAATATGCGAATCTCGAAGACACTCTTCAAGACTATGTGAGACCGATTTGCTCGAAGCACGGAATTTCAGTCTATCAGTCTATCAAGAGCAACGAGAACGGACAAGTCGGTGTCTGCACTGTACTCGTTCACGAAAGCGGAGAATTCATCGAAAGTGATTATGTCTTTTGCGACATCGTGATTCCTACAAACAGTAGCGGAAAGAAGATTCTCACAGAAGGTCAGGCAACTGGTGTGTGCATCACATATCTTCGCAGATATTCGCTCAACTCGGCTCTCGGAATCAACGGAGACAAAGACACAGATGGAAGTTATTCAGACACACCGACAGAAGATGAGCCGCTTACATACGAAACCGCACTCGAATATGAAATCACATTCGGCAAGCACAGCGGAAAGACTCTGAAAGAGATATGGAAGACTGATGTTGACTATATCAAGTGGCTTGCAAACGGCGAGAAGACAGATGCAAGAATCAAAGAAGCAATCGCACTGATTGAAGCAGAAATCAAGAAGGCGAAAGCGCAATGAAGTTGACTGGCAAGATTGTTGATGCAAGTGTTGACTTTGTCACTGGAATCCCGAAAGTCACACTTGCAGTCAATGAGAAGAATGACTTCTTGCAAGGATATGACGATCTGAAGGACATCGAGATTCTGTCAATCGAACTCAAGAAATACAGAGCAAAGCGGTCACTCGATGCGAATGCATATGCATGGGTGTTGATTGACAAGATTGCCGAGAATCAGAGTGTCACAAAGGAAGAGGTCTACCGAGAAGCAATCAAGAGCATCGGCGGCAATTCAGAGATTGTCTGCGTAAAGAACGAAGCAGTCGAGAGACTCTGCGAAGGTTGGCGCAGAAACGGCATCGGCTGGCAGACAGACACTTTTCCGAGCAAACTTGACGGATGCACGAATGTCATTCTCTACTATGGCTCAAGTGTCTATGACAGCAAGCAGATGTCACTGCTTCTTGACAACATCATTCAAGACTGCAAGGCTCTCGGCATTCAGACGGAAACTCCCGAAATGATTGAAAAATTGAAATCGCTGTGGGAAGGCGAAGAAAGGAAATGAAAATGGAATTCAATATCAATGACAGAGTTGTCGAGTTGGCAACTGGAGAAAGCGGAGTCATCGTTGACAAGATGTACTCCGAAGCAAAGGAGTGCTTCATCTACATCGTCAAGCCCGATGACAGCAACTGCAGAACACACATGCGCAAGGCTGACGAACTTGAGCCGTTCCGCAAGCAAAAGGAATATCAAGTCGAGACTCAAATCGCAGACAATGTTGTCATCGGCATCATCTATGAGATTGATGATTATCTGAAGACTGAAGTCTGTCGAGGACACGCACACATCATTCATGAGGGCGCAGAGGGAATTGCGCAGGCTTGCGCATACGCATACAAGAGAGCATTTCAGCAGATTGACACTGGCATCTATATGAAGCAGAGAAGAGGTGCAAAGAATGGCTGAAAGCATCATTCAGCAAGACAAGACAAGATGCTTTCTCTGCGGCATGGTAGGATATATCGAGCCGCTTGACAAGCACCACATCTTCGGCGGTGCGATGCGAAGCAAGTCTGAAAAGTACGGCTTGACAGTTTATCTGCATCACAACAGATGTCACATCTTCGGTGAGAACTCTGTGCATGCGAATGCGAAAATCAATCGCAGACTGCAACGGATGGCGCAGATGGAAGCAATGAAGCACTACAACTGGACAGAAGAAGACTTCAGAAAGATATTTTATAAAAATTATTTATAACAAGGAGAAAAAAACAATGGCAAACTTCAATTTCAACAAAGTCATCATCGGCGGCAGACTCACAGCAGACTGCGAACTCAAGCAGACACCGAGCGGATTGTCTGTGACTGCATTCAGCATCGCAGTCAATCGCAAGGGCGCAGACAGCAAGACTGACTTCATCGATTGTGTCGCATGGAGACAGACGGCTGAATTCATCTGCAAGTATTTTCGCAAAGGATCTTCAATCTGCATTGTCGGCACTCTTCAGAAGAGAGAGTGGACTGACAAAAACGGACAAAAGAGATATGCAACAGAAGTCATCGCAGATGAAGTGTGCTTCGTGGATTCAAAGAGTGACGGCGCATCTGCTGAACAGCATGCATCATCTGAAGCATCTGCACCGCAGTTTGAGGATGTCACCGAGACAGATGACTTGCCGTTCTGAAAGTGAGAAAGAAAATGAGAATCAAACTTGACAACGGCGCAAAGATGCCCACAAGAGCGCATGAAACAGACGATTCACGCAGGAAAAAGCGAGGTATTTGACACTGGTGTGCATGTCGAACTGCTGAAAGGCACTGTCGGAATGCTCAAGAGCAAAAGCGGACTCAATGTCAATCATGGCATCACAAGCGAAGGCGTGATTGATGTCGGCTACACTGGAAGCATCAAAGCGAAACTCTACAACAACAGTGATGAAGACTACACTGTCAGCGCAGGAGACAAAATCACGCAACTTGTCATTCTGCCGATTCTGACACCGACTCTCGAACTTGTTGACACTCTCGAAGACACAGAGCGAGGAAGCAACGGATTCGGCTCAAGCGGAAAATGAAAGGAGCAAAAATGAAAGTTATCACAATCAAAATTCATGAAGATTATGCAGAGGTTTTGACATTTACAGCAATCGGAAGAAAAGACTCAACATTGAACGCATCAACACATTCGATTGACATTTCAAAAACCAACACAGTCATCATTGACGAAAATGGCAAAGCAACAAATGCAATGAAAGGAGAATGAGCATGAAAGAGATTTTTGCAACGGCAGAGAGACGAAAGATTCTTGACGATTTCGGCATCAAGTACAAAGTTGACCAAGACTTGAATCTCTGCTTTGACAGCGAGAGCGAGAGAAAGAGAGCAATCAAAATCTTGAAAGGGGCTTTTGCACTATGAAAGAATGCTCACTTGAAATGTACTGGAGAGCAATTCCCATCGGGAGAGAGAATGCACTGACCTATCACGACTTGCGCATCAGATGGAATGTCACCGAAAGAAGAGCAAGAAGCATCCTGCATGAGTTGAGTCTGTATGACAGCGGAGATGATTTCATTCTCATCAGATCGGCGAGAAGCAGAGGATTCTACCGCACTGATGACAAAGCGGAAATGAAAGCATACAAGAGAGAGTGTCTTGCAAAAGGGCGAAGCATTTTCGCACCAGTCAAGAAAATCAATCGAGTCTTAAACGAGAATGACGAGCAATTCAGTCTCATCAATAACATGCGAGTGATTCGAGAGAGATGCGGCTTGACGCAGACTGAAGTCTGCAAGAGAGTCAACGACATCGGTCTTGACAAGTTTCTGCTTTCAAAGATGGAAAACAGCATCTGTTTGCCGACTGAATATCAGTTGCGCAAATTAGCCGAAATTTACGGCTGTAAAGCGCATGAGTTGATTGACCGCAGTATTTGCCCGACTGAAGCATAAAAACGGCGAGAAGCGGTGTTGCAACACGCAGAAAGGGAACACATGAACGGATACATCAATGGATATTATGACCTCGCCGCCGCAATAGTCTTGCAGGCAATGAAAGACTACAAGAGAGCATTGAAAGCAATCAGAGACGGCAAGACGGACATTCGGTATTTTAAGAGAAAGAGAGAATGCGAACGATTCTTTCGGAGTAAATATGGGAAGATGCTGTCTTGTGACAATGCAGAGCGCATCATCGAGAAGTGCAGGCGAGAAGTCGAAGAAGAAACAGAAGAAGAGGTGATCTGATGGCTGAAGTTAAATGGATAAAGATTGTCACAGATGTTTTTGATGACGAAAAGACTGTCTTGATTGAATCGATGCCCGAAGCAGACAGCATCATTGTGATATGGTTCAAACTGCTCTGTCTCGCAGGGAAACAGAATCGAGATGGCTTGCTGATGCTGAATGACAAAATCGCATATACAGACGAGATGCTTGCAACAGTCTTCAGAAGACCAGTCAACACAGTCAGACTTGCGCTGAAAACATTCGAGCAATTTGCAATGATTGAAATCATTGACGGCACAATCTGCATTGCGAATTGGGAGAAGCATCAGAACGCAAGCAAACTTGCAGAATTGAGGGAATACAACAGAATTGCTCAACAGAAATCGAGAGCGAGAAGAAAACTTCTTCCATCTGTCAATGACAGTCAAGAAAATGTCAATGACAGTCAAGGCACAGATATAGAAGAAGAGAAAGAAAAAGAAAAAGAGAAAGAGAATGATTGTGTTTCGCAAGCGAAAGCACGCACAACACGATTCACACCGCCAACTGTCGAAGAGGTCAAAGCATACTGCGCAGAGCGCAAGAACAGTGTCGATGCACAGAGATTCGTTGACTATTACACAGCAAATGGCTGGCTTGTAGGCAAAAACAAAATGAAAGACTGGAGAGCCGCTGTGCGCACATGGGAGAGAAATAGCACGAATTCAAGCAAAGCAAGCGGAAACATCGCAGTCAAGCAGAATGCATCAAGTGACCTTGATGACATCTTTTGAGAGGGGGAATGACGATGGCGCAAGAAGAAAAGTGTGTGTTCTGTGATGCAGTGATTCCCGAGGGAAGACAAGTCTGCCCGAACTGCGAAAAGATGCAATTCAGAGAATGCACAGAATGCCGTCACTTTGTTTGGTGCGAATTCCCGAAGCAAGTCTTTCACAAGCAAACGCACATTCCGTGCGAGAGATTCGAAGAGGTGAAAAAATGAGTGTGATGAAAGCAATCGACAACATCGAGAAAGCCGCCGCAGAGAGCATCAAAGCAGAGCAAGGTGACTATGCCGGCGAAGACGGACTTCTTGTCTGCGGCAAGTGTCACACACCGAAGCAGTGCAGAGTGTTCATTCTTGACAAGATGAGAACTCCGATGTGCCTTTGCAAGTGCGCTGTCGAGAAGCGAGACAGAGAAGAAGCAGAGCGCAAGCGCATCGCATTTGAAAAAGAAGTGAAAGAGATGCGCAGAGTTGGCTTTCCCGAAGCAGAGATGAAAGACTGGACTTTTGAACACGATGACGGAGAAAGCAGTCAGATCATCAGAATCGCAAAGAACTATGTCGAGAACTTCAGCAAGATGCTTGAAGACGGAAAAGGACTTCTGCTGTTCGGTACAGTCGGGAACGGCAAGACATTCGCCGCCGCTTGCATCGCAAATGCGCTGATTGACAAAGGCATTCCCTGCATGATGACAAGATTCTCTGACATTGCGCAAGGAATCTTTGACGGAAAATTCACTTGTCACGACTTCAACAAATATCCGCTTCTCGTTCTTGATGACTTGGCGGCAGAGCGAAAAACAGAATACATGCAAGAGATTGTTTTCAGTGTGATTGACAGCCGCTACCGAGCAGGCTTGCCGTTGATTGTCACATCGAATCTCACTGCGGAAGCAATCAAGAATCCTGCGGACATCGCATATCAGCGCATTTTCAGTCGATTGCTTGAGATGTGTGTGCCGATTGAAGTGAAAGGCGAAGACCGCCGCAGAAAGATTCTGAAAGACTCTTTCAGCGAGTATTCGGAAATATTGGGAATATGACAGCAGAAGAAATCAAAGACGCTCTGCTCAAGAAATATCCAGTGTCAGCACATGGCATTGAATACAGATGCGTGAATGCTGTGATATATCGAGAGAGAGACGGCAGAATCATGGTGTCGGGCGAATTGCTTGACAAGAACAATCACAGTGTGACGATTGTCTCACTTGACAAAATCGAGAAGAGGTGAACGATGTGAAAACAAAACATCCTTGCAGTGAATGCAAAAAAGACAAGGCTTGCGAGAGAAGCGGAAGGTATTCTACATGCAAAAAATGGCGAAATTGGTTTTCTGAAATGTGGCAAGAAACGCAAAAACTTTTCGGTGTTCAATGTGTCGAATCGGCACTTGAAAGAGAGGAGTGTGACAATGAAGATTGTTGAAATAGAAAAAGAGACAGCAATTCAATTTGTGCATCAATACCACTACTCGAAAATCTTGCCGAGATTGACAAAATACTATTTGGGCATTTATGCAGACGAGGAATTGCAAGGTGTCATCACTTTAGGTTGGGGAACACAGCCACTTCAAACTATAAAAAAGATTTTTTACAATCACAACATGATTTCTGAAAATTATCTTGAAATAGGGAAAATGTGTTTCTTGCCAAAATGCAACAATAGCAACTTTGGAAGCATGGCAATCAAAGAAGTTGTGAAGTGGCTGAAAGCAAACACAAGCACGATGTTTCTATACACTCTCGCAGATGGCATCATGGGCAAATGCGGATATGTGTACCAAGCAAGCAATTTTGTCTATATAGGCAAATTCAAAACAAGTGTATATATGGACAAACGCACAGGCGAGAAGATACACCCACGAAGTGCAAAGCAACTCTGCGAAGAAAATGCTGTTTTCGAGGGGAAAAAGAAAGTATTTTGGCTCACTGATGAATTCTGCAAGCACAAGGGAATCGACAAAATCAATGGCTTGATGTTCAGATACATTCTGCCGCTCACCTCGATTGCGAAAAAGATATTGAAGCAATATCCCGAATATAACGGCTTGATGTACCCGAAAGACAATGTGTTGATATTTGAGCGGAGAATCGACAATGGCAAATTTGAACGAATCGAACAGCCGAACTTCAACATGAATGTCTTTGAACATAACTTTCAAAAGTATTGAGGTGAATTGAATGAATGAACTTCTGATTGATGCGCAGTTGCCGTCTCTGAATCAATATCAGAATGCTTGCCGTTCTCATTGGAGCAAGGGCGCAGAATTCAAGAAAGATGTCGAGACTCTCATCGGTGACTATGTGAAAATAGCACTCTTGCAGAGAAAATTGCGCAGAGTCGAAAAGCCTTGCGAGATATTCATCGAGTGGCACGAAAAGACAAAGCGCAGAGATGTTGACAATATACAGTCAGCGCAGAAATTCATTCTTGATGTGCTTCAATCGCACAGTGTCATCAAGAATGACAGCCGAAAATATGTCAAACAAATACATCACACCATCATTGATGACAAGAGAGATTTCGTGATTGTGAGAATCGAAGAAAAGGAGAATTGAAAATGCAAATCATTGAAAAACGAATTGAAGAACTGATTGACTATGAGAACAACCCTCGACACAATGAAGCGGCAATCGGAAAGGTTGCGGCAAGCATCGACTTGCGACATGGAGATTGTCTCGAATTGATGAAAGACATTCCCGACAAATCTGTTGACATGATTCTGTGTGATTTGCCCTATGCGGTCACACAGAACAGCAAAGACAGATTGATTCCATTTGAGCCGCTGTGGAAGCAGTACGAAAGAATCATAAAAGAGAACGGCGCAATCGTTTTGTTCGGGCAAGGTGCATTTTTTGTTGATTTAGTCAATAGCAATCGCAAGTTGTTCAAGTATGATTTGATTTGGAATAAGACTTTAACGAGCGGATTTTTGAATGCGAAGAAAATGCCATTGCGACAGCATGAGCAGATTGCTGTGTTTTACAAGACAGCACCGACTTACAATCCGCAGATGAAGACAGGCGCAAAGAATCACAGCAAAGGCAAACCAAAAGCCAACAAAAACAATAATTATGGCGAATATGGTTTTGTTGAGAGCAAACAAGACGGCTTGAAATATCCGACAAGCATTTTGGAATTTCAAAAACCGCATCCGAGTGTTGCACTGCACAGAACAGAAAAGCCAGTTGCACTCCTTGAATATCTTGTCAAGACATACACAAACGAGGGTGAGACTGTTCTTGACAACTGCATGGGAAGCGGAAGCACTGGTGTTGCATGTGTCAATACGATGAGAAACTTCATCGGAATCGAACTTGATGACTCATATTTCGAGATAGCGAAAGACAGAATCGAACAAGCAAGAAAGGAGTGCATGAGTGAAAATCTATAAAATCACGAACAACATCAACGGAAAAGTCTATATCGGGCAAACAAGCAGAAGCATCGAAAGAAGATGGAAAGAGCATTGCTGTCCGTCTGAACAGTGTCCTCTGTTAAAAAAGGCAATTCAGAAATACGGCAAAGAAAACTTCTCGATTGTGCAGATAGACAGTGCGATTGACAGAGAAGAAGCAAATGCGAAAGAAAAACACTGGATTGCTTTTTACGATAGCGCAAACAGTGAAAAAGGGTACAATCTTTCTCTCGGCGGAGGCATCGGAGATTTCAACGATGCGACACTGCTCAAGATGAGCGAATCGCACAAAGGCGAGAAGAATCACTTCTTTGGAAAGCATCACACAGAGGAAAGCAGACAGAAGATGTCTCTCTTGAAAAAAGGATTGTATGACGGCAACAAGCACCCGAATGCAAGACGAGTTGTCTGTGTTGACACTGGCGAAGTGTTTGACACGATAAAAGAAGCAGAACAGAAATACAACATCGCACACGGCAAAATCACAGCAGTGTGTAAAAACAAATACGGCAGGAAAACTGCGGGAGGATATAGGTGGAAATATGAGTGAATTAAAAATTGTTTACAAGAGACTTGACGAGTTGAAAGATTATGAAAATAACCCTCGTCATAATGAAGCGGCTATTGGCAAGGTAGCGGAATCAATCAAGCAGTTTAATTTCAAAGTGCCGATTGTGATTGACAAGAACAATGTCATCATCGCAGGACATACACGCAGAAAAGCGGCAGAAAGACTCGGCTTGCAGACTGTGCCTTGCATCATTGCTGACGATCTGACCGAAGCGCAAGTCAAAGCATTTCGACTTGCAGACAATAAGACGAGCGAATTTGCAGAGTGGGATTTCGAGAAACTGAACGAAGAACTCGCAGAACTTCGAGAAATAGAATTCGACATGTTTGACTATGGCTTCGGAGAAGCAGACGAAACGATTCCAACAAAAGAAGTGCCTGAAGAATTTGCAGAATACGGCGAAGACATCGAGACGAAACACAAATGCCCGATGTGTGGCTATGAGTGGGGGTGATTGAAGATGAAACCGAAATACAAAGTGCCGAGCATGAAAGAAATCTCTGACTTGCAATGGAACGGCTTCAATGTTGTTTCAACCTTTAGCGGTGGCGGTGGCTCTTGTTTAGGTTATCGCATGGCAAACTTTCATGTGCTTTATGCAAACGAATTTGTCGAAGAAGCACAGCGAACATATAAAGCGAATCACCCGAAGTCATTTCTTGACTGTCGAGACATTCGCACTGTGACTGGTGATGACATTCTCAATGCAATCGGATTGCAGAGGGGTGAGATTGACATCTTTGACGGCTCTCCGCCTTGTTGCGCTTTCAGTACGGCAGGGAGCCGAGAAGCAGGATGGGGAAAACAGAAGCAATATAGTGATGGCAAGACTCAACGAGTTGATGACTTGTTCTTTGAATATACAAGGCTATTGAGGGAATTGCAACCGAAAACCTTTATTGCGGAAAATGTGAGTGGACTCATCAAAGGAACAGCAAAAGGATATTTCAAGCAGATTCTGCAAGAGTTGAAATCATGCGGATATGAAGTGAAAGCAAGTCTCTTGAATGGAATGTTTCTCGGTGTTCCGCAAGCAAGGCAGAGAGTTATCTTCTGCGGTGTCAGAAAGGACCTTGCAGAAAAGTTTGATGTGCATCCGACATTTCCGAAGCCGCTTTCGTACTATTACACTCTCGCAGATGCATTTGACGGCATTGTGAACGATGAGAGCGAGACTGCGAGACTTGAAGCGCAAGCAAGAGAAAAGAAGTGGGGCGAGATACTGAAGAAGATTCCGAAGAATCCGCTGAAGCCGACAGCAGGCTCGAAGTATGCCAACGGAAGTTATTTCAATCTTGTCAGAGAGAGTCTGCATCAGCCTTGTTCGACAATCTGTCAGAGCAACGGCAAAGCACACGCATCGGGCAACTGTCACCCTCTGCACGACAGAAAACTGACAATCGCAGAGTTGAAGAGAATCACAAGCATTCCCGATGACTTCATTCTCACTGGCAACTATGAACAGCAGTGGGAACGGCTCGGAAGAATGGTCCCACCGATTATGATGTCACACATTGCAAAGACAGTCGAAAAGGAGATATTATGCAAGATACAGTGAACAAGAAAGACAAGTGGAGTTTTGACAGCGAAGTGACAAGTTGCTTTGATGACATGCTCGTCAGATCAATTCCCGATTATTACACGATGAGATATCTTGTCGGCGAAATCGGAAAGAAGCAAATCAGAAGCAAAGATGATGTCATCGTTGACCTCGGTTGCAGTACTGGCGGAAGCATTGCGCCATTCGCTGAACTCGGAAACGAGATTCACGGAATCGAAATCAGTGAGCCGATGTTTCTTGAATGCACGGAAAGATTCAAGTGTTATCCGCAAATCACAATCAGCAGACAGAACATTGTTGATGACTTCCCGAAAATCAAAGCAAGACTCATCATGTCAATATTGACGATTCAATTCACACCGATTGAAGAGAGATGGCGAATCATCAAGAACATCTATGACAATCTTGAAGAAGATGGTTGCTTCATTTTTGTCGAAAAGATTCTTGCAACATCAGCAGAGACAGACGAACTCTTCACTGATGTATACTATGACATGAAGCGGAAAAACAAGTACAGCGAAGAGCAAATTCAGAACAAGAGAAAGAGTCTGTCGGGAGTGCTTGTGCCAGTGTCAGCGAACGAGAACAAAAACTTTCTGCAAGAGACTGGATTCAAACGCATTGAGTGCTTTTGGAGATGTCTGAACTTCGCAGGGTGGATTGCGTACAAATAACAACATCGAGAGAGAGCAGAATCACTGCTCTCTCTTTTGAGTCTTATCGCAACAAAATCTGTGGTATAATGGTTATGTGGTCGCAAGTTGACAAAAAGGAGTGAATGTGCTATGGCAAAGATTGCTGTGAATGCAGGGCATACAGCATCGGGCGCAGGATATGGCGCAATAGGTTATTTCAAAGAGAGCATCGAGACTCGAAAGATTGTGCATGAGTTGATTCCTCTGCTGAAGAAGAAAGGACACACAGTGATTGATGCGACAGTTGACAAAGCATCGACTCAACTTGACTATTTGCAGAAATCTGTTCAGATCGCAAACAAAGCGAAAGCAGACTTGTTTCTGTCTGTGCATCTGAATGCAGGCGGCGGTCAAGGTTGCGAAGCATTCACATGGAAAGGCGAAAAAGTCAAGCAAGCAGTCAACATCTGCAAGCAACTCTGCGATGAGGGATTCAAGAATCGAGGTGTGAAAGACGGCAGTGCATTCTATGTCATCAAGAAGACAACAATGACTGCAATTCTGCTCGAAGTCTTTTTTCTTGACAATCGCAAAGACTGCGAACTGTACCGACAGAAAGGTGTCAAGAAAATTGCTCAAGCCATTGCAGACGGCATCTTTTGAGTCAATGTGACACATCTGTGAAAGGGTATTGACATATTGACTCACTTGTGCTATAATGGCGGTGGAATACAAGAAGACAAGGGTGCGGATATGACTATTTACTTTTGAAGATAGACCGTTAAATGCGCGTGACAGCAACAGCCCTTGTCTTGAATATATGGCAAGGTGAGAACGATGGCAGGAAGAAAATCAAAATATGATTCCTATGTTCGACCACACTTGAAACAGATCACTGAATGGGCAAAGAGTGGCGCAACAGAAAAAGAAATCAGTGATGCGCTCGGTGTTGCTCTTTCGACATTCAGTGAATACAAAAAGCAATATTCGGAATTGTCGGATGCTTTACGCATGGGAAGACAAACTGTCATCTTGAATGTCAAAGCGGCTCTCTACAAGAAAGCAATCGGCTTCGAGTATGAAGAGAAGCGAGGTGTCAAAAAGGGTGACAAAGTTGTTTCGACTGAAATCTACAAGAAATATTCGCCGCCCGACACAACAGCCGCCGCAATGCTTCTTCGCAACTATGAAGAAGAGTGGCGAGACAAAGACTCTGTGCAGACAGACTTCAAGAGACAAGAACTCGAAATCAAGAAAGCACTTGCAGAAGCAAACAATTTCGATGTTGCTTTTGACTGATTTGTGAATCATTGAACAAGGAGAAGAGAGATGGCAGATAGAAAATATTATGTGCTTTGTGAGCAGAATTGCAAATTCGAGTCAATGACGAAAGAGCAGATTCTGACAGCAATCACGCAAGCGGTGACATCGGGAAAAATCAGAGATGTTGACACTGGCTTTGTGACAACAATCAAGACAATCAACGGAAAGCCTTTGAGATTCTTTGTCGGTACGCAGTCTGAATATGAAGCACTGACTGACAAGCAGAATCTCTTTGCAATCATCACAAACGACACGAACAAAGAGAGCATCGAAGCAATTCTTGAAGACTTGCAAAAGAATGTCGAGAGCAATGCTGAAGAGATTTCAACGCTCGCAGATGACTTTGCAAAGCATGAAAAAGAATATGCACAATACAAGAGCGGTCTTGCAGATGGCTCTGTTGTCGCATCACAAGCAGAAAGAGCAAAATATGCCACGAATGACTCTGACGGATACAACATTTCTACGACTTACGCAAAGTATTCATATATAGAGCCTTTGACAAGCCGCATACATGTGGGACAAGGAACTTTTTTGGTTTTTTATTCGACAAAAGAATATTATGCGGGGAATACCATTGAAAGCGGCATTCTCGGTGCTAATTCGCAGAATTTTGGCGTTTTGACCGAAGACGGCAATTTGAAAATTGATAAAGATGTCATTGTGTGTGGTCGCATACCGATGTTGAGTGATATTGGGTATGAATATTTTTACATTGTGCAAGCAATTTGAAAGGCGGTGATTAAATGGCATATATAAACGGAAACGAAATTTTATTTTCTTCTGAAGTCAACGAGACAGAGGTTGACACATCCGACAAACTTGATGTAGCACCCACTGCCAATCTATTCAATAAGTTGCCGATTGAGCAAGGAAGCATCAATTTTCTAACTGGCGCAGAAGCATCATCTTCTTCAATATTGCGAACTGATTATATCTTGATAGCGGATGCATCATTTGTCATTTCATCTCAAATATCAACCGTTAAGTTTTATGTGATTTTCTACGATTCAAACAAGAGTTATCTTGGTTATATACAATCAACAAACGCAAGAGTTGCATTTACAGACGGCGGATTTGATGGTGCTTCACTGTTTAGAGTGCGCATTGAGGGTCAAACTGCAATCACAAAGAACAACTGCAATGATTTCTATTTGCAGTTTGAAAAGAACACGGATATTGGTCATTATGTGCCACCCGTTGATGCTTTTGGGCATTGTAAATCGTACCACGATTATTTGAAAAATAGCCGTGTTTTTAATGTGTTTGTTTACGATATCCAAAAAGTCATAGCATATGCCGTAAAAGAATTGTATGTGCCAGATGAAGCATACAAAGGACAGTTGCGTTTTACGGTATTCCGCAAGATAACGAACACACAAGGGAGTATTGCTTTATACCAGATAATCAATGGTGTGGCTACACGCATTTATAAATGTGACCCACAGAATGATGTGAGTGGCACGAAATTGATTAGACTGTTTAACGAAAATAACAAACTTGGTGATGCCGCATACATTCTTGTTGATTGGGATGCCGTGCCGAATGGGGCGAGTTACACGGGAAATTTGGGTGATATGTTCATATTATCTGACCGTGCTTTTGACATTGCCAACGCACCAACCATTGCATCAAGGCTTGAAGAAAGCGGAAATTATAACGGTGATATATATGCCGACACCGCACGCATTGGTGAATTGACTGCAAATACCATTGAATTGCGAAGAAATTACAGTCTTCCGAAATCGGGAACGCATCTTTCGACAGACATTGATTTTTACGACAAAAACAACGATATCAAAGGATTGGTTCCTTATCTGTATCGCAATGGCGAAAAGGTAGGAACGATTGTTCTTTACGATGAAACAAGCGGGAATCCATATGTGTTCTTGAAAGACGGAACAAAGAAGTATTTGGGGTGATGTGAATGAATAGTGTTTTTAAAAAAAGTGACTTGAAATTTTGTAGCGTGCCAGTACCAGACATCAACGCACACAAGGGCGGTACTTTTGAATTTACTGCCGCACAGATTGATAACTACAAGCAAAGCCAAACACACCCTTCTATTGTTTATGTCAAGGATGGGTGGAATGGTCATAAGTATTGGCTTGCAACCACACCTTATCCTTCGGCAACCGAAGTATTTGAAAACCCTTGTATCTACTATGGTGATGAAGATGCCGAGGGCAACCCACCTGTTGTTTTTCATCCCATTAGCGGAACAGCAAGCGGCAACTACACAATGACAAGCAATCCCATTGTCAAGGTGGATAATGTGAACGCAGTAAATAGCGACTGTGATTTGATGCTGATTGACAACACTATGTGGATGATTTCAAGGGATAACACGAATAAACACGCAGTATATCCCCAAAAATCAGCAACGGGGCAAGCATGGACACCGAGAAGCAATATTGTATGGGATGACACTATTCAGCCGAATGGTGTTGAGTTGTTATCACCTTCGTTGTTGAAAGATGGTGATGATATTAAAGCCTATTGTTTGAAGAGCACTAGCGGAAGCAGTGGCTTTGATTATGAGAACAACAAAGGCATTTGCTATGGGCTTGATATCCTTAAAGGAACAACACTTGAGGGAACGGGTGATTTTGCATTTTGGAAAAAAGGCATCTTGCGTGGTAATCGCGACCTTCAGCCGTGGCACTTTGATGTGTTTAAAGATGATGCAACTGGGAAATTTTATGCCGTGATGTGTGCATCGAATCCTTACAATGGCTCAAACGGACTTCGTGTGTATTTGGCAGAATCCACCGATGGTGTTGAATTCTACCTATACGGATTGCCGTTGATTTCCCACTATTTTTACTACAGACCGAGCGCATTCGTTAAGGATGACCGCACCTTCGTGATGTATTTCAGCACCGTGGGACATCCAGCACAGAGCGAAATCACGGCAGACATGTTGCCGAATGGCGCATCCGATGTTTCGACCGATGGAAGATATATTGGACTTGTAACAAAAAACTTTGATGACCTATTGGCAACTTTGAAGAATGCGAAGCACACCAATTATACGGACATTCATTGATTTGTTCAGAACAAAGGAGAATGAAGATGAAAATTGACTGGAAAAGAAAATTGACCTCTCGCAAACTGTGGCTTGCTGTCGCAGGCTTTGTCACTGGCTTGATTCTCGCATTCAACGGCTCTGCCGCAACTGCTGAAACTGTTTCGGGTTGCATTATGTCGGGCGCATCTGTCGTTGCTTACATAGTCGGCGAGGGTCTTGCAGACTCTGCACACAACACTGACGGAAAGAGCGAGTAAAATGTTCACATCACTGTCGCAGTTTTACAATTCAGAAATGTGGCGAAGATTTCGGGCAGGACTGATTGAAGAGAGAATCAGCGCAGACGGAATTCTCTATTGCGAATATAGCGGAAAGCCGCTTCTCAATTCTTTTGACATCGTTGCGCATCACAAGACTCCTCTGACGATGCAGAATGTCAATGACTTCTCAATCAGTCTGAATCCCGAAAATATCATGCTTGTCTCACAGCAAGCGCACAATGAATTGCACTCTCGCTTCGGTTATTGCACACAGCGCAAAGTCTATCTTGTGCATGGCGCACCATGCGCAGGGAAGACATCATTTGTGAACAGCATCAAGGGCAACAGTGATCTGCTTGTTGACATTGACAATGTGTGGCAGTGTGTTGTTGGCAATCGATACGACAAGCCGAATGCGCTCAAGACAAATGTGTTTGCTCTTCGAGACTGTCTGCTTGACATGGTAAAGACAAGGGCAGGCAAGTGGGAGAGAGCATTCATCATCGAGACTGCACCGCACAAGAGCGAGAGAGAAAGAAAGATTCAGATGCTCGGCGCAGAATGCATTCACATTGACACAAGCAGAGAAGTGTGCATCGAAAGACTATACAAAGACGAGACAAGAAGAGATGTGCGAGAGCAGTGGCTGAAGTACATCGATGACTATTTCAGAGCATACCAAGAATGACAGAAAGGAGAAAAGCAGATGAGTGAAATCGCAGTTGCAATCATCACTGGCATCTTCACATTCGCTGGAGTCATTCTGACAGTATTGTTCGGAAACAAGAAGACAAGCAAACAGATTCAAGACAATGCCGACTTGACTGTATATCGCATCAAGGAACTTGAGAAGAAAGTCGAGAAGCACAACAGTGTTGTTGAGCGCACATTCGTGCTTGAGGGAAAAGTGAAAGAACTTCAGCACAACTTCGAGAGATACCACAATCACGACAACAATTGAAGATTCCTCCTTTCTATACGATGGCAGAGCGGCGAAGAATACTCTGCTTTATATAGCAGAGTAGTGTAATAGTAACATAGCGGATTCATGCTCCGAAGATGCGAGTGCAACTCTCGTCTCTGCAACCATACGCAGGCATAGCACAATAGGCAGTGCGCTTGACTTGTAATCAAGAGGTTGTGTGTTCGACTCACACTGTCTGCTCCAATCTCACAACTGACAGCGCATCGGGAGACTCAAAAAAGAAGATGACTGCGCTCTTGTGTCATCTTATATGAGGGAAAACAATCCCCCCATCAAAAGAAAAAATGAATTTTGATTTCATACAAGTCGGATCGTAGCCATG
>JAZORX010000095.1:0-4523 GCA_045656845.1 Acutalibacteraceae bacterium | reverse complement strand
TTATTGTCACTTGCTCTGAACAACGCTGTATAAACCTGAGAACAACGGGCATCCATAACTGATGCAACGATACAGTTTGTTGAAATGAGATTGTATGCCATTGCCTCAAGAGTCGAGGTGCCAATTGTTTTAATTGATTTTGTATCAGCCAGACCTTTCGCTGCAGCAACACCGATTCTTATTCCTGTAAAAGAGCCGGGACCTTTGTTGACAGCGATTAAATCGATATCATCAAGGGTTAGGCTTGCGCACTTTAAAGCACTTTCCAGCATTGGCATAAGTGTCTGAGAATGAGTAAGACCAGTATTGATATAAAAACTACTGAGAATTTTTCCGTTTTCTGTTACAGCAACAGAAGCGGATTTAGCTGAACTATCTATACCTAAAATCTTCAATCTAAATCTACTCCCATAATTTCAATGTTTCTTTCGTTTTCGTTACTACCCGACGAAAAATTAACTCTGATGCAATCATCAGGTAAAGCATTTTCAATATTTTCGCTCCATTCGACAGCAAGAATTTCCGAAGAATCCAGATAGTCAAAGTAACCTGTTGAATAAAGATCGTCCCATGTGGAAATTCTGTACATATCGAAATGATAAAGTACGGCGTTTTCGCCTCTGTATTCATGCACTAAAGCAAATGTGGGGCTGCTGACGCATTTTTCATCAATTCCGAGACCTGCGGCAAGGCCATGAGTAAATGCCGTTTTACCCATACCCATAGGTCCGAAATAAGCGACTACACTTCCTCTTTTCAATTTGCTTCCGAGCTTTTTTCCAAGCTCAACAGTATCAGCAACACTTTTACTATAAAATAAAGCCAAAATACCACTCCGGACAATCAATTTATAAGATATTATATCATAAATTTTAAATAAGTAAATAACTTTATACTTGAAATTAAACTCTATAACATATATAATTATAAAATGAATTGGAGGTGAATCCGTGAATAAAGTCATATTCTGGTTTAAGGATTTTTTGAAAGGTACTGATAAATTCCTGATCAGTCTCTGTGTTTTGCTTTCAGGCTTCGGCCTTATTATGGTTTACAGCGCGACCAGACGAACGCTTACCGAAGATGCTATCATCCCCCGTGATGTCAGAACTATGGCTATTGCTGTTGTTTTAGGTGTTATATGTGCATTTATTATCTCTCTTGTTGACTACGATGCTCTGGCGCGACTATGGCCATTAATTTCTTTCGTTTGTCTGGGCCTGATGTTTTCCCTCTTTTTTATCGGAGATGCTCCGGAAGGCCGTTCAGACGCTATTTCATGGATTAAACTTGGCAGTTTTTATTTTCAGCCGTCCGAGCTTTTAAAAATCGGATTTATGATAACATTTGCGGCGCATATTAATTCCGTCAGACATGATATCAATAAGTTTAAAAATGTTATACTTTTAGGAATTCATGCTCTTGTCGTAATTGCATTGGTTATACTTACAGGTGACCTTGGTTCAGCTTTGGTCTTCGTAGTAATGACTCTCGGTATGCTTTTTACAGCAGGTTTATATATCAGATATTTTATTTTCGGTATAGGTGCAATTGTACTTGCAGCGCCGATTCTTTGGTTTGAATTCTTTTCTGACTTTCAGAAACAGCGGTTTATGGCAATTTACACTCCAACCGCCCTCACTGAAGCGACATATGAAGAAGTTATTTTTCAGCAACAGCAAGGCGTCAATGCGATCGGTTCAGGCAAAATCTTCGGACAAGGTCTTTTTAACGGAGCATATACTCAGCATGGTCTTGTTCCCGAGAGCAGAAACGATATGATATTCACAGTTGTTGGTGAAGAACTCGGTTTAATCGGAGCTTTAGCACTTTTAATTTTATTACTTGTTCTTGTTATAAAAATCGTTATCGTTGGTCAGAAAGCCGCATCTTTTACGGGTAAAATCATATGTACTGCAGTTGCTGTTATGATTGTAGCACATGTTGTTATCAATATAGGAATGTGTCTTATGGTGTTGCCTGTCATTGGTATCACACTCCCCTTTATGAGTGCCGGTGGATCATCGAATCTGTGTATTTATTTTGCAATAGGAATGGTTATGAGTATTTATCGCTCTTCAATAACAAGAGATCCTGTTGATTTCAAGTTCGGAAAAATTTATACACCGTTTTCTGACTAAAATAAAAGCCTCGGTTTACCGAGGCTTAATTTTTATGCTTTTTTCTTGAAAAGACTTCTGACATCCCATTCTGTATAAGCTTTGATACCTTTTACCTGAGTGTTTTTATAAAGGATTCCTATAAGAAGAGAAGCTATAAGACCTGCTATAAGACCTGCAACGAGACCGCCAAGGATATCTGACGGATAGTGAACGCAAAGATAAATTCTTGAGCATCCCATAAGAACTGCAAAAAGCATTGCTGTCCAGCTTATATATTTCTTGTTGCTTGCAAAGAAATAACCTGCCATTGCTGCCATCGCAGATGTTGTATGGCCGGACGGGAAAGATTTCTCACCAACCTTGGTTGATCCTGCGTCAACCCACCACTTGCGGAAAAGATGATAGCAATCACTTTCAGTATTCTGGAAAGGCCTGGGTCTTGCGACAATAGGTTTAATGGAAACATTTGTTATAAGAGCTCCGACGCCTATTGCAAGAAGCATAACCATACCTGCTTTTCTTGTTTTCTTAAAAAGCATCATAATGATGGAAATAATTATGAAGAAGAGTCCTTCCTCGCCTAATAATGTTACAAATTTAAAAAACGGATCCCAGAAAACACTTGCTGAACTTGCATTGAAATTAAAGTGGAAGAAATCAAGTATTGCGTAATCAAAGCTATAAAATGTTTCATTCAACCACTGTGCAGCTGCTGACATAATTTTTACCTCCTGAAATTTTTGCTAATTATATCATTAAATTACAAAATTTTCAATGCTTTTATGAATAATATTCTGTTTTACTTGAAACTTTTATTCTCATATGATATTATTAATTATAAATGTAAAGGAGGGTTTATATGACTCTTATAAGTAAAATCATTTCTGTCATACTTTCGGTAATTATGACAATTTTACCCACATTGCAGACAGCACCACAACCTTCTCAAAGCACAACAGCTGCTGAAAATTACAAATACACTCTGGAAGATATGAGTGTAGTTTATGATGAGAAGGATGAAAATGGTAATTATTACCCACTTGTTGTTGTACCGGGCATTTCTCATTCAATTACATATGTTGTTGATGAAAACTATGACTATGCTAATGCCGAAGATCCCTCAAAGCCTCCGATTAAACTGGACGCCTTCGGAAATGATATGACAGGATCAACGATTATTCTTGATATTCCTAAAACAATCGTTGCTGCCATTGCTTATTTTATTGGTCCGTTGGTAACATCTGTTATAACACAGAGCGATGCCGGTGTAGTTGATGGAATAGGAAAGCTGGCTGATGCTGCATTCTCTGTCCAGCAGACATTGCCTGATGGTTCTTTTGCTAATAATGAAATCGGTTTGCTTGAATTTAATGGTTCTTTTGCTGACTACGCAACTAAAGACCATGACAATCAGTCATATATGGAATATCAGTGCGAATATCTTTATAAGATTCTTCCGCTTAAGTCAGTAGCGGAAGTAATCGGAGAAGAAAATCTTTTCTTCTTTACATTCAGCCTCTTTGGTGATCCGATGACATCTGCTGATAATCTTGATAAATATATTGATATGGTTCTTGAAAAGACAGGAGCTGAAAAAGTAAACCTTCTTCCGATCAGCCTTGGTGGTACAATTTTTACTGCTTATGCTGAAAAGTACACCGAAACAGATAAGGTGAACGCAGTTGTAAATGTAGTTCCTGTTCTTAACGGTACGCAGGTTGTCAGTGATATGTATCAGCGTGATTTTAACCTTGACGGCGAATATTGGTATCAGGATCTCTTCTCAATTGTTATCGGTGAGTTTACTGAATACGGTAGTATGGTAGGCAGCCTTGTTAATCTTCTTATCCGTGCTTTACCACCTGAAGTTAATGCAGCTATGATAACAAGTCTTTATGATGTTCTTCTTGAAAACCTTCTTATCAACACTCCGCAGATGTGGGCAATGGTTACAAGAGAAGACTACCCGGCTCTTGCTGAAAAATATCTCGGTGATACTGTTCACGCTCCGATAAAAGCTAAAACAGATGCTTTTTATCAGGCTCAGATGAATCTTGAAGAAAACATTGCCACAATGGTTGAAAACGGCATTGAAATCAACATTATTTCTGGTTACAGCCTGCATACAGGTGAAGCAAGATACAACTTCTTCCAGCTTATGGGTGACTCATTTAATGTAAATGGTGATGGTATTATTCATGTTGAGTCAACAACTCTTGGTGCAACATCAGTTCTGCCGGGTGAGCAGTTACCTGCTGATTACAAACAGAAAATCGACAGCGATTACTCATATATTTCTCCTGACAGAGAAATTGATGCTTCGACAGGTGTTCTTCCGGATAATACATGGTACTTTTATAATATGAATCACGAAGATACAGCAAATAACGCACCTGTTAT
>JAZORX010000094.1:0-4893 GCA_045656845.1 Acutalibacteraceae bacterium | reverse complement strand
CAACGGTCGTGAGAAGCTGATGTATCACGGATACGGTCAACCATCTCCATAATTGTATTCATACATGTATCGTAGCCGATTGTATAATCACAGCAAGCGATATCATTGTCAATTGTGCCCGGAACACCTACACAAGGAATGCCTCTTTCTGAAAGGTCACGAGCGCCTCTGAATGAGCCGTCGCCACCGATAACAACGATACCCTCGATGCCGTAAGCATTACACATCTCGATAGCTCTGTTCATACCCTCTTCTGTTGCGAACTCCTTGCTTCGTGCAGAACGAAGGAAAGTACCACCCTTATGGATAATATCACAGACTGAACGGATCTCCATAGGCTTGAGGTCACCCTCCATAAGGCCCTGGAAACCGCGGTTGATTGCATAAACCTTAATATTATTTTCACAAGCTGTACGAACAACTGCACGAACTGCAGCATTCATTCCCGGTGCGTCACCGCCACTTGTCAATACGCCGATAGTCTTCATTTCAAACTTCCTCCTAAACTGTTAATTTGATAACATAACATTCCGTATAATACACCAGAATGAAAAAAATGTCAATTAAAATAGTATTATTTACCTTAAAACTACATTTTCTTCGCCCAGAACCTTCTTCAATTCATCAACAAGAGGTTCGTTAATATCAACAAAGCTTGATGACGGCAGGTTTCTGTATTCTTTCTTATCAGCAAAATAGTAGTAAAGAGGTGTTCTGCCCTCAAAGATAGACAACAGCTTTTCTGCCTGAATCTGCTCAGGGCAACCCTCAGACGGGAACCTGAGGAAAAGACCGCTTTTTTTCTTTTTCTGCGTCTGCGGCTCTTCCGAATCTTTCATCACAGGCTTACTCAACTCTTTCTGAGCATCTTCGGGAGTTGATATAAACTCACAGATAAGTTTGGGCGGTTCATCGTCGCGCACATCAATTCTGCCCTTTATGACTGCGACCTTACCCTCTGCGATAAGCGGAGAATTCTGGATAAGAGTTTTCGGGAAAACAACAACCTCAATTCCTCCGGTTATATCTTCAAGGTCAACAAACGCCATCGTGGTATCACTCTTGGTCACCTTTTTCTTTACTCCGGTTATGATACCCATAGTTTTGACTCTTTCGCCATCTTTATATATTGCAGTTTCACTACCTGAAGCATTCAGCTCTGAAATCTTTGCACAGTGAAGCTTTGCTGCCATATCAGTATATTCAGACATAGGATGTCCTGACAGATAAAGTCCCGTAGTTTCCTTCTCCATACTGAGAAGTTCATAAAGAGGAAACTCGTCAAAATATCTGAGTTTAGGCTCACTGTGATGTGCAAGGTCACTGCCCATATCAAAAAGCCCGATCTGGCCTTCGATATTGCGTTTCTTCTTATTGTCAAGCTCGTCGATGATTTCATTCATACCCATAATCATCTGACGGCGGTTTGCTCCGAGGCCATCAAGTGCACCACAACGGATGAGGCTTTCGACTGCTCGTTTATTGAAATCTGAGCCGTGCATTCTTGAGCAGAAATCGTAAAAAGAGGTAAACTTACCTACTCTTCTTTCTGCGATGATGTTCTTGATGAAGCTTCTTCCAAGATTTTTGATAGCCAGAAGACCGAAGCGTATATTTCCGTCGCTTACGGTAAATCCTTCAAGGCTCTCGTTTACATGAGGCGGAAGAACTTTTATACCAAGATTATTACACTCATTGGTATATTCCGAAACCTTTGCAGAGTTATCGAGCACACTTGAAAGAAGTGCAGCCATAAACTCGCAGGGATAGTGACATTTGAGATATGCCGTCTGATAGGAAACATAGGCATATGCTGCCGCGTGCGACTTGTTGAAAGCATAGGATGCAAACGATGACATATCGTCAAAGATATCATTTGCGACCTCAGCCGGTATTCCTCTTTTGACACAACCTTCACACTCAACGGTACCATCATCACGAACCATACCATAGATAAAGTTCTGCCTTTCTTTTTCCATTACATCATGCTTTTTCTTGGACATTGCACGGCGGACAATATCAGCCCGTCCGTATGAATATCCCGCAAGAGAACGGAAAATCTGCATTACCTGCTCCTGATAAACCATACATCCGTTCGTAACTTCAAGTATATCACGGAGCTTTTCTGTTTTATAAACCGTATCCTCGGGGTGATGACGGTTGTTGATATAAGTATCAATAGAATCCATCGGACCGGGTCTGTAAAGAGAAATAACTGCGATAAGATCTTCAATATTTACAGGTTTAAGCCCGACAAGGACCGACTTCATTCCTGCAGATTCAAACTGGAACACGCCCTCGGTAAGTCCTTTTGACATCATTTTAAACGTCTCTTCATCGGCTGTACTTACCTTATAGATATCAAAACCCTTATTTTTAAGGCGTATCATCTTCTCAGCGTCGCTGATAACAGTAAGCGTCCGGAGACCAAGGAAATCCATTTTCAGAAGTCCGAGCTCTTCAAGAGTCGTCATCGTATACTGGGTTACGGGTGAGTTATCGTTAAGAGCAAGAGGAACATAGCTCGCAACGGGGTCTCTCGTGATAACGACACCGGCTGCGTGAGTTGAAGAATGACGGGGCATTCCTTCAACCTTCATTGAAGTATCAATAAGTTCCTTTATCTGCTCATCAGAATCGTAAAGCTCTTTGAATTCGGGAGATTTTTTTAGAGCTTTCTGAATGGTAATATTCAGCTCTCTTGGTACCTGCTTTGAAACATTGTCAACAACATTGTAAGGGATACCCATAGCACGGCCGACATCACGGATTGCAGCTCTTGCAGCAAGCGTTCCGAAGGTTACAATCTGCGCAACATGATCTGCACCGTATTTGTTGATAACATAGTCTATGACCTCTTCTCTTCTTTCATAGCAGAAGTCAACATCAAAGTCAGGCATACTGACTCGCTCAGGATTGAGGAATCTTTCAAAAAGAAGGTTATATTTCATCGGGTCAATACCCGTGATTCCGATGCAGTATGCTGCGAGACTGCCTGCACCCGAGCCTCTGCCCGGACCTACGGGAATACCCTTGCTTTTTGCGTGTCTTATAAAATCGTGGACTATAAGGAAGTAGTCAACATAACCCATTTTATTGATTACATCAAGCTCATAATCAAGTCTTTCATAATATTCTGCCGGAGGATTATCACCGTAATTACGGAGCATACCTTCATAGCACTGCTCCTTAAACCATTCAAAATGGTCTCTTCCGTCAGGCACTTCAAAATGCGGCAATTTAGTATTGCCGAACTCAAAATCAAAATTGCACCTATCGGCAATTTTCTGCGTATTTTCTATCGCTTCAGGAACATGAGAGAAAAGCTCTGCCATTTCCTCTTCAGACTTGAGATAAAACTCATCTGTCTGAAATTCAAGGGAATTTTCCTGACCGATTGTGGTATTCGTAGCAACACAGATAAGCACCTGCTGAATCTTACTGTCCTCACGGTTGACATAGTGGGTATCGTTTGTCGCTACAAGAGGAACACCTGTTTCTTTTGAAAGCTTTATAAGCTGCGGTTCAATCTGCTTCTGCTCACTGATTCCGTGATTCTGCAATTCAAGATAAAAGTTACCTTCACCGAAAACCGATTTGTACCACAGAGCTTTTTCCTTTGCTCTTTCGTAGTCACCTGCCGTCAACGCTCTCGGAATTTCACCTGCAAGGCAGGCAGAAAGAGCGATGAGACCTTCACTGTGTTTTTCAAGAAGCTCCTTATCAATTCTGGGCTTTGTGTAGAAACCTTCCGTCCACGCTTTTGCAACCATTGCTATAAGATTCTGATATCCGGTCGCATTTTTACAAAGAAGTACAAGGTGGTATCTTTCACTGTCAAGCGCATGAACTTTATCAAAACGGCTTCTTGAAGCAACATAGCATTCGCAGCCTATAATAGGCTTGATGCCCTTTGCCTTTGCTTTTTTATAAAAATCCACAGCGCCGTACATAACGCCGTGGTCCGTAATCGCTATTGAAGTCTGGCCGAGTTCGATTGCTCTGTCAAGAACATTATCAAGGCGGCACGCACCGTCAAGCAGGCTGTATTCTGTATGAAGATGTAAATGAGTAAAGCCGGACATTGCACCGCCCCCTTTTTATCTGTATTTTTCTGCAATACTCATCAGCTTTTCAAGCCGATGATTTACACCTGATCTCGAAATAGGCACCGTAAGAGCTGAGCCCAATTCTTTCAAAGACATATCAGGATTTTCTTTTCTTAAAACAGCAAGCTCTTTGAGTTCATCAGTAAGAGAGTCAAGACCCTGCTTTTTTTCGATTATTTCAATCGCTTCAACCTGTGCAAGCCCTGCTTCAATCGCACGGCTCATATTGGCAGACTCAAAATTCATCTTGCGATTAATTTTATTGCGCACATCCTTCTGCACCTTGATACCCATAAGATGAAGGCTAGAGTTGGGCGCACCCATCATCGTCAGCAGATCTTCAATATTTTCACTGCCTTTGATGTATATAACATGAGAGTATTTTCTTAATATGTATTTTGCACTGAGACCTGCATCCGTAAGGATTTTAAGAAGGTCTCCGCTGAGCTTATTATGCTGAACAACAAATTCAAGATGGTACCCCTTGTTCGGGTCCGAAAGTGAACCACAGGACATAAAAGCTCCTCTTAAAAACGCATTGTAGCATTCCTCATCCTCAAAAATTCCGTGATTGATTCTCAGAGAAATCTCATTTACGGAATGATCAAAGGCCTCGAGAACCTTTTTTCTTTCAACCGTTGTCGGGATTTTCATTACCCATTTTCCGCTCTTAAGGTTTGACACTGCAGGTTCGACACCCGTCACTTCCGAAACTATATCCGAAAAAGAATCAATAACGCAATCATAATCGGTTGCACATGAAACAGAACGCGAATTAAAGCTT
>JAZORX010000093.1:0-4373 GCA_045656845.1 Acutalibacteraceae bacterium | reverse complement strand
CAAGTGGATTTTGAGAACTCATAATAATCGAATAAGTAAAGTCGCTTATTATTTCACATCCAAATCCCTTTTCTTCAAGCATCGCTTTGAAGTATTTATCATAATTCTCTGCATATCGTATAATGCCAAGCTTGTAATCATGATTCACCATATTATGTATGGTTCTTTGTGAGTTTGTTTCTTTATAGAAAATTTCACACGGCTCTTTTCCGAGTTCCTTTGTAAACTGAGAAAAAGCTTCGGAAATATAACAAGCACGTGGAACAGAAATTGAAAACTTTCTTTTATGAGGAGTTCCGTCCTTATAATATCTCTCTACTCTATCAATCTGTCCGAGAATTTCATTTGCAAAGCTCATAAACTCTTCTCCTTCAGGAGTCAGAGTCATACCATTTTTACCTCGTTCAAATATTGTAATTCCGAGATCTGATTCAAGTTCTTTTATCGAACGGCTTATATTTGGAGCTGCAACGAGAAGCTTATCGGCCGCTTTATTCAGCGAACCGCTCTTGGCTACCTCGACTGCATGTTTCATGTGTAGTAAATTCACAATAGCACCTGCTTTCTTGCTGATTTGTTTTGCAGAATATTATATCACAAATATTATATTCCAACAATGATTTCACTCTATTTTCTATGTTTTGTACAGAAAAACATATCGTAATATGGCACTTTTATTGCATGGATATTTTATATAACATGCAAGGTCTTCCGCCTGTTTCATAATTCATATCACCTATAACCTTTCCTGTTTCGGTCAGGTGTGTCATATATCTGCGGACAGTTACTCCTGTAAGCCCAACCTTTTCTGCAATTTCATCACCGGTGAGCCACTTGTTTGTGTTTTCTCTTAAATGATCAAGTATCATTTGCAATGTCTTTTCCTGAATTCCCTTCGGATGCAGTTCATCAACCGTCTTACGTGATTTATCTATCAGATTGTCTATATTTCTCTGGTTTAACTTTTCAAGGTCCTTAAGTGCATCTGCTTGAGCCAGAAATTTATCAAGAGCAATTTTGAAACGTTCGAAGGTAAACGGTTTTATAAGGTAATCCACTACACCAAGGTGTAACCCTTGCTTAAGAGATTCCGTTTCGTTTGCAGCGGTTACCATAATAACATCTACTTCTATTTGCTTCTTTCTGATTTGCCTTAAGGTTTCAAAGCCATCCATAATCGGCATATAAACATCCATTATAACTAAATCAACTTTATTTTCTTCAAGATATTGAAGCGCACTTTCACCATCACCGCATTTTTCTACCACTGTAAAATCTTTATGTCTGCTGACAAACTGCTCGTTGATCATTGCAACCATTGGATCATCTTCAACTATTAGAACAGTATACATCTTAAATCACCTTCTCTTCTTTAGAAAATAACACTGTAAACGAGGTTCCTACATTCTCCTGAGATTCCACCGTTATTTTTCCGCCAATGCTGTCTATGAGTTCCTTGACATGATGTAGTCCTGTACCTCTTCCCTCACCCTTGGTAGAAAAACCATTTTCAAATATATGTTCTATATCATCTTCGCCTATTCCTGCACCAGTGTCATCAACTGTTATAAGAACGCTATTCTTTTTTGAATAAATTCCTATATTAAGTTCATTCTGCACTGTTTCCTTATTTCCTTTTACATTCATCGAGTCATAAGCATTATCAATAAGGTTGCCTATTACTGTTACCATAAGCTCCGGTGGCAACATCAGATCATTCTTTGAATAATTACTTCCATCGTTTAATGTAAATTTGATATTAAGTTCTGATGCTCTTGCACTTTTACCGATTAAGAGAGCAGCAACTGCTGGCTCATCAACAACAGACATTATCTTACTGATTGTCTGACGCTGAACAATAGAAATATTTTCTATATACGAAACTGCCTCGTCATACATTTCCATCTGAATAAGGCCCATTATAACATGAAGCTTATTAGTAAAGTCATGGTTATTGGCTCTCATGGAATCTACGAGGTAACGTGTTCCCGACAAATCCTCCATAAGCTTTGTGTATTCTTCTCTGTTGTGAAGGATAATTGCAGCACCTACTATCTCGTTATTTTCTTTTATAGGAATACTGTCAAACAAAATGTTCGAATTCTTAAAACTGTCGGCACGGATGCTGAATTCCTTTTCACCTGTTTTTATAGTATTTTTAACAAAGGAATCATTACAACATTCTGAAAAAGGAGATCCTATCAGCTGTTTTGCATCCGGCTTTTCAAGCATTTTAGCTGCCGATTTATTTGCGAACTGAATTATACCCTTTTTGTTTACCGCTATTAACCCTTCATTTAGA
This sequence comes from Acutalibacteraceae bacterium, assembly GCA_045656845.1. GTDB lineage: Bacteria > Bacillota > Clostridia > Oscillospirales > Acutalibacteraceae > CAG-488. The sequence continues at coordinate 2,071 of JAZORX010000093.1, read as the reverse complement.
GATTCAAGGATGTTATGTCTGATCTGGAACATTGCAGAAAATACATTTGGTTCGTAACCGTGTAAGCTTTTTTTGATAGATGACGACATTTCATGTGAAATAAGAAGTTCTATCAGTATAGCCACAAGAGTTATAATTGCATAGATAAGCAATGTATGTACTGTCTCCGCTTTAATATTTTCAAGAAGCATAATTGCCATAACAAAGCCGGTATAGTTTCCGTCCTTGTCATATATAGCCGCATATGCACGTCTTTGAGAACCTGATGGACCTGTTTCATTTGCAGTATAAATGTCACCGTTATTATTGGAAAACTCAGGAACAGTGCCGTCATATATTGTTCCTATCAATTCGTGGTTTGAATGATAAAGTCTGATATTATCCTTGCTTACGAAAGAAATAACATCGATATTCGTCAGTGATGTTTTCAGGGAATCTAGGTATTCATTAAGCGTTTCTGAAGTTATTTTATCATCCGGGTTTTCAATTTTGTTATCTACAAGCGGTGAGTTCGCTATTACCTCCGCTATATTTTGCAGGTTCTGGTCTCTTTTTTGAATTTCAAATTGTAAATTCACCAAAGTCCCCGATATTCCTAAGAACAATGCCAAAGTAAGTATCAGTACAAGCTGTATGGTAAATATCTTTTTGTGAATATTTTTTATTGATGTGTGTTTGTTTTTCTTCATCGTACTTCTTCTTTCAAAAAGAGATTTTTATTTTGATAAATCACTTAAATATAAAAATTCGGAATTATCGTCACCGGTATCTTCATTTTCAACAATAAGCACACTGGTATCTTCTTGCGTGAAAATATGATGCCACACACCTTTTGGAACATTATATAATTTATGCGGTTCCATCTCTATTTCATGAAGCTCTTCCCCGATAATTAACGTAGCCTTGCCTGCAAGAAGAACAAAAACCTCATCGCTTTCGTTATGGCGTTCTACCTTTTCAAAATTGGCTTTATCAAATCTGGCAGCGTGATTGAGGTATGCAACACGCCAGCTTCCAAATCGCATTGCTGTCTGGTAATCATATCCATTATAATCATAAATTTCAATACCGCACTTATTTTCTTTCTTTACATTTTCCATAATCAAAATCCTTTCATATTTATAATTTAATTATACAATAAACAGACTCACACTTCAATTTATTTACTTAAATAACTACTTTTGAAAGTAAAATAAATGAGAGAAAATACAAATTTATTTTTATATCTTTCATAAAATTGTGCTCCTTCTATTTTCGTGATAGACTCTAAAACGAAAAATAAATCAAAGGAGTTTTTAGTATGAGTTGTATTTTTGAAACTGTAATGTTAGTGTGTTTTGGTTTGTCATGGCCGATAAATGTGATTAAGGCTTACAAAGCAAGAACCGCAAAGGCAACAAGCCTTCCATTTATCCTCTTAATTTTTGTCGGATACATCGCCGGAATAAGTGCAAAGGTCATTTCCGGTCAAATGAATTACGTATTCATTGTATATCTTATCAATATTGCAATAGTAACAATGAATATTTTAGTATATTTCAGAAATGTAGCTATCGATAAAGCTGCAAGATAGGAGTGCTTAACTATGAAAAAAGATTTTATCAATCAATTCAAATCATTAAACAAGCTTGCTGAGGCAGGCGGTACAGTAATTTTTGGAGGCACAAGCGATATTAATATTCCTCTTTGCGAGTTAAAACAAGCCTACGGATTAAACGAAAACTATTATAATCGCAGCATTGAAAACCTCTCTGCACAAGACGCATCAGAAGTATATAGGGAATGCATATCAGAACTTAAACCCGAAACTGTATTTTTGCATATCGGACAAGCTGATGTTGAGCAATTTACCGTTTCCTCTGATAACTTCGTAAGTGAATATCGTAAGCTTATTAATCAAATCAGAAAAGATAATAAAAAATGCAGAATAGCAATCGTTTCTTTAGCAGGCGACAGTGATGTTACCTGTGCAATGAACAAACAGCTTAAATATCTCGCTAATTCTGAGCGTTGCGAATACTGCGACATTACAAATCAGATACCCTGTAATCCTAAACGTGTAAGGGAAATT
>JAZORX010000092.1:0-5767 GCA_045656845.1 Acutalibacteraceae bacterium | reverse complement strand
TCTTGCAGAATCATAATTTCTGTAAAGAAGCCCCTGCTTGCGCATTTTTTCGAGTACAGTTAAATCAGGGAAAAAACCAAGGGTTTTAAGCGCTTTCTCGCCGTCTACATAAGAGTTTTTGCCTTTAATATAATCATAAATTTGTAGGGTATCGCTGTCACAACCGGATAGATCAACATCTACCGCCGCAGCATAAGTAGTGATAACACGATGACAAAGACCGGTAGGGAGAATTGTTTTAACTGCATCAAAAAGAGTGCAGAAAGTACGTTCTTTCAGCCAATGAACCATCCTAAGCATCTCATCAGAAAGAATTGGTTCTTCATCAATCAACTGAGCGACCTTTTTTAGTTTCTGAGGCTTATCCTCGGTTTCAAAAACATTCAGAACCATGCCCTGACGGCATTTATTGGAACTGCCAAAAGGAACAAGAACTCTGCATCCCGGTTTTGCCGACAAAGTTTTTTCATCCAAGAGGTAATCATATGCCTTGTCAAAAGAAGTTGCAGAGTTTTCTATTGCAACCGACGCAATTTTAAACATGACACACTAACCTCCGGGATTTTAATGATTATAAATTCTTGATTTCATCAGGCTCGATGATTTTGTACTTACCTTCAATAATTTCATCGATAGCGATGCTGACAGGCTTTTCAACAAGGATAATTCCATCCTCCTCAGCCTCTTCAGAAATTTCACGAGCTCTTTTAGCAGTAGCTCTTACAAGTGAATAACGGCTCATATGATTTGAAAGAACTGAGCTGAGATCCGGATTAAATTTGAATTTTTTGTTTTGATCGAACATTATTTTTTTACCTCACTTAAAATATTGTTTCTTCTGCAGACTTTAAGTTTTTCTGCCGAAATAATTGTTTTTATATCATCAACAGCTGACATAAGGTCATCATTGACTACAACATAGTCATATTCGCAAATTCTCGAAAGCTCATTGCAAGCAATGTCAAGTCTTCTTCTGACATCTTCATCGTCTTCACTGCCTCTGTTACGAAGTCTCTTTTCAAGAATTTCCATACTGGGAGGTGTAAGGAAAATGCTTACAGCATCAGGATAAAGCTTTCTGATATTGCCGGCACCCTGTACTTCAATTTTAAGCACAACCGTTTTACCCTCAGCAAGCCAGTTATCAACAGGAGCTTTCGGTGTACCGTAGTAATTATTTCCGTATTTTGCATATTCGAGCATTCTGTTATTATCAATAGCTGAAATAAAACTCTGCTCATCAACAAAGAGATAGTCAACACCGTCAACCTCGTTTTCTCTCTGCTTTCTTGTTGTCATAGAAACTGACTGAACAAGGCCTAAATCAAGTTTAAAAAGCTCAGCCAAAACAGTATCCTTACCTGAACCCGAAGGACCTGAGAGCACTATAAGCATTCCGTCATTAAGCATCCTCTTCATCCTCCTCATATTCTTTCTCTTCATCAAGTCTGTTAGCTACCGTTTCAGCCTGTAGATATGTAAGAATAACCTGATCGCAATCCGTAATGATAACAGCACGGGTACGCCTTCCATGGGTTGCATCAATAAGCGTTCCGTTTTCCTTGCAAACCTGTATAATTCTCTTAATAGGAGCAGATTCAGGGCTGATTATTGCTATGATTCGCTCAGCATTAACCATATTACCAAAACCTATATTGATTAATTTCATAAGCTGTCTCCTTATTCAATATTCTGAACCTGTTCACGGATTTTTTCAACTTCTGACTTTATATCAAGAACACAACGGGCAATATCTACATCACTTGCTTTTGAACCGATTGTGTTTGCTTCCCTGTTAATCTCCTGCACAAGGAAATCCATTTTTCTGCCTATTGCTTCATCTGAATCAAAGAAGCTTTTAAGCTGATCAATGTGACTTCTGAGTCTTACGGTTTCTTCTGCAACAGCAATCTTATCTGCATAAATTGCTGCCTCGGTAAGAATTCTTGTTTCGTCAACATTAACCGAACCGAGAACATCCTGCATTCGTGCAAGAAGTTTCTGGGTATACTCTTTGACAGTTTCAGGCGACCTTGACTCAACGTACTCAACCTTGCTGAGAATCAGATCAGCTCGTGAGCATATGTCGTCACGAAGCTTTTCACCCTCAACCTGTCGCATTTCAACAAACTTATCGACAGCAGCTTCAGCAACTGTCTTAACAGCATTCCATATTTTATCCTCGTCTGCTTCTTCTTTTCTTATAAGAAGAACATCATTGAAACGAGCAAGAATACCGGCATTAAGATTGTTATCAATTTCATAAGCGTCAGCAAGAGTTTTAAAGGCCTCAACATAACCCCTTGCAAGAGAATGATTAACCTCAACCACAACACTGTCATCCTCAAGGTTGTCCACCTGCACATAACACTCAATCTTACCACGCGCAACCCTTGACTGGACATAGCTCTTAAGCTTTTCATCAAGGAAACCATATATTCTCGGAGTTCTTGATGAAAAATCAAAATATCTGTGGTTTACACTTTTGATTTCAACAGTTATATTCATCGAATCAACAGTTTGCTGACTGCGACCATAACCTGTCATACTTCTAATCATAAAAATACCTCTTATTTTCCTTTGCAGCAACTTCCCTGAAGAAGAGACGGAATATCACCAATATATTTCTCTCCATCAAACTCAAACCCTAGTGTTACAGCTACATCAAGACCTTTATCAGCCTTGAAGTGTGCAATATAAACATTTCTGTTACCACCATAATTCAAAGCACTGCGTATAAGCCCCTCTATTGTTTCAGGATCATCATCATAAACATCGACAGAAACAATATCCATCGAGTATCCGTTTAACCTGAATGCACATTTTCCGCATTCATTATTGTTATCAGATAAATCATAACCAATATATCCGTTTAAAGTTGCATCTTCAGAAAACGGAAAACCCAATTCTGTATAATCAACCGGTACAAACTTAAGCATACAAAAGCTCCTAAAACTTATTGACGCGCATTCCTGAAGAAACTTTCAGGCGATGCACTTCATCTTCAGTAAGATTACGCCATTTACCCTGTGGAAGCATACCGAGCTTGATTGAACCGATATGCGTTCTTTTAAGTCTGGCTACCTCAAGTCCCAAAGCTTCACACATTCGGCGAATCTGGCGATTTCTGCCTTCATGCAGTATTACTTCAAGCACTACACGGTTTTCAGATTTATCAATAATATGGGCATCAGCAGGCGCAGTCTTCTTACCGTCAATCTCTATTCCTTCATTGAAAGCAAAAAGCTGTTCCTCAGTCACATTAGGTCTGACTGTTACTCTGTAGGTTTTAGGGACATGCTTTGAAGGATGTGTCAGGTGATTGGCAAACTCGCCATCATTTGTCATAATCAGAAGACCTTCCGAATCTCTGTCGAGTCTGCCTACGGGATAAACTCTCGCACCGACATCTTTAACAAGTTCAGCAACGCATTTTCTGCCCATTTCATCTTCCATAGTTGTAATAAATCCTCTTGGTTTATGAAGCATAATGTAATAGTGCTTCTTTGAGGATACAATTTTTTTGCCGCTTACTGTAACGGTATCACGCTTGGGATCAATTTTATCTCCCAACCCTGCAATTTTGCCGTTAACCTTGACCTTACCGGCAAGGATCATCTCTTCAGCTTTTCTTCTTGAAGCAACAGCACACTGCGACAAATATTTCTGAAGCCTGATTCTATCATCAGTCATAAAAATTCTCCTTTGAAATTATGTTACACTTTCCACAGTCAAAACCGGCTCCGAACACATAGGTTTACCGTTGAAATAATACACACAGTATCCAACAATCGTATCCTCAGTCACAGGCGCATAAATGAATTTGTTTAAAAACAATTTATACGACACAGTAACACTATTCATATAGGAATAGTCATACTCTTTAAGGCCGATACGAACACTTTCTTTATCTGCACCGACAATCGGTATGCTTTCAGGAAGAGACACGATTACTTCTTCCGTTTTTAAAACATCAAATCCGTAATTCAGAAGCTTTTTATGATCATTCCAGTCATCAGGTGCATTTAAAGTGACAGCAATCAACTCCGCTGAATCTTTTTTTGCATACGAAACCAGACACCTTCCGCTCTTCTTTGTAAAACCGGTTTTAATTCCGAGAGCATAATCATAATAACGTAATAATTTATTATGATTATAGACCGTTCTTCTTTGTGGCGGATTCCCGAATGTCAGAACTGCACTTTCAGCCGAACAAACAGAGAGAAACTTCGGATTTCTGACAGCTTCAGCTCCAAGAAGAGCCATATCATAAGCCGTTGAATAGTGCTCATCACTGTCAAGCCCGGACGGTGTAACAAAATTAGTTTCTGACATACCTATTTTTTTCGCTCGTTCATTCATCATAAGTGAAAAACCTTCAGGACTCCCTCCAAGGTAATAAGCCACAACGTTTGCAGCATCGTTACCGGAAGAAAGCATCATCCCGTAGAGAAGCTCATCCAAAGATACACGGTCACCTGACCGAAGTCCCATTGATGTTCCTTCAACCCTAAGCATATCATCGGAAACAACTATTTCATTTTGAAGTCTGCCGGATTCAACGGCCAGCAAAGATGTCATAATCTTAGTTGTGCTTGCCATCGAATGACGCTTATCAGCGTTTTTAGAGTAGAGAACCTCTCCTGTGTAAGCATTAATGACGACAGCACACTCAGCCGAAAGATTCAGCGACGATTCTGCAGAGACTTTCAGCGTTGACATAGAAAGAATAACACAAATTGATATTAACTTTTTAAGCATACAAACCACCTGCCCGTAAATTATATGCGGACAGAGGTTGTACTATTTTTTTAATTATTCAGCGTCTTCAAAAACTGAATCAACTACTTCAGTTGTCTTATCTGTTTTAAACTTTGAAACAACATCTGTAACCTTGTTTACAACATCGGGTACCATGCTGATGATTCTTTCTGCCTGATTTTCCGGACCGTCAGAAATATACTTAACGGTTACTTCACCATCTTTGATAACAAGAAACGCAACCGGAGAAATTGTCACACCGGCACCGCCGCCACCGCCAAAAAGGTCTTTTGAAGACTTTGTCGGGAAATCAGTACCACCGGAAGCAAAACCGTATGTAACCTTTGAGATAGGAATAATTTTGATTCCTTCACCTGCGTCAATAGTGTCACCGACGATTGTCTGGCAATCAACCATTTCCTTAACTCTGTCAATAGCTGTTGCTAAAATTCCTGATGCTGACTGTTCTTTCATTGTTCTTGTCCGCCTTTCAAATTATTCTTTTTCTTTTTAGCCTTTAAAAATGCAAGTAATGCTTTAACAAGCCTTGCTACAAGCCGGAATACAAGAGCTATGCCGGCATTGATAACTTTTCTGGGTATGAGCGCTATACGGGTTTCAAACTCACCTTTAGTTTTTTCACCACAATAATCAGCCCATATGTTTACATCATAGTCTTTTACACGACATGATGAACAAATATATCCCAAAGGAGGATAAATCATCTGGCAGAATTTGCCGTATTTAATTGCAGTCTGTGCTGCGTCGCCTTCAGTAACCCAAATACGAAGTCTTAATCTTTTTATGTAGAAACTTCTTATGAAGGCTTTAGTAAACCTTCCAAGGTAAGATGCACAGTTGCCGATAAGGTCAACAATACCCATAACTCCCTGATCTTCATAAAAAATCTTTATCGGATTGTCACCTTTTTCTTTTACCTCTGCAGGCTTTTCTTCCTGTGTTTCTTCCTTTGGTTCTTTTTCTTTTTTAGGTTTTTTGGGTTTCT
>JAZORX010000091.1:0-22837 GCA_045656845.1 Acutalibacteraceae bacterium | reverse complement strand
CCCTTCGGTGCGATAATGGATAAATCCTATATGGTAAACGTTATCGACATCATCAAAAAGAGCGAAGAGAACAAGAAATACAAGGTCTATGCCGTTGTTGCTCCGTCAATTTCAAGCCAGTTTACTTATGCAAAGCTCGGTCAGGTTATCAGCGGACTCAAAGAACTCGGATTTTATACCGTCGTTGAAGCTGCGCTCGGTGCAGATATGGTTGCAATGGCAGAATCAAAAGAGCTTGCAGAAAAAGGCTTCCTGACAAGCTCATGTTGCCCCGCATTTGTATCTTATGTAAAATCTTCATTCCCTCAGCTTGCAGAGCATATTTCGCATAATCTTTCGCCCATGGCGGCGCTTGCAAAATACATCAAAGAAACAAGCGAAGGCGCAAAGGTTGTTTTCATCGGACCTTGTACGGCAAAGAAAGCAGAGGCTCAGCTTGAATCCGTCAAGCCCTATGTTGACAGTGTTCTGACCTTTGAAGAGCTTCAGGCGCTCTTTGACAGCAAGGATATTGATATCACAACCCTTGATGAAGATGTTCTTGACAATGCATCATATTTCGGCAGAATTTTCGCAAGAAGCGGCGGTCTTTCGGATGCGGTTTCGCAGGCTATGAAAGAGCAGAATATTGAGTTCGACCTCAAGCCCGCCGTCTGCGACGGAATTGAAGCCTGCAAGCTTGCGCTTCTCAAAAAGAGCAAAAATGTTCTTGATGCAAACTTCATTGAAGGTATGGCATGTATCGGCGGATGCATAGGCGGCGCAGGATGCCTCACCCACGGCGAAAAAAGCAAAGCCGAGGTTGATAAATACGGCAGAGAAGCAATGGAAAAAACAATTTACTACGCCGTTTCGATTTTAAAATAACTTGTTTATATATCTACCCCAATCTTAAAAAGCACCGTGCAATTTGTACGGTGCTTTTGCTTTTCAAAACTTTCAAATTAATCATCGGTGTTTTTATGTGGAATTTTGTGTTCATGTGTGGTATAATTAATCGGATAAATAAGTGTTTGACCAAGGAGCGTGATTGTATGAAAAAAATGATAGCATTAACTTTGGCATTGGTCTTTGTATTGTGTTTGCCCGGTTGCGGAAAGAATACCAGCTGCAAGTTAAGAATTACAATACCTGCAGGAAGCCAAGAACCATTTGTTTTTTCGGACGAAGAGATATGCCCGACAGGTAAACAGATCACGATTTCTTCCGGCGAGGGAATGGGCGATACAGAAGTTATATTAAAGACGGTTAATGAGCTGTTGACGCCCGGATATGTTGCCACACATCTTACTCCCGGTATGCCGGTTGAATTTGATACAGAAAAGGGTGAATGGCTCAAAGTTGGAATCTCCATGCAAAATCCTACCGATACGGATATAATTGCTTACATCGAAGTTGAAGGTGCAGAAGTAAGAATTGAGTAAATTCCAATTTGCCGAACCAATTGCACAAATCTTTTCACATAAAGTAATAAACCCGCAGGTAAAAATCCTGCGGGTTTAGCTTTTTATCATCACATCAATCCCATACACAAAATAACGGCCAGTGCCGTTAATGTTACTAAAGTGTCAATCATAATTCCGTAGAACATCGGTTTTAGCCCGGCTTTCTTAAAATCGGTAATGCTCGTTCCCAAACCGATAGCCGCCAAAGCGGTGCCATCAAAAATTTGCTTGCGCTTTTCATGATATCCGACACAGCAACGGGGATAAAGCCGACGCTGTTAAAAATTGCCAACAGCAGAAAGCCGCCGATAAACCAAGGGATTATTTTTATGAGATTCACTTTCTGTCCGTTGTTTGTTGCTTTCAGTTCTTTCTGTTTTATGAGAGTGCCGATATATGCAAAAACCAAGACGGCGGGAATGATTGCTATTGTTCGTGTGAGCTTGACCGTTGTGGCAAAGTCGCCGGCAAGTTCTGAGAACGCATATCCCGAAGCAACGACGCACTCAAAAGGACAATAGTAACTTTCAAAATCTTTTTGGATGCAAATTTGAGTGCAGGCTTTATCCATGCAGGATGGAAAAAAGTGTTAATGAGTGTGCCCATAAACAACGCTATAATCGATGCGCCAAGCAGCCCTCCCGGAATCATACTTTCTGCCAAAACAGACAAACCGGCAACTGCAAAGCATATTACTATACCGATTATAAACATCCCGCATTCTTTTACTTTAGACTCCATAATTTATCTCCATGCTTATAATTTTTAACTTTTTTGTTATATCATAAAAATTCGGTAAAATAAAAACTTTGGTATAAAGTTCAATTCGAATAAAATCAGATGATTATTGAACAGAACTTTTAGCTGAATTGCATAAAAAATATTTACTTTTTATTTTAATAATGTTAATATAAAATAATAATAGCATAGCGTATTTTTTGAGGAAAGAGGTTTTTTTATGAAAAAAATGCTTATATCGGTTATTTCTATGGTGCTTGTTATGTGCCTTATGATGCCCTCGGTTTATGCGGCGGCTGATGCGCAGACAAATTATGATTCCGTTATGGAGTATGTTGCCGATACTCAGACAGAGGATGACACGGATTCGAAAATCAAATTCGGCAGAATAATCAACGGTCTGAGCAATTTTGTGATAAACGATCTTCTCGGCACCGTGCTTAAGCTGATTCTTCCCGATTCGGCGGCGGTTGCGGATTATGAGAAATTCAACATTGACGAATATGATAATTTCTATGAGGGTATGGACACCTTCATTGACGAGCCTCAGGGCAAAAAGGTGTGGAGCCTGGGCTACGGCAAGGCTTCTGTTATTCCCGACGACTTCGGCGAAAAAGAATACGCAAAGGGTGCTTATATTCCTTATATTTTCGGCAACGATATGTATACCGATGAGAACGGCAACAAAGAAGACCTCATGGTAAGAGCTGTTGTTATGAACGACGGCTCGGGCAGAGGCAATGTTGTGTTTATCGCTCTTGACGCAATGGGCTTTGCAAATTCAGACGTAAGAACAGTCCGCGAAGCTCTCAAGGATATCGCAAAAGAATACAACATCGTAAGCATCAACGTTTCCTGCACCCATATACATACAGGTATCGATTCACAGGGCGTGTGGACAGACCCCATCGGCTGTATCATAAACAATTCATTCAGCAAGATTACCCGCCACGTAAAATACGGCGTTGAGCGTTCATTCATCGAAGCGGTTGCAGAAGGCTCAAAGAAGGCTGTTCAGGATGCCCTTGCAGATATGACAGAGGGCAAGCTCTACTATTCCGAAATTAACGGTGAGGATTATGTTTACGACAGAACCGCACCCATTTCTCTTAACCCCAATATCTATAAGCTTGAATTTATGCCTGCGGATGCAGACAGAACCCCCACAATAATTGCAACCTTCGGATGCCATCCCGAATCGGCAAGCTACGACTGGGCAAGCGCAGACCCCGAAAAAACTCTTTCATTCGATAAAAAGTTTACACCCGACTTCATCTGGAGCGCCGAAATGGTTATGAACGACGCGGGTTATAATTTCATTTTCCTCCAGGGTAACGTTTCAACCGTAACATCTGCGAGATATTATACCGGTGACGGCGTTGATGAGTTCCCCGGCAATGCACATTACACATCGGTTCGCTACGGCTACGAAATCGCATATATTCTTCTCGGTATGAATATGACCGAAGCTGAAAGAATCAAGCTTAACGAAGAAACCGGCGACAGACTTGACATTGAAAAATACAAGGGGCAGGACAGATACACCGTATGGTATGAGGGTCTTGAAACCGTTACCGCAAAAGAAGTGAATCCCGTTCTTAACATAAAGCACAAACAATTCACCGTTCAGATTGATAATAACGTTATCGTTCTTCTGGGCAAAACATCCGTTGCGGATAACTTTGTGCTTAAAGATAATTTCGGCAGATATTATACCGTTTCAGAGGTAGGCTACCTTGAAATCGGCGACGAAATGAAGGTTTATATGAGCCCGGGCGAAACCTTTGGCGAGCTTGTTTACGGCGGTAAGGGTGCAGATGGCTTTGAGCTTGCTCCCGTTAGAGAATACACAGGCGAAGAAATTATTGTTATGGACCTTATGAACGATGCGGCAGGCTACGTTGCAAACCCTGCAAACTACTGCCTTGCAGGCATTCAGTATAACGAAAACAGCGGCGAATATGACAGCGACACCTGGTGCCTCATTTCCTACGGTAAAGAAGCCGCACCCACATTTATCGGCAATTTCTACGATATTTATGACAGTGTGAAATAAGTTTATGAATAAAAACAATCCCGAAATACACACCATAGCTACCGCGCATCTTGATACCTCGTGGCTGTGGACACTTGAACAGACAATTGAAGAATATATTCCCGATACGCTGAAAAGGAATTTTGAACTGCTCAAAAAATATCCCGAATACAAATTTAATTTCGAGGGCAGTTACAGATACGAGCTTATCAAGGAATATTATCCCGAAGAATACGAAAAACTCGGCAAATACATAAAAGACGGCAGATGGAATCCATGCGGAGCTTGCTATGAAAACGGAGATGTCAATATTCCGTCGCCCGAAGCACTTATCCGCAATATTCTTTACGGCAACGGATTTTTCAAAAAAGAGTTCGGAGTTGAATCAAACGACATCTTTCTGCCCGACTGTTTCGGCTTCGGCAAAGCATTGCCGACTGTTGCCGCCCATTCGGGGCTGACAGGCTTTTCCACGGGCAAGCTTTTCTGGGGAAGCTCCGTTCAGATTCCGTTTGACATCGGCAGATGGATGGGGGCAGACGGAAACGGAGTCTGGGCCGCTCTTATGCCATTTTCATATACAACCGCATTCGGAAAAATGAGCAAGGCAAAACGAATCCTTGAAAAACTTGAAAACAACAAAAACAAGAACTTGCCTGAATTTACTTTTGCATATCACGGAATAGGTGACAGAGGCGGTTCACCCCACAAATCTTCGGTAAAAAACGTTGTTAACGCTCAAAAGAAAAACTCCGTGTCCGATGTTGAGATTCACTCTTCAACAACCAAGGATTTCTTTGATATGCTTGAGGCTATGCCCGAAAGTGAAAAAAGCAAAATGTCTGCTTATGACGGTGAATTTCTTCTTACCGCACACGGTGCAGGCAGTTACACATCAAGAACGGTAACAAAACGCTGGAACAGAAGATGCGAGCTCCTCGCAGATGCCGCAGAAAGATTTTCCAGCGCAGCTTTTGTGACGGAACTTTCGGAATATCCCTCTCACGGTTTTGACTGTTCATGGAAAAAAGTTATTGCACATCAGTTTCACGATGATATAACGGGCACATCGTTTGAAAAATGCTATAAAAGAAGCCATAACGACTATGTTCAGGCGATGAACACCTTTTCGGAGGAATATACTGCCGCCTGCAAAGCACTTGCAAAAAATCTTGACACATCTTTTGTGCAGGGAATTCCCGTTGTTGTTTCAAATCCTCTGCAAAATACATTATCACGAAAAGAAGCGGTAAAGGTCACTTTAAAAAGCAATGCAGAAAGCTTTTCGGTGTTTGATAAAAACGGAGTTGAAGTGCCCTCACAGACCAAAACGGCAGACGGCAGCAAAAAAGAGATTGCTTTTATTGCCGATGTTTTATCCTGCGGGCTTGCCGTTTATGATTTGAGGGAATCGGCTTCACCGTGTAATATGAAAACGGAACTTGCCGTAACCGAAAACACAATAGAAAATAAATATCTCTGCGTCAAAGTTGATAAAAACGGCGATATATGCTCAGTTTTTGATAAAAGACTCGGCAAAGAGCTTCTCTGCAAACCAATAAAGCTTGCAATCCACAGTAACACCCACAGCTTTGATTGGCCTGCATGGGAAGTAAAATACGAGGATTTATGCCAAGAGCCTTATATGTATGCAGAAAACCCCGTGATAAGAATAAAGGACAGAGGTTCAGCACTCTGTTCTTTGGAAATAATACGGTCTGCAGGCAAATCAAAATTTACGCAGATTGTTTCTCTTGATGCTGAAAGTGAATATGTTTCCGTTTTCAACGAAACCGATTGGCGCGAAGAAGCATCGCTTCTAAAAGTCGAATTCGGATTTGCATCAAAAAACGAATATGCAAATTATGATATCGGAATCGGATATACAAAACGCGGAACAAACACAGAAAAGCTTTATGAGGTGCCTGCTCAGAAATGGGCAGATATAACCGATGAAAACGGCGAATTCGGGGTTTCTGTTTTCAGCGATTCAAGGGTAGGTTGGGATAAACCTGATAATTCAACATTAAGACTTACTTTGGTTCATACACCCTTGGCAAACTACCGTTGGGAATGCTCTCAGCACATCATGGATATGGGTATTAACCGATATTCCTTTGCGATAATGGGTCACAGCGGAAAGCCTGAAAACATCAGTGCATATTCCGATGCCTTCTGCCAGCCGATGCACACCTTTGTAACCGATAAGCACAAAGGTTTTCTCGAAAAAGAATATTCCTTTGTTAAGCTCAATAATGATAAGGTGCGTATCACCGCGGTTAAAAAGGCGCAGGATTCTGATGAAATAATCCTTCGTGTTGCAGAATGCTCGGGCAATGACCTTGAAAAAATCGAAGCTGTTTTCGCTTGTCCGATAAGCGAAGCTTATGCTGTCTGCGGCAATGAAACCAAGCTTTACAAGGCAGAAACAGAATCAGGTAAACTTTGCTTTGACATAAAGCATAATGAAATCAGAAGCTTTTCGGTTAAATTCGATAAATCCGGAAAAACGGTTGACTGCGGAACTGTTGTGCCCCTTGAATTCAACGCAACAGGTATCACATCAGACAGTAACCGTCACAAATCAACTCTTGCAAACGGTATTTCAATTCCCCGTGAAATTCTGCCAGAAAAGTTTCTTTTCTCGGGTGTTGAATATTCATTTTCGGCAAAAGAGAAAAACTGCATTGTATGCAACGGAGGCAAAATTCAAATCGGTGAAGGATACGAAAGCGTTCATCTGCTTTTAACCTCACTTAAAGGTGATAAAAAAGCTGTTTTCCGATGCAAAAAAACCGTTACAGAAGTTGCTGTACCCGATTGTTTTGAGCCTCTCGGCCATTGGGATTTGATGCGTTCGGGAGAAACGGGATATATAAAATCCGTTCCCCAGGCACTTGCTTTATCCCATACCCACAGCAAAAACGGCAATATAACTGCAAAGCAGTTTTATATCTTCCATTCCGAAATCTATCTTAACGGTGAAACGGAAATAATCATTCCCGATGATGAGGATATTGTCATTTTTGCAGTGACGGCATCAAGAAATGGTGGGATATTCCTAAAAGGAGATTCTCATTTTGATAATCTCAAAAAAAGAAAATTTGATTATGAATTTTCTGATTATGCAATAAAGAATATGAATCCAAGCAAAACAGAGCGTCTGCTCGACAAATTCATTGACAGAACATATTCGATAACCGTTAAAATCGGTGAATTCCATAACAAATATGCCTTCGATGAACTTTACTATATTATCAGAAAACTCCTCGGAGGAAAAACATATAAGAAATATGCTGATAATCTTGTGAAGAACCGTAAAATCAAATATAAAGGAGAATTTGATTAATGAAAAAGAATGTTCAGAAGCTTATTTCGGTTATACTTGCAGCAGTCATTATGCTTACGGGTACAGCCTTTGCAACCGCAGCGGATGCTGAAGCGATGGATAACAGCGGAATTATATTCTGCACCAACGCAATCAACGGCCTGCTCAATGCTGTTTTTAAAGGCTTCGGCGCACTTTTCCCCAAAGATTTTGTAAGCATTGATAAATACGTAAGCGAAAATTTCTATGAGGGCACCGCAGATTTTCTTGATGAGCCTGCAGAAAATGCCAGATGGCATCTCGGTTTCGGCAAAGCAAGCATGGTTCCCGAAAATCTTAAAGACGGCTCAAAGGAATACTACACGGGCGGCTATTTCACACAGAAAATCAACGGCGTTTATGATGACCAGGGTGCAAACGCAATAGCAATCAGCGATAATTCGGGAAGAGGCACGGTTGTTATGGCTTCGATTGACGGAATAGGTGTTTGCAATGCCGATATACGCACAATCCGTGCGGAAGCTGAACGCAAGCTTAAGGATAAGGGCGTTGAAAGCGATATCGTTGCAATCAACATCAACAGCACTCATTGCCACACTGTTATTGATACTCAGGGCTTCGGACTTGAACCGCTTATCAAAACCATTTTTCAGAATCTTTTCTCATTCCTTCCTTTTATTGAAAAAACAAGAAGCATTGACCCCGAATTCTATGAGCTTATGATTGACGGCGCATCCGATGCGATTGTTGAAGCATATATAAACATGGAGCCGGGCGAGCTTTATTATTTTGAAACTGCAGGCATCGGCAAAAGCGAAAGAAACAACAACTATATGGACGATGAATACGGCTACATATTCAACAAGAGATATGATATGGAAGGTTATCAGCACGTAATCGCCTGCTTCAAGTTCGTGCCCGATAACGCTGCCTCCTCCCCTACCGTATTTGCAAACGTCGGCGGACACCCTACAACAATCAACAGAGAAACAAAGCTTCTTTCGGCTGACTATCCCAATTATATCGAATATAAAATGAACGCCGAGGGCATGAACTTTATGTTCATTCAGGGTGCTCAGTCCCCCATTTCCGTTAATGCGGGCGGTGTTGAAACGCAGGAAATTCTTGATGAAATCGCAAAGGAAATTGAGGCTGACCCGAGAGTTTCAGATTATGATAAAGCAAAAAAACTCGGCTATGAATTTGCAAGAATCATTATCGATGCAGAAAAAGATGCAAAACGCGTTGAACCGATGATTAATGTGAAAATGGCAGAGGTTGCCGTTCCCCTTGAATACGGTCTTCTTGAACTCGGTGCCGTATCAGGTCTTCTCGGTATGACAACCGTACGCGATAAATCCGCACCTGCGGGATATTCAATTATCTCCGAGGTCGGCTATCTTGAAATGGGCAAAGATATTGTTATGCTCACCGTTCCGGGCGAGCTTATTCCCCAGCTTGTTTACGGCAATGTTGTTGATAAAACCCAGTCATATCTCGGTGAAGACTGGGGGCTTGAATACACCGCAGATATCGTGGGCGAAGGCAAAACCGTGCTTGTAATGGGTCTTTGCAACGATGCAATAGGCTATATTGTTCCCGATAACGACTATGCGCCGTTTATTGCGGATTCTCTCTGGAACACCGAGCTTGGCGAAAAGCTTTTTGGCAAGGCTCAGAGACACTATGAAGAAATGCTGTCAACAGGCAGCAAGGCGGGCTCAACCGTTATAGGTGCACTCAATTCGGTTGTTGAAGATTATAACTAAGGGGTGAAATCATGTCGGCAAACAATGGCTTCCGGTCAAATGCAAAAGCTTTTGAAGAACTCCGCCGTATGCAGGAACAAAAGGAAGAAAAATCCATAGCGCAAAAAACGCAGGACCGACGCTATGTAGGAACAAAAGAGTCTGTCGGCTTTATCATCTGGGACGCGGCACAGAGCTTCAATATCAACATCTTTTCAAACCGATTCATTACAAGTATCGTAGGTGTTGACCTGGGTTTGCAGACTATTGTAAACACCATCAACAGCGTATGGGATATCGTGAACGATATCTTTTTCGGTGCGGTTGTTGATAAAACCCGAACACGATGGGGCAAGTTCAGACCCTACCTTCTTTTTCTTGCCATTCCCGGATGCATTCTGACCTGCCTTTATTGGCTTATGCCGCATCTTTTTGAGGGAACTTCTCAAACAGATATAACAAAGCTTGCTTTTTACCTGATTCTGACCATTGCCCGCGAGGGGGTGACAACCTTCCAGACCATTTCAAGAACCGGTCTTATGTCAACCATAACCCCTCACCCCAATGACAGAACAAGGCTTATCACCCTTGCAAACTTTGCATCGGGCTTCTTCGGTGAAAAGCTTCCCGAGCAGGCGGTAACAATCCTTATTGACGTGCTCAGAAGTATGTATCTTCACGATGCAGGCAAACTTGCTCAGGCATATACAAACCTCTTTGTGGGTATGGGTGTTTTCACAACCGTTGCCTCAAGTGCATCATCGTTCTGGTTCTTCTATAATACGGAAGAAAGGGTTATGCAGTCCATAAAATCCCCCAGTGTTTTTATGTCAATCAAATCCGTTATCAGCAACAAACCCCTTCTTCTGATAACTCTCTCCGATTTCCTCAGCGGCTTTGCCATCAAGGGCAGTGAGGACGATTATTATACCGACGTTCTTCATTTCTCCTCAATGACCCTTGTTGCAGGTATCCCCGCCGCACCCATTAGCCCTGCCAGCTATGCCTGGGTACCTTGGATGAGAAGGCGTTTTTCAAGCCGCATGCTTTACATACTTGCCAAAGAAATAGGCAACATCCTTTATGTTCCCGTATTCCTTTTCGGCTGTATCGGTATGAAGAAAGATTATTCGGGCGGCATGTATCAGAAGGTTGTTCCCATGGGTTTTGCAATGGCTTTGTGGGAAATCATCTGGACTCTTTTCTTCGGACTTAAATCCGTTATCGGAACTGAAATGTATAACGAAGCAATGGACTATTGCGAATGGAAGAACGGCTACCGCACAGAGGCAATGGCTTCCGTTGCCAAGGGCATAGCCGCAAAGGTTTCATCAAACACAAGTGCAGTTGTTACAACCGCAATCAAAAAGATGATTGGCTATGAAGCAAACGCATTCAGAATGGGCATGGAGCAGACAGATAAGGTTAAATTCTTCCTGTTTGCGATGTTTACTATTATTCCCGCAGTGACAGGCTCGCTCGGAATTATCCCCATGCTGTTCTATGACCTTGACAACGATAAAAAAGAAAAGATGTATGCCGAGCTGCTCGAGCGCCGTAAGCTGGTATCGGATGCGGTTGAAAGCAACGATGAAAATATGCTCAATCTCGCAGTAAATGCTCAGATAAATGTCGGTAAAAAATAATTCTTAAGGTGAAGACTATGGAAATAAGATATATAACACCCGATGAAGGTGCTGATTATCAAAAGGTTTCAGCAGCATCGTTTATCTGGAAATTCGATGAAAAAGAAGACAACACCGTAGATATTCCCGTTCTTGCGGCTTTTGAAAACGGTAAACTGATTGCAGGCGTTGAAATATTTGATTTCAGAACAAATTACTGCGAAAAATTCCTCAACTCTGTTGTAGTCAGCGGTGTATGCAGTATACCCGAATACCGCAGAATGGGCGGAATCCGTGAAATTATGAAAAAAATCGGCGAAACCGCAATCGAAAACGACTGGACTTTCGGCTTCCTGCATCCGTTTTCAATCGCATATTATGAAAAATTCGGCTATGCAAATCTTAACCGAATGTTTGCAATCAAAGTTCCTTTTGAAAATCTTAAGCATATCCCCCGCAACAACAATGTTGTTCTTTATACGGGTGAACAGTTCGAAGAACTGAGCGCTCTTCACGCAGAATGTGCGCTCAGAGAAAATCTGATGACGCTGCGCGAAGAAAAAAAGCATTTCTGCGACACTCCTCTTGAAAAAGCAGACTACACATATTTAAGACGCAATAAAAACGGCAAAGCCGACGGTTACGTGCGTTTCACCGTAAAACGACCCGATGTGCTCACTGTTGAAGAGCTTTTTGCACTGACACCCGAAGCAGTTTACGGGTTAATCGGTTTTCTTCGCAACTATGACGGAATAGTCAAGACCATCAGGGTAAAAAAGCAGTATCAGGGCAGCGACTTTGCCTGCATTGCCGACAGAATTGATAACGTTATATACGAATATGACGACGGTGCCGCAGCCAGAATTTACAACCTGAAAAAACTGCTTGAAAACAACAAATATCCTGAAGAATATGGCAAATTCAGTATTCTCAGCATAGATGAATTCGAGCAGAATCAAGGAATTTTTGAGGTTGAATATCAAAACGGCAAAGGTGTTGTTACACACAAAGCCGAAGGTGACTATGATATTTCTCTCACAGCGCCCGCCGCCGCAAGGCTTATGCTTGCAGGCGAGGGGCACAACTCTCGGAGTGCATTGTATATAGACGGTGTTGAAATCAAAGGCAATGCCGACGACTTTTTCAGAGCCTTCCCCTTCCGTCAGACAAGATTCTGCGACAGCAGCTGGTCAATTTAAAATACTGCAGAATCCACCGACGGTATGCCAACTTTCATTCACAGATGGAGAAAGTGCAAATGAAAAAATTTGAAAAGAGTGGTAGCTTTTATGGTTTCTGCATCAATTCTTGCTTCCGCAGGGGCGGTAAGCGCATCGGCAACCGAAACGGATTGCGGCGGCAAGTGCGAGCATTCACCCGTAATTATTCTCCCGGGAATCAACCATTCGCCCACATATCTCTATGACAAAAATGATAAACCCGTTATGTATAACGGCAGCCACGTCGGCTGCACCCTGATTATTCTCAATCAGGCGGCACTTTCAACCGCCAATATCCTGAAGCTTGTTGGCAGTGCCTTGGGCACAATCGCTTTTCAGACGAATATGGGTCTTGATAAGGCTGCATATAACCTTGTTTCCGAGATTTTCAAATATCAGAAATGCGACGAAAAGGGCAATCACATCGAAAACCTTAAAACTCACAGATGGAATCACTCTCTTGAGCATATGTCTGACGAGGACCTTGATTGGACCTACAGAATGGTTCCGATGCAGGCACTTGTTAACGAAATCGGCGAAGACCACGTTTATTTCTTCACCTTCAACCTTGTGGGTGATCCGATGGATTCGGCAGATGACCTTGCTGAATACATCAAAATGGTAAAAGAGCAGACGGGTCACGACAAGGTATCACTTCTTCCCGTTTCGCTGGGTGGAACAATTCTTACCGCCTACCTTGAAAAATACGGTCACGGTGAGCTTGACCAGATTGTTAATGCGGTTGCCTGCCTTGACGGTACGGATATCGTTGCGGATTTTTTTGCAAGAGAATGGCGCCTTGATGATGAATATCTTTATCATCAGTTTATGACAAATATTTTTATTGAATCAGAGGGAAATCCCACTCTGGGCGATCTTATCAATACACTTCTCCACATTATACCCCGTTCAGGTGTGGATGCCCTGCTTTCGGGTGCAATAAGTGCAATTCTGGATACTCTTATGCTTAACTGCCCTCAGTTCTGGGCTATGCTTCCGTCTTACAGATATGAAGCACTTGCCAAAAGATATCTCAGCGATAAGCCCGAACTTAAAGCAAGAACAGACAGCTTCCAGACAGCAAGGCTCAACCTTAAAGATAATATTCTCAAAGCTGTTGAGGACGGTGTGCGCGTTAACTCTATATCGGGTGCAAACCTTGATTTGGGCGAAGAAATGTATACATATTTCAATATCGTTGCCTCGGCAGAAAAAGTTAATTCCGACGGCATCGTAAACCTTTCCTCAACAACTCTGGGCACAACAGGCGCGGCAGGCAAGCAGACTCTTGACGATGTTGATTACGAAAAGAACACATATTGTAAAAATCCCGACCATAATCACGTTTCACCCGACAATATGGTTGATACTTCTACTGCAATTCTTCCCGAAAACACATGGGTTTTTCTTGACCAACACCACGAAGTGGGCTACAACGACGTTGTGCTTAACCTTGCAAAGGCAATTATTCTGGGTGAGGTAACGGATGTTAACGACAACCCCGAAATGTATCCCCAGTATAACGGCCCCTGCTACACTCAGAGCATCCGCCGCCGGAAGCTGCCCGATGCAAAAAAGGTAGACCAGACCAATCTCAACAAAGAAGATAAGACAGAGCTCAATGCGGCAATTGCAGAGGGCGAGGCAGTGCTTAAAATGACGGTTGCCGACCAGCCGAGAGTTGAAGCCGCAGAGAAAAGGCTTATTGCCATTCTTCACAAGGTAGGTGCGGAAGGCTACGAAAACATTGAGCCTGAAAAAGAATCGGCACTTGATCCGATTTTTGAAAATATTACCCACGCAATGAGCAAGGGCTCCCTTTTCCTTTTGGGCGGAGGAAGCCTTGTTGACAGAATTCTTTCACCGTTCAGAATGTTGCTTTCACTCATTTCGAAGAAATAAAACTGTTACAATAATTCAATTAAACAGCAAAGCCGACGGATTAAACTCCGTCGGCTTTTTAATTGTTACAATATCAGGTTATTTATGCCGTCAACAGTTATGCACACTTCATTGTTTTCAACCGTTGCAAAGCCTTCTGAAATATCTGCCTCAAAAACTGTTTTTTCGTTGCAGGTTAAGACTGCCTTTCCCGATTTAAGAGAAAAAACCGCATCTGCGTGACCTTTTCTTATTCCGTATAAACCTGAAAATTCGCCTTTTATACTATCTGAAATCGGCAAACGAACGCTGTCGCATTCAATCTCGGGAATATGGCGGTCCACTGAAAAGAATTTAACGGTAAGAACATCTTTCATATTCATCACCCGTTTTCCTTTTTATAAGCGGAATATACATCGTCGGATGTTCCCGACATAAGGAAATACTGTTCGGGAATCATGTCAAGTTCGCCCGAAAGGATACTTTCAACGCTGTCAACAGTTTTTTCTAGCGGAACATATATGCCTGCCTGACCCGTGAAGCCTTCCGCAACGTGGAACGGCTGACTCATAAAGCGCTGAATTCTTCTTGCTCTTTTTACGGTCTGCTTATCTTCTGCCGAAAGCTCGTCCATGCCGAGAATTGCGATTATATCCTGAAGCTCCGCATATTTCTGAAGCACACGCTGAGTTTCTTTTGCAACTTTGTAATGCCTTTCGCCGACAAAATCGGGTGAAAGCGCTCTTGATGATGATTCAAGCGGGTCAACGGCAGGATAGATACCCAGCTCAACAATCTTTCTTGAAAGAACGGTTGTTGCATCAAGATGTGAGAACGTTGTTGCGGGAGCAGGGTCAGTAAGGTCATCGGCGGGAACATAAACCGCCTGAACGGATGTGATTGAGCCGTTACCCGTTGAAACAATTCTTTCCTGAAGTTTACCCATTTCCGAAGCAAGAGTGGGCTGATAACCGACAGCCGACGGCATTCTGCCGAGAAGCGCAGAAACCTCACTGCCCGCCTGAGTGAAACGGAAAATGTTATCGATGAAAAGAAGAACATCCTTATGAGATTTTTCGCGGAAATATTCAGCCATTGTAAGTCCTACCAGAGGAACACGGAGTCTTGCGCCTGCAGTTTCATTCATCTGGCCAAAAACAAGAGCTGTTTTATCGATAACACCCGACTGATTCATTTCGTTCCACAGATCGTTACCCTCTCTTGAACGTTCGCCGACACCCGCAAAAACAGAGTAGCCATCGTGCTCAAAGGCAACGTTACGGATAAGTTCCATAATGAGAACTGTTTTTCCGACACCCGCACCGCCGAAAAGACCGATTTTTCCGCCTTTTACATAAGGGGTCATAAGGTCAATAACCTTTATACCTGTTTCAAGAATATCGTTGGATGAAACGATTTCGGCAAACGAGGGTGCAGGATGGTGAATCGGCCACTGTTCTTGTGTTTTTATAGCTTCAC
Organism: Acutalibacteraceae bacterium; assembly: GCA_045656845.1. Taxonomy (GTDB): domain Bacteria; phylum Bacillota; class Clostridia; order Oscillospirales; family Acutalibacteraceae; genus CAG-488. The sequence continues at coordinate 7,338 of JAZORX010000091.1, read as the reverse complement.
CGCGGTCAATGGGTTTTCCCGTAACATTTACCATTCTGCCAAGAGTTTCAACGCCGACGCTGATTTTAATCGGCTCTCCCGTATCAACAGCTTTCATACCTCTTGACATACCGTCGGTGGGATTCATGGAAATGCATCTTACCTCGCCGTTACCAAGATGCTGTGACACCTCGAGAGTGTATAATTCATCATTTACCTGAACGTTAACTTCATTAAAAATATCGGGAATTTCATTTATATCAAATAAAATATCAACTACGGGGCCGGTTATTCTATGCACCATTCCCACTGAACCTTTTGCCATAAATTACACTTCCCCTTTCTTTGAATAATCTGCCGAAACTTCAAGAACATCGGCAGTAACCTGACTCTGACGCTTGCGGTTTATTTCTGTTTCAAGCTGCGCGCTGTACTCACAAGCGGTATCATATGCGCTGCGCATTGTGGTGAGCGTTGCCGCCTGAGCGCCCAGAGCGGTTTCAAGTATTTTTTTATAGAGAACCGAAACAAGAATTTTTTCGGCAGTGTTTACTATAACCGTTTTTTTATCGGGAACAAACAAAGGCGCCTCACACTCTGCCGTTTCTTCATCAAACGAAAACAAATCATCACATACGGGACTTTGCTTCATCATATTCTGATATTGAGAATATACGATTTTTACCGAGGATATTTTTCCGTTTTTCATCAGTTCTTTTATCTCGTCAAAAAGACCGCACGCATCGGAATATGACGGTATATCCGAAAAAATATAAGTTTTGTTGCAAGAAATTTTTTTACTTCCGAGATAGTCATTTCCTTTTTTGCCGCAGCAAATAATAGCGGGCTCGGTTTTTTCTTTACGGAGAATATTCTCAAAAAATGAGATGAGTTCCGTGTTGAAGCTTCCGCACATTCCTTTGTTTGAAGTCAGAACAATATATAAAACGGGTGCATCGGGATTTTTGACAGAAAAAACAGAGTTGAAATCCTTGCGGTAATTACGATACATACGGTTGCATTGCTCTGCGTATTTCTCATAATCTGCATAGAGAGCCGAAAGCTTTGAATATTTAACCGTAGAGGCGGTTTTCATTGCCTGGGTAAGCTTTCGTGTTGAAAGAATTACCTGCAGTTTCTTTTTAAGATTTTGTATGGTAGGCATAATCAGAACCTCTCGGCGAATTCGGCAAGAGCTTTATCAAGATCTTGTCTGAGTTCATCATCAAGTTTCTTTGCGCTTCTGACTTTAAGCAGAACATCAGCCTTTTCGTTTTCAAAGAAACCGTAAAGCTCTTTTTCAAATCTTTCCATATCTTCAACGTCAACGTTCTTTGCATATCCTTCGCTGACGGCATAGATAAGAACTGTCTGCAACTCATCGGAAACGGGCGCATATCTGCCTTGCCTGAGAACCTCTGTAAGACGTCTGCCCGAATCAAGAGTTGCTTTTGTTGCATCATCAACATCAGAACCGAACTGCATGAATTCGGCAAGCTCTCTGTACTGCGCAAGTCTTGTGCGAAGGCTTGCGGAAATCTTTTTCATAACGGGTTTCTGTGCGGCACCGCCGACACGTGAAACCGAAAGACCTACATTTACTGCAGGACGCTGACCTTCATTGAAGAGTTCGGCATCAAGAAAAATCTGTCCGTCAGTGATAGAAATAACGTTTGTGGGAATATATGCGGATATATCGCCCGCAAGAGTTTCAACGATGGGAAGAGCGGTGATTGAGCCGCCACCGAGTTCATCGGAAAGATGGGCAGCTCTTTCGAGAAGTCTTGAATGAAGATAGAAAATATCGCCGGGATAAGCCTCTCGGCCCGAGGGACGGTGAAGCAGAAGCGAAAGCTCACGGTAAGCAACGGCATGCTTTGAAAGGTCATCGTAAACTATGAGAACGTCTTTGCCCTCATACATAAAATATTCTGCCATTGCCGAGCCCGAGAAAGGCGCAATGTACTGAAGCGCCGCCGATGATGAAGCAGGCACTGCGATGATGGTTGTATATTCCATAGCTCCTTTTGACTGAAGCTTTTCTTTGATTTCAGCAACAAGTGTTTCCTTCTGACCGATTGCAACGTAAATGCAGATTGTGTTTTTGCCCTTCTGATTAATAATCGTATCAATGGCAATAGCGGTTTTACCCGTCTGTCTGTCGCCGATAATAAGCTCTCGCTGTCCCTTGCCGATAGGAACAAGTGCATCTATCGCCTTGATACCGGTATGCAAGGGCGAATTTACGGGAGAACGGTCAAGAATTGCGGGCGCTTTATATTCGATGGGTCTTGTCTTCTCATAAGGAAGATAGCCCATAGCGTCGATAGGATTGCCGAGAGCATCAACAACTCTGCCCAGAAGACTTTCACCCACGGGAACAGATGCTATTGTGCCCACTCGTCTTACGCGGCTGCCCGATTCGATATTTGAAAATTCTCCGAAGATAACGCAACCTATTCGGTTTTGCTGAATATCGAGAACCATTCCCGTTTCGCCGCATTCAAATTCAACAACCTCGCCGTACATAATATCGGCAAGACCGTCCATCCAGCAAATGCCGTCCGAAACAGTCATAACGCGTCCAAGCTGGTATTTATGAATCTGCGGCCTGAATTCTTCCGCTTTCTGTGTGAATTCCTGAATAAGAAGACCTACTGTGTCATCATCCATAATAGGCTCGTGGTTCATATTCTTTTCAAAGTGGTAAAGCTCTTCGCTCACCGTTCCGTCATAAACGGTATCGCCTATACGGAGCTTAAGTCCGCCTATAAGGGAACTGTCCTCAAGAACCCAGAGAGATGTTTTTCCGCCCACACTCTCAAGAAGCTCCGTCGTTGCTTTGTCAACCTTTTCAACAAGTTCTTTTTTAAGAGGGAATGCAGATGTAAGGGTAACATAAAGCACATCGTGATGTTTAAGATACGCCATGTCACCCGGTGTAAGGCAGATTTCAGAAAGAATCGCATCGACGACCTGTCCGTCGAGTGCTTTGATTTCTTCAGCATATTTCTCGTAGGAGAAAAGCTTGATGACATTCTCCTGCATAACGGAGAAAAGCTCTTTTCGCGCATCTTCAATCATCTGACGGTGAATTTCACTGTATTCTCTTTCACCGAAAGCTTTTATTGAAGCGATTTTCTCTTCCGTGTGCGCTTTTACCTTAAGGAGCTCATCGCTGACAGTATGCACGGGAGTTTCTTCTGCAGCAGACTCAAAAACAGGCATTTCAAGTTTTTCAATCTCTTCTGCTTCGTCAAGTTCCTTGTTGATTCTCTCAAGGCGTCCGCCGAAAATACGCTTCACGGTTTTTCTGCCTGCGAGAACAAGAACAGCAAGAAGAATAATAAAATTAATTATTACATATTGTATTTCCATAACATATTATATCCTATGCGATATTATATTTTTCGCAAACAATGCCGCCGCTGTTTCCATTTTGGGAGCAACGGAATAAACGATTTTATCGTGTTCATCAACAATTCCTTCCTTATATTTCTGTACGTCTGAAAGGCATTGTCTTTGTGCGGCTTCGATTTCTTTTTTGCTCTGAAGCTGTAACTGTTCAAGCTTTTGCTTTGTTTCTTTTCTGGCTTTTTCTTCCGCCAAAACTTTTTCTTTTTCTGCCTGATTTTTATGCTCAAGAACAAGCTTTTCGATATCTTCCTTTTTTTGGGCGGCAGCCTGTATTTTTTCGCGGCGGCTGTCTAACATTTTCAGAACGGGCGTGAAAAGCAGATTTTTGAGAATTACCATCAGAATCAAAAAGCAAATTACAGTCCAGACCATAACAGATGGCTGAATGTTCATAATTTACTCCTCAGATTTTTGAAATAAGCATAAATGCGATAAGAAGACCGTAAATTGTAAGAGCTTCCATAAGTGCAAGAGAAATAATAAGGGTTGAACGGATATCCTTTGCGGCATCAGGCTGACGGGCAATGCTTTCCATTGCTGCTTTTGCTGTCATACCCTGACCGATTGAGGGGCCGAGTGTGCTGATTGCGATTGCGATTGCTGCTGCGATTGCGATAATTGCTGAATTAGTCATATTGATTACTCCTTTTAAAAATAATGTTTTATTCTGTAACCTCGTCAAGATAAATTGAAACGAGCATTGTGAACACCATTGCCTGCAAAGCACAGAAGAGAAGAGAGAGCGCCATCATTACAACGGGTGCACCTATGGGAAAAATGTGATAAAGCTCTTCCGTAACCGTTTCTTCGCCGAAAATGTTTCCGTAAAGTCTGAGTGCAAGAGATGCGGGTTTGATAATTTCATCAAGTAAAAGAAGGGGCAACATAAAAAACATCGGCTTTACAAAATGCAAAAAATAGTGCTTTACGTTGTGCCTTATACCCGATACCTGCAAAAAGACGAAAGTAACAACACCGAGTGCCGCCGTAACCGAAAGCGATGCCGTGGGTGCTTTTACATAATCCGTCAGACCCACTCCGGGAATAAGTCCCGAATAGTTTGAGAAAATGATAAAAACAAAAAGGGATGCAAGGAAGGTGAAATATTTTCTTGATTTCTTTTTGCCCAGAATATCCGAAAAGAAATTATCAAGATATTCAATACCGGTTTCGATTATATTCTGAAATTTTCCCGGTCTTTCTTTGAGATTCTTTTTCACAATCAGCGAAAGCAATGCGATAACCAAAAGCATTATCCACATTGTTATAACTTCGCCCGTTACGTCAAGAATCCCGAAAAGACTGATTATAACCTCGGATTTTTCACCCATCGGCTTCATCCTCCTTTACCGTTTTCTTTGTTTTTATTGTGTCATTGACAGATAAAAGCTTTTTTGTGAAGAAAAACATGGGTATCGTCATTCCCGCTACCGCACCCACAAGAAGATACATAAGGTCGGCGATTTGTGTTTTTGAACCGATAAAATAAACCAACACAAGATACGCCACCTGAAAAATCTGACGGACAACGAACGTTGCAGAATATTTTTCCGGAGCTTTTAAAAGCATTTTTTTTGAGAAAATATAGTTTGCAAAAGCTATCAGAAAACCGACTGCCGCAGCAATCACGGCACCAATAATATTCGCAGTCATACAATCACCAACTTATATCTGATTTTCAAGGTTATTATAGCACTTTGTTTTCTTTTTTCAATAGTAATTTTTTATATTTTGTATGGTGTTCAGTATGCTTGATTTTTGTGAAAACAACCATAAAACCGACGGGGTTTTAAGCCGTCGGTTTTAAATTTCAAAACTTTCAAATAAATCAAAAAATTAACATTAATAAACCCCTGAATGCTTGCAATAACAAGCCGCTCTTGACCAGTTCAAGATGGAAGCTGCAAGAGATGTTGGTGTTAAATCCCCTGTTCAAGAAAATATACAACATATATAATGTATTTTAAAGTTGCATTTTGATTGGCGGGAAATAAAAGAAACCGCAGTTGATAAAATTTTAAACAACTGCGGTTTCTTTACTTTGCCTTTTCTGCGGTAAATTGCTGTGTTTTAATTAATCTTTTGTTGCTCCGAACATATAGTTTTTACGCTCTTTTTCAGAGAGGCTGTTCATAAATCTCAGCCATCGTAATATCTCAGAGGTTTTATCTCCAAACGGACCACAACCGTGAGCCATTTCAGATAACCACACACTACCTCCGATCACGTTAGCCTCTATTAAAACGGGTGTTTCTGTGTTATCAATTGTAAAATCCCAATTTACAGAACCGATCTGCGGAACATTTGCATGCATCTTTTTTGCACACTCGATGACTTCGGAGAAATTTGATATTTCATATTCGTTAAATATAACACCCGTATCCGGATGTGATTTGTATTCTGTTTTGAATTCAGTGAACGCAGTTTCGTGTAATTTACCGTTGCTATCAACGGCAATAAACATTCCGCCCGCGTGTGCATTATCTACGACAGCACCACCTTGTCCTATTCTCATAATAACAGGAATAACACAGATTTCATTTTTCCATCTGTATGTAATTACTCTGAACGTGTTAACTCCGTGGGAATAAATTTTTCTTATCGATTCGCTGCAAACAACGATTTCTTGTATACAAAAATCGGTTCCTATTTCGTCGATAATTGTTTCTGCCGATTTTGACGATATGGTATCGATGCCGTTTCTGAAATCAGCTGCAAAACATCCTTCTCCGCTTGAAGAATCGATGCTTGGTTTCACAAAAACTTTTCCTATATCAGATATGTAAGAGATTGCCTCCTCTTTTGTTAATGGAGTCTTACCGTCATAATAAAATCCTTTAGAACAAGAAAGACGTGTTTTAGGTGTTTTCACACCCGCTCCAGCAGCAAGTAACGGCAAAAAGTTTTTGTCTTCAAGTACAGCTGCATAATTGCTATTCATATTCATATAATACTCAAATTCAGGAATATATAGCGTTTCAGGAAAATAATTGTGGTCAAATTTGCCTGTAAAAGCGGTGAAATGCTTATGCCATATATATGGTATTTTTTCTCCGTAGTTTTCAGTGTAGAGTTTGTCAATTTCAGAAATTTGTTCTTCTGATAAAGAAACACTCTCATAGATGTTTTTTCTTCCAGGATTATCAAATTTTTTATGTGCAGCAACCTTTTTATATTCTTGATAAGATAATGGTGGATTTTTTTTGTTTTTAAAATATTGTTTGATTGCTTTTGTAACAATATAAACAAGTTCTCTAATATCTTTTAACATCTTTTAGATAGTTCCTTTCTATATTCTTTTATAGATAATAACATTATGTCAAATTGAAATCAATAGGGATTTATAAAACGAGTTGTTATTATCACGTTGATGCATTTGTTTAATCACTAATTGCATCTTGTTAATAACAAGAATTCAAAAAGTTGTTAAGTTATTCGTTTAGGTGTTTCTTGTTTCAAAACTTTCAAAATAATCAAAAAATTAACATTAATAAACCCCGAATGGAATGCAAAAATAATAGAGCAAACGCAAATTGAATTCAAAGGGGTGTAAACGAAATGTCAAAGAATAATTCAGTTGTTCCTCAGGCAAGAGCCGCTCTTGACCAGTTCAAGATGGAAGCTGCAAGAGATGTTGGCGTTCAATCCCTTATTAACGAAATTATACAACATATAGTACAACCTATGGCTATCAAATCAATATAATGTGTCGAAAGCCGTCTTTGATTCACAAAGGCGGCTTTCGCTTATTAAAAAATCAAAAAAATTTTCATTTTTGCACTAAAGTACAATGTGCAAACTGAAAAAAGGTGATAGAATTACGATGTAAGAATGTATACTGACAAAAGTATACCCATTATGAACAACACGAAAGGAGCAATTTTTTATGAAATTACTCAAAAAAACCTTGGCGATACTGCTTTGCCTGATTATGGCGGTCGG
>JAZORX010000090.1:0-16266 GCA_045656845.1 Acutalibacteraceae bacterium | reverse complement strand
GCATTTTTAAGCTCGGCTATCCTGCGAATGCTCAGCTGCTTCTCGTAGCCTGAAGTAAAGCGCTCTGCGCCCAGAGCAAAGGCCTCCCCGTCATCCTCGTTTTCAAGGGTCAGCTCACCCGTTTCTTCACGGAAAAGCTCAATGCTTTTGGGGTTATACTCTTTGAGTATATGCTCTGTGACGATTCCTTTTTCATCCGTAAAATCGGCACGGTACACCACGCAGGACGCACCTCTGCCGACAGTCTCTTTTATTTCAAAAGATCCCTTTTTTTCTTCAACTTCAAATTTATAACCGTTTTCAAGATATCTGTTCATTTTTATCTTCCTCCTGTTGCTGCTATGATAGCAGACAGAGCAGTCTTTTTTGCAAAAAGGATTTATCAGTCCTGATAGATTTCGTCATTACCCTGATAATATTCGTAAATCAGGTCTCGTAATTCAGCAAGAGGACTTGGCGAGCAGGCGCAATAGCCGATCATCCAATCGTAAGGATTACGCCAATAGAGCTGAACATATCCGCAGCGTTCAAGCGTTTCGTTGATCTCGATAACAAACTCATCAAACAAACCGCTTTCAAGGTCAGCACCACTTACCGTCGCATCTGCAAAGAAATGGTAAAAATTCAGCATAACGAGCGCTTTTCTTATCACATCGTAAGAAGCTTTGTTTTTGCCGATGTTTTCAAACTGCTGACGCTGAGGGAAATTTTTCCTGATAAGCTCGGGGAAGGAAGACTCGCTGATGCTTTCTTTGTACACAGCCTTGGGTACGGACTTGCCGTTTTTCTCTTCAAAGCCCTCCGTTGCTCTTGCCGAATAGCCGTAAATCACATTCAGAAGCTCATCAACATTCGTTACGCTGATGCTTTCTTCGTAAGGATTTGTGATTGAATATTCACGCTCGGCAAGCTCCATACATTCCGTAAGAAGCTGATTGATTTTTTCCGTCGCTGTTTTATTCTGCTTTGAAAATGAAGCTCTGTTTTCAGCGAGATATTTAATCAGATCCCGTTCATCACGGATAGCATCTACGGCACGGCCGACAAGCTCCGTTGTTTCAATCGTGCTGTCGTTTTCCGAAAGAGGAATCTCCTCGATTTTCTGCAGAATTTCCGTTGCCTTGCTATAACCCAGACCGTTTTTCAGGCAGAAATAATAAACAGATTCTGCAATGTTTTTATAGTTATACGGGCGTTCAAGATATGCTTTGAGAAAGAATTCGCCCGTTTGCTTTTCGTTCATACCGAGAGCAAAGCAGAGCTTATAGACATTGTCTCTGCCTGCAGAGCTTGACGCAGGAGTGCCGCCCGAAAGCCAGTTTGTGATGTTCTGACGGCTGATAGATATGCCCTCGCTTTTGCAACGGCTCAGCACATAGCTCACAAGCTGACCTGCATCGTCAGGGTCTGCATCATAGCCGGATTTTTTAATCTGATCAAGCAATTTTTCAGCAAAAAAAGAAGCGTTGTTAAGAGCATCGATATATTCCTTGCCCGGCAACTCAATATTTTCAAAATCATATTTAAAAAACTCATCCTCAGCCAACTGCGTAGCCTGATCGAATTCATACCTTTCCATATCCGCACCCCGTTCTGATATCTTTTCAGAATAATTATAGCATAAATACATTCAAATTCAAGTTGTTTAAAAACCGATGCGTTCATCACTACAACATGATCATATTTTTCTGAAACTGAAAAATCAGTCCGGCGCTGTACCGGACTGATTCGCATACAATTTAATATTTATTTTTCCGTCTGATATTCGGGGCTCATTTCAATTTTCGTGGTGATATTTTTATTCTTCGGGGTTTTCGATCGGCTCACCAAGAAGATTGAGAGCCTTTACAGGGTCAACAATCTTTCCGTCGACCTCTGTCTCCAGATGGATGTGCACTCCGTCCTTTTCCTCAGCAGGGATTGCCACAACCGTTCCGATCACCTGACCTTGCTCGATTTTCTCTTCAGCCTTCACGGTTGCTTTGACTCCGCAATATCTTGCCTTGAGTCCGTTACCGTGCTGAATAACAACAACCTCGCCCCAGATTTCATCGCTGATAACCTCCAGAATCGTTCCGTCCTGAACGGCAATTGCGTTATCACCGATATTACCCTTGATATCTATACCGTTATGAGAACGCCAGTCGTTCATCGTTTCGGAATATATCATTTCACCGTCGCTGTAATCCTTGACGACCTTACTGTTAAGAGGAAGAATGTAATATCCCGAATAAGGACGGTTAAGGTCGTTGAGAGTAGTTTTGGTTTCGTCTCTTTCATCAGGAACATTGGTAATGTTTGCATTTGCCTGAGGCTGAGTGGTTTGGTTTGTCAGGTCAGGAATACTGTAAAATGTTGCCGGTTCGTTTTCGCCGGCCTGAGGGATAAGATTTCTGACCTTTGCCACATTATAAATAGCTGATGCGATTCCTACAATCGCAAGAACCAGCGAAAGCATAACACCGTAAAACGCTTTTGTCTGAATCCACTTGAATTTTTCCTTGCCCGATGATTTTTTCATATTAAGTCTCCTTTATGTTTCGTCAGATATAGTTTGGGCTGAAAAATTCTGTTTATTCATATTTTCATATAAAAGAAAAACAAGCCGATTTCTCAGCTTCTTCTTCCAATAATTGAGGGGTTTATTGAGGAGGGGTATGTACTAACGAGAGTTGCGGCTCTCTCATTGAGTACAGTTAGATATTAACCTGCATTTGTTACGGGGATATGAACTTTTTGTTATACTTTAGTATATTATTTATGAATGTAAATTAAAAAATATCAGAAAAAACTCACTTTTTTGCATTAAAGTGTTGAAATGATTTTTCCTTTGTTGTAAAATTCAAAATGTAAGAATAATTACCTTGGGAGGTTATATATTATGAAACTTGCAGTTCAGCTTTATTCACTCAGAGACGACTACAAAACAGGAGAAGAATTTCTCAAAATCCTTGAGAAGGTTAAAGAGATCGGTTTTGAAGGTGTAGAGTTTGCCGGATTCGGTGGTTGCGAACCCGAAGCAATTAAAGCAAAGCTTGATGAGCTTGGCCTTACGGCAGTTGGTTGCCATATGGGCGTTGAAAACTTCAAGGCTGATAAAATCGAGGAAACAATCCGTATAGCAAAAATTCTCGGCATGAAATATATCGGAACAGGCGGTGCTCCGCACAGCACAGCTGAAGAGGTTCAGGAGCTTGTTGATATTTATTCATACGCTAATAAAATCGGTGAAAAGGAAGGCCTCAAATTCTACTATCATAACCATACAGAAGAATTTGAAATCGACTTTGACGGCAGAATGTGCATGGATGTTATCGCAGACGGTGCTTACCTTGAGCTCGATACATACTGGAGCTTCTGTGGCGGTGCAGATAACTATTCATACATTAAGAATAACACAGACAAAATCATTCTCCTTCACATAAAGGACGGTATTGACCGCAAACCGACTGCTCTCGGTGAAGGAAACAACGACCTCCTTTCTGTTTTCAAGGCTGCAAAGGAAGTTGATATGGAATGGCTTGTTCTTGAAAATGACGATCCTGTTCCGACAGGTATCGAAGATATCACCCGCAGCATGAAATACTTTGAAGCTAACTTATAATTAAGGAGAAATCAACAATGAAACTTGGCGTTTTTACTTGCTTGCTTCAGAATTTACCTCTTGAAGAAGCTCTTAAATATTTTAAATCACTCGGTATTGAAATGGTTGAAATCGGTTGTGGCGGCTACCCCGGAAATGCTCACGCAAACCCTGAGGAATTGCTCGCTGACGAGTCAAAGCTTGAAGAGTTCAAGGCTGTTATCGCAAAGTACGATATGCAGATAAGTGCTCTCAGCTGCCACGGCAACCCCGTGCATCCCAACAAAGAGATCGCTGCTGAATACGATAAGACTATCCGTAACACTATTCTTCTTGCAGAGAAGCTCGGTCTTCATCAGATCAACACATTCTCAGGCTGCCCGGGCGACTGGGAAGGTGCAAAGTATCCTAACTGGGTAACCTGCCCGTGGCCTGATGATTTCAGCGAAATCCTCGAATGGCAGTGGAACGAGGTTCTTATCCCCTATTGGAAAGATCTTGTTGAGTTTGCAAAGGCTCACGGAGTTAACAAAATCGCTCTTGAGCTTCACCCCGGATTCTGCGTTTACAACTGTGACAGTCTTCTTCGCCTTCGCGAAGCAGTCGGTCCTGAGATTGGTGCAAACTTTGACCCGAGCCACCTTATCTGGCAGGGAATGGATCCCGTTGCCTGTATCCGTAAGCTCGGCGACGCTATCTTCCACTTCCACGCAAAAGATACAAAGATCGACAAATACAATACAGCTGTCAACGGTGTTCTTGATACAAAGCCTTACGGCGACGAGATCAACCGTTCATGGATATTCAGAAGCGTCGGCTACGGTAACGATGAGGTTTATTGGAAGGATATCATCAGCAATCTTCGCCTTGTCGGCTATGATTACGCTATCAGCATTGAGCACGAAGACAGCCTTATGAGCCAGAACGAAGGTCTTACAAAAGCTGTTAACACTCTCAAAAATGTTCTTATAACTGAAGCTACAACTGAGATGTGGTGGGCATAATTTCTGAGGAAAGAGGCGTATACAATGGTTAACGGAAAAATAGGCACAGCCGTTATCGGATACGGCGGTATGGGTAAATGGCACACCGAAAAAATGATGCGTGATATGAGCGAAAGAATGGAGCTCGTCGGCATTTACGATATCAAAGAGGAGCGTTGCAATCTCGCAAAAGAAAACGGTATTCATGTTTTCTCTTCCCGTGAAGAATTGCTCGCTGATGAAAGAATCGACTTCATCGTCGTCGCTACTCCGAACGACCTGCACAAGGAAATTGCAATCCAGGCAATGGAAGCAGGAAAAAGCGTTATGAGCGAAAAACCCGTTACTCTGTCAAGCGAAATGCTCGAAGAAATGATTGCTGCAAGCAAAAGAACGGGAAAGCTCTTCACAGTTCATCAGAACAGGCGTTTCGATCCTGACTATCTCACGATAAAGAAGATCTATGAGGAAAACACGCTTGGTAAGCTTTTCAACATTGAATCCCGCGTCTGCGGTTCAAGAGGCATCCCCGGAGACTGGAGACAAAAAAAGGCTCAGGGCGGCGGAATGATTCTTGACTGGGGTATACATACTCTTGATCAGATTCTTATGCTCTTCGATGATAAAAAGCTTCTTTCCGTTTATAATCAGATAACCAATATCACAAACGACGAGGTTGATGACGGATTCAGCTGCGAGCTTCGCTATGAAGATAATCTTACGGTTCACCTCTACGTCGGCACGAGCAACTTTATCGACCTTCCCCGTTGGTATATGCAGGGTGAAAACGGAACAGCCGTTATCACAGACTGGGATCTCAACGGTGAAATCGTTATGGTTGAAGATTGGGAGAATAAAGACGCTGTGCCCATTCAGGCAGGTGTCGGCCTGACCAAGACTATGGCTCCGAGAACGGAAGACACAATCAAAAAATATCCTCTCCCCTATGTTGAAAAGGTTTCTTTCAGCGACGAAAGCCGACTTTACAACAACCTCTGCGATGCCCTTGAGGGTAAAGCTGAACAGATGGTAACTCACGACCAGCAGAGAAGACTTATCAGGGTCGTTGAAGCGATGTTTGAATCAGCAGAAAAGAACGAGGTTATAAAATTCTAAAATTAAAGACCGGCAGTTTTCTGCCGGTCTTACTTATTATATTACAGAATAAAAATGAACAATATTCATATCCTCAGGCATCATAAGTCCGTGGCTTCCTGCACCACCGTCAATTTCGTGGCAGCCGTGGTCAGGTGCAAAACCGAGAAGAGTTTTATGCTCTTTCCAATTTTCTTTTATTGCATCTGCAAAGGCTTCATATGCCTTGATATTATGCCTGAGTGCATCAATTGCCTCTTCACCCTCGGGGCCTACACGGTGCATTCTTCCGTCATAATTTCCGTTGTATACGCAGATAAGATCATACTTATCTTCTTTTATGAGCTCAAGCGCTTTTTCGTTTGCTTCATCAGGAGTTTCAACGATAAAATAGTCCATCTCTCTTTCGAGAAAAATCTTCGACATGCTGTCGTTTCCGGTTGAAACGATACAAGGCTTCTTTCCGTTTCTTATGAAAACATCGAAAACAGAATCTGTCCTGACTACCGGTTTTGTATATGACTGTATACCGTGAATTTCAGGCTCAGCACCCGTATACATCGTCGCAAAGCAGACGGGAGTTACGCTGGGCATAACGGTCTGCAAAGGCAGAGTAATATCACTGTCCAGCATAACAGGAGTAAAGAGATCTGTATATTTTTCAAAAATCCAGAGTGCAACGGCATCGGGGTTATACATAAAAACTCTGTCAATATTTCTACCTTCTGTCAGCTTATGTAAAACTTCAATTTTATCACCTGCTTTTTCAGGCTTTTCAAGGTTTACAGCATCGCAAAGAGAAGCTGCAACACCGGTTAACTTAATCGGACAAAAAACATCCTGCATATTTATCACCTCAGGAAAATTATAATCCCTGATACTTAAAAGTCAACAAAAATTATATACATACTTTGTTTACAAATATTTCACTTGATTTTATTCGGCAAATATTGTAATCTATATGTATTAAACCATCGGAGGTTCTTTAAGATGAAAAAAAGTTTATGTATTATTCTTTCAGTTATGATGTTGCTTGTTTCTTTGGCAGCTTGTAACAAAAATGCTGAAAGCAAAGCAGATGTTACAACAACTACTACCGCTACAACCGAAGCAGCATTTAACAACTCTATTATTGTTGACAAAACACAGGCTGTTACTGATGCACAGGGCAACGCTGTTACTGATGCACAGGGCAACGCTGTTACAGAAAAGGTTACTGATGCAAAGGGTAATGTCGTTACAGAAACTATCAAGCCGACCCTTCCTTCCGTAACTAACCCTGATCCGTTTGCCAACGGCTCTGCAGCTGCAAACACAAGCCTTGTAACCGATGTTCTGAAGCCCATCTTTAACGGCAAGAAGTTTACAATGGTCTGTGCAACAGTTGTTGACGGCAGCTCTATCCCTATGACTGTTGTTGTTGACGGCAACAATATGGCAATCTTCACTTCAATGAAAGAGGTTATGAATGCCAGCGGTATGGAAATGAGCAAAGAAGAAGCAGCTATGATGAAGCAGATGATGGGCGATGAAATCCGTGTTGTTGTTAAAGACGGAAAGTCATATTCTCTTATGGAGCTCTTCGGCAAGAAGGTATATATGGAAGAAAACGCTCTCGGTATGGACACAAGCGGTTTCACTGATATCGTTGCAACAGATATGACTTACGTTAAAACAACAACAGTTAAAAACGGTGACAAAACATACACCTGCGAAGAGTACAAATCCAAAGATGGTGTTATCAGAAAGTACTACTTCCTCGGCAACCAGCTCGTCCGTATGGAGACAATTGAAGGCAAAGCTCCTGCCACGGTTATTGAAGTTACAAGCCTCAGCGCCAATGTTAACAAGTCATATTTCAGCACTGCAGGCTACACAAAGTTTGACGAAAGTTCACTTGGCTCAATGATGGGTGGAATGCAATAATGAGAACCGTATTAATTACAGGCTCAGCAAAAGGAATCGGCGCAGCAACTGCTGCGCTTTTTGCTGACTACGGATATAATGTTGTCATTAACTATAACAAAAGCGAGACAGAAGCTCTCGCCCTTTGTGAAAAAATCAGGGCTGACGGACATAATGCAATTGCCGTTAAAGCTGATGTTTCAAAAAGAAACGAAGCAGAGTTCCTGTTCAACGAAGCAAAGAAAGCTTTCGGAGAAGTCAATATCCTCGTCAACAACGCAGGTATAGCTCAGCAGAAGCTTTTCACAGACATTACCGAGCAGGACTATGACCGTATGTTTGAGTGCAACACAAAAAGCGTCTTTAACTGCTGCCAGCTTGCTCTGCCTGATATGATACATAACAAAAACGGCAGAATAATCAACATTTCCTCTATGTGGGGCGTTGCAGGAGCTTCGTGCGAAGTTCACTATTCTGCATCAAAGTCAGCTGTTATCGGCATGACTAAGGCCCTCGCCCGTGAAGTTGCGCCCTCAGGAATTACGGTAAACTGCATCGCACCCGGAGTTATTGACACCTCGATGAACAAAAGCTTTGACGAAGAGACAATTCAGGCTCTCAAAGAGGAAACACCCGTCGGCAGACTGGGAACACCTGAAGAAATTGCAAAAGCCGTTATCTTTTTCGCAAACGACGAAAGTGGTTTTATAACAGGACAGGTACTCGGCATTGATGGTGGATTTATTTAATTTCAGGATTTAATATGCAAATTAGTTAAAAGGTTCTTGATTTATCTGAAAATATATGTTAAAATACCTTTATCAATGAATGGGAGGAATCCTTTATGGCAAATTGTCCTAAATGTGGAAAGAAGATAGGTCTTCTTCACCTCAAACCAACTTGTCCGAGTTGTGGAGTTAATCTCTTATATTATAAAATCGAAGACAGACTCGAAGTTGACGCAATCAACGCAGAGCTTGAGCATGCTAAAACTCAGAAGAGAATCGACAGAGTTAAGAATGCAACAGTCGGTTCAAAGCTTGCAATCGTTCGTCTTGTACTTACTCTTCTTGTTATCGGAATGTTTTTCCTTCCACTTGCAAGTCTTAACATCAAAATCCCCTTCTATGAGGGTTCTTTGAATTTCAATGCTCTTGAAATTTACAATGAAGTTTCGGTCCTTGATTTTGACGGACTTTTCGGTTTGTTAGGCTCATCTCTTTTTGGTACAGCTTTTACCTGCCTTTTAGTTTCCGTTGTTACAATCGTCATCGCAGCTCTTTGTGCAATCCTCAGCCTTGTATTGAGCATTCTTTCAAGCTCACCTAAGGGATTCGTCAGAAACCTTTCACTTGCAGGTATCGGTATTGTTTCAACAATCGCTTCAATCGTTTGCTACAGCATCTTCGCTTCAAAGATTGAAGAAGTTCTTCCCGGTCTTATGAGTGGTTCAGTTGGCTTTGGTGCTTACTGCGTTATCGTTGCTTTCATCATTCTTATCGCTATCAACATCGTAGTAAAGAAGAAGGGTGAGCCCGTTAAGTACAAGCAGTGCTACATCGACACAGTTCCTTACGAAGTATTCGTTGAGAAGTTCGGTCACAAGAAATATGACCTTGCAGGCGTTGAAGAAATCAAGCCTGAATTTGATAAGCTCAGAGCTGAATACGAAAAGGAATCAGCTAAGGAAGAAAAAGAAACCAAGAAAGCTGAAAAGTCAAAGAAATAAAATAACAAAGGAGTGGTTTTCCACTCCTTTTCTTTTTCATATAATGTTAAAAACCGTTGAAGCCGAAGCCTCAACGGTTTTATTTGTTATTTTAGATTTCAGGAATAACAACCTCAACCTCTCTGCCAAGCTCTGCTGACTTAACAATATGGTCGATGATTGCCTGATTGTAAAGAATCTGGCTTGTCGGAATCGGAGCCGGATCGCCGTTTGCAATAGCATCAAGGAATGAACGGCACTTCTTGAAGAAGAGACCCTTGCCCTGATTTTCAATAAGAGGAACAACAGTTTCAACCTGCTCGCCTGCTACATCGTGGTAGATTGTCATCGGGCCTGACATTGAGCCGTTCCAGCAATCTGTTGAAGGAATTCTCAAAGCACCTTCCTTACCGAAGATTACTGTATCGCCCGGAGTGTCGGGATGCATTGCCCATGCAATACGGAAGTCAAGAACGATGCCGCCTTCAAGACGAACAAAAGCTGCTGCAAAGTCTTCAACATTGAAACGAGCTGCATCTGCAGGATTGTTGTACTTCGGATTTGCGCCGAAGAATGCTGATGTATAACCTGAAACTGTGAGCGGCTTCGGATAGTCAATAGCGTTAAGAACAACATCGAGAGAATAGCAACCGATATCACCCATTGCACCGATACCTGCAGTTGACTTTTCAATGAATGTGCTGTTGGGCACACCGCGTCTTCTGCCACCACCTGTCTGGATGTAGTAGATCTCGCCAAGCTCACCTGACTGAACGATCTTTCTTACCATCTTCATATTCTCGTCGCCACGGGGCTGGAAACCGATAGAAATGATCTTTCCGCTTTCCTTTTCAGCCCTCATAATTTCAACTGCTTCTTCAGTTGTAACGCACATCGGCTTTTCAAGAAGAACGTTTACACCCTTCTTAAGAGCATAGATTGAGCATTCTGCATGAGTCATATTATATGTACATACGCTGACTGCATCAAGGTCTGTCTCAGCATCGAGAAGCTCTTTATGGCTAGAATAGAAGCGAACATTATCAAGCTTGCCATCCTTATTGTATCTCTTAGCAAATTTCTCAGCTTTGCCGGGAATAAGGTCTGCCATTGCTACGATATCAACATCGTCCATCTCAAGATAGCTCTCAACATGAGCCTCAGCAATCCAACCGGTACCGATGATACCTACCTTAAAGCGTCTGCCTGTATCAACTTTTTCTTCTTCAACTGTCTGTGTAAACTGATTTAATACTGCATCTGACATATTAATAACTCCTTATTTGTTAATTTCTTTGATATAATCAATGCTCATCTGAGCACATTCAACGGGTGTCTTGCCCAATGACGGCTGATCCTGCTCAACAACAACCCAGCTTGTCTCTGCTTTTTTACAAGCTTCAAGAATTGCAGGGAAATTCTGAACACCGTAGCCACAGGGACGGAAACCGAATGCTTCTTCTTCCTCAGCATCCTGAGCACCGTCATCAATGCCGATAAGCTGATAAAGCTTTGCCGGCTTACCCTTACCGCTCATATAGAAATCCTTGAGATGAACAACGGGTGCTCTGCCTGCATACTTCTCAACATAGCCTGCAGGATCCTCACCACCGACATTCACCCAGCAGGTGTCAAGCTCTGTCTGAAGCTCGTCTGCTGAAAGAGTGCTGTAAAGAAGATCAAGGCCGTAAACATCGCCAACCTTCTTGAACTCAAAATCATGATTATGATAAAGGAATGTTATACCGTACTTTTTGCCGATCTCTGCAAATTTTCTGATACCCTCAACAGTTTCATCGAAAAGCTCTGCACCGGGGCGTCTTTCCTCCACTGCATAAGGAATTGCAATATACTTACAACCGATTTCTGCGTAATCAGCAATCACCTTTTCGGGGTCTGCATCGAGCTCATCGTAAGCAACATGAGCCGAAATCGGAGTAAGGCCGACCTCAGCGAGTAAAGCCTTGATATCGGCAGGATTCTGACCGAAGAGACCTGCGAATTCTACACCGTCGTAGCCCATTTCCTTTACTTTTTTAATTGTGCCTGCAAAGTCCTCGCCCATAGCGTCACGGACAGAGTAAAGCTGCAATGCAACAGGAAAACTCATAATAATTACCTCCCTTGGTAGTTTCGTTCATTTTAACACATCGAATAATAAAAAACAATATATCAAATAAATTTTTATGCAGATTATACTTAAATCAGCTCAGAAATTATAGTGTTTGACAGCAGGAAACCTTC
Source organism: Acutalibacteraceae bacterium (assembly GCA_045656845.1). GTDB lineage: Bacteria > Bacillota > Clostridia > Oscillospirales > Acutalibacteraceae > CAG-488. The sequence goes on along the minus strand of JAZORX010000090.1, from coordinate 4,748 downwards.
TCTCGTCAGCGAGATTGAGTCTTCGGTAACTTTCATAAAACCCTGTTTTGCAAAAGGCTCTGCTTTTGCTTTCATATGTTTTGCGATCTCTTTATTGTAACGCTCATAATAATCTGCAAATTTCAGGCCTTCTTTAAGGCGCAGACGAAGCATAACATACTCTTCCTCGTCGCCACCTGTTCCATCCTCTATAGGAGGCTTTCCGCACGAAAAATATTCAATATCACGGGGGTAGTAAAATCGTTTACCGTCAAGAAAGGAATGCGCTGAAGGTCCTATGCCGAGATACTCTTCAGCATTCCAATATTTAAGATTGTGCTTACCCTCAAATCCTTCTTTTGCAAAGTTTGATATTTCATAATGACAGAAACCGTTTTTCTCAAGCTCCTCTGAAAGAAGAAGATACATATCTGCTGTTGCATCTTCATCGGGAAGACTGAGTTTTTCTGCATTATTATAATAGTATGTTCCCTCTTCAAGTTTCAGCATATATGCGCTGATGTGCGGCACTCCTGTTTCAAGACAGAAAGCAATCGTTTCTTTCAGGCTCTCCTGAGTTTGTAACGGCACGCCGAGCATAACATCCAATGTGATATTATCAATTCCTGCATCCCGTGCTTCACGGATACACTCCGATATCCTTTCACGGTCAGCTGACCTGCCAAGCTTTTGCCTTTCTGCCGTTACCGCAGACTGCATTCCTAACGAAATTCTGTTAACGCCTGCCTTTGCGACGATTTCAAAAAAACCTTTCTCTGTTGCAGAGGGGTTGCATTCAACGGTTATTTCACCGTAAACGCCAAAAAGCTCCTTTGCCTTACGGACGATAAGAGCAATATTCTCCCCACCGATAAGAGAAGGCGTACCTCCTCCGAGATAGAGAGTTTCTGCTTTCCGATTGATTTTTGCTGACCATTCCTCCAGAGAGGCAATAGTCCTTAAAGTATAGGCATCCATTCCGACGCTGTCTGCCCTCATTGAATAGAAATCGCAGTAAGGACATTTCGACCTGCAGAAAGGGATATGAATATACAAACCGATATCTTTCATATTACCACCAAAAAGACGGCAAGCTTTTACACTCACCGTCCTGCGAAAAACAATATAATTATTCGTCAAGCTTGAGAACGGCCATAAATGCTTCCTGCGGAACTTCAACCGTTCCGAAGTGACGCATTCTCTTTTTACCTTCCTTCTGCTTTTCAAGAAGTTTTTTCTTTCTCGTGATGTCTCCGCCGTAACACTTTGCAAGAACATCCTTTCGCATCGCCTTGATAGTTTCACGGGCGATAACCTTGCCACCGATTGCAATCTGAACGGGGATTTCAAACATCTGTCTTGGGATATGCTCTTTGAGCTTTTCGGCAATTTTTCTTGCTCTGCCATAAGCTTTATCTGAATGTATTATAAATGAAAGCGCATCGACACCGTCACCGTTGAGAAGAACATCAAGCTTAACAAGATTGGAACGCTCGTATCCCTTGATCTCGTAGTCAAAAGAAGCGTAGCCCTTCGTTCTTGATTTAAGAACATCGAAGAAATCGTAAATAATCTCGTTAAGAGGAAGTTCATATGCTATATCTACTCTGTCCGGAGTAACATAGGTCATATCCTTGAATATTCCTCGACGCTCCTGGCACAAATCCATAATCGCACCGACATACTCATTCGGAGCGTAGATGTTGGCCTTTGTGATCGGTTCTTCACTGTAATCAATATATGCCGGATCGGGATAGTTTGTCGGATTATCAATATCAATAACAGTACCGTCAGTAAGATGGATTTTATAAATAACGCTCGGAATTGTTGTCACAAGATCGAGGTCATATTCTCTTTCAAGTCGTTCCTGAATGATTTCAAGGTGGAGAAGTCCGAGGAAGCCGCATCTGAAGCCGAAGCCAAGCGCACCTGATGTTTCAGGCTCATAGGAAAGAGCTGCATCGTTGAGCTGAAGCTTCTCAAGAGCTTCACGGAGATTTTCATAATCAGCACCGTCTGCAGGGTAAACACCACAGAAAACCATCGGATTTACCTTACGGTAACCAGGAAGGGGCTCTGACGCAGGATACTCGGCAGTTGTAACGGTATCACCGACTCTTGCGTCGCCTACAGTCTTGATTGAAGCCGTAATATAGCCAACCTCACCTGCCGTAAGAGCTTTTGCAGATTCCATTGATGTTGCTCTCATATAGCCGACATCAACAACAGTGAACTCAGCACCCGTTGCCATCATTCGCATCGTATCGCCTGCTTTGATCTGACCGTCAACAACACGCACATATACGATAACACCTTTATAATTATCGTATACAGAGTCAAATACAAGTGCACGCAGCGGTTTTGAATCGTCTGAATCAATCGGTGCAGGAATATCCGAAACAATCTTTTCAAGGACTGCCTCAATATTCTCGCCCGTTTTCGCAGAAACACGGGGAGCATTCATACACTCAAGCCCGATAACATCTTCAACCTCTGCAGCCACTCTTTCAGGATCTGCTGCAGGGAGATCTATTTTATTGATAACAGGTACTATTTCAAGATCATGGTCAAGCGCAAGATATGTGTTTGCAAGAGTCTGCGCCTCAACACCCTGCGAAGCATCGACTATAAGCACTGCACCTTCACAGGCTGCAAGTGAACGGGAAACCTCATAGTTAAAGTCAACATGGCCCGGAGTATCGATAAGATTAAGCTCGTACTCTTCGCCATCCTTCGCCTTGTAGTTGAGCTTTACAGCATGAGCCTTGATGGTGATTCCTCTTTCTCTTTCAAGATCCATATCATCAAGAAGCTGCTCCGTCATATCTCTGACCGCAACAGACTCAGTTACCTCAAGCAGTCTGTCTGCAAGGGTCGACTTACCGTGGTCAATATGAGCGATGATAGAAAAGTTTCTTATGTTTTCTTTTTTTGCTGCCAAAATATCACCTCAGTGAAAGAATTATACTAGGCTATTATATCATATCCCGAACAATACTGCAATCAAATTATCATAAAATAAAGGGTTTTTGCGTATGATAAAGAAAAAGGTTACAAAAATCATAATATTTGTAACCTTTTGTAACTTTTTGCAATTTGCACAAAACACTTGAGATTTATTTCTTATTCAGAATATTAACACCTGAATAACGGCATCATCGGCTGCTTTTATTGCAAAAAACATAAGCAGATTGCACAAAATTTGCTTTCCTGAAAATTTGACAAAGGTATCCCCGTTTTCTATAATGGGCAAAGTCGGCGCAATTTCAGCTTCAGATTTTCGTTATTTTTATGTGCCAAGGCCGTTTTCCGGCAATCAGAAGGAGTTAAAACTATGGCTAAAATCAAAAATGAAAGTATTTCATTTATAAGATCAAAAGCAAAGCTCGTTATGCTTGTGGTTATCGCAATTCTCTGCTCTGCTACAATCTACGCAGCTGCTGCAAATTCAGACACTATCACTGTTGAAGTTGACGGTGAAATATCTCAGGTTGTTACAATGCGTACAGATGCTGAAGATATTCTTGCTCAGGTTGGTATTGAAATCGCTGAGGACGATATCATTGACCTTTCAGCTTTCGTCAGCGGTGAGGACTCAACCATCAAGGTTTACAAATCACACAAGTTTACAATCAAGGATGGTACCGGCGAGCCTGTTGAATGCATCGGCAACGGCACTGTAGGCTTCGCTCTTATCCAGAACGGATTTAATCTTGAAGACGGAGACATCATGAATGTTTCATCTGAAGATATGCTTTCAGATGACCTTGAAATCGCTATCACCCGTGCTTTCGATGTTAAGCTCTTAGTTGACAACGAAACAATCGACATCAGAATCGCAGGCGGAAAAGTCAGCGATGCTGTTGACAAGGCAGTTGTTACAATCGACGATGACGATATCATTTCCGTCCCTCTTGATTCAGATCTTGAACCCGGTATGACCATCCGTATCACCCGCGTTGAGACAAAGACAAGAGTTGAAACCGTTACGATGAAATATAAGACCGTAACAAAAAAAGACAACACTATGTTTACTGACCAGGCTAAAATCGAAGTCAAGGGCGTGAACGGTCAGCAGACTATCACATACCACGACAGATATGTTGACGGTGAGCTTTACGACAGCCTTGCTATAAGCTCTGTTATCGACACAAAACCGGTTGACGAGGTTAAGATCGTCGGAACAAAGAAACGTGCAGCATCTTTCGGCAGCACCTATGTCCTTCCCAACGGAAGAAAGACTATCTCAACACTCAAGCCCCCTGCAACAGTTCAGTTTGACGGAAATGTACCTGTTTCATACAGATACAAGCTCGTCGGCACAGCTTCAGCTTATTCAGGCCCCGGCAGAACTGCAACAGGCAGAGGTGTGCGCCCGGGTTACATTGCCGTTAACCCGAAGCAGATTCCTTACGGAACAAAAATGTGGATCGTTTCTAACGACGGCAGATATGTTTACGGCTACGCTTCTGCAGAGGATACAGGCGGATTCACAAAGTGGACAGGTAACCGTGCAACAATCTGCGACCTCTACTTCCCTGACAGAGCATCAATGAATGCTTTTGGCAGAAGACAGGTTACAATTTATGTTCTTTAATTTTCAAGGAGTGCATCAACGATGTGCTCCTTTTTTATTTACTTTTTAAAATAAATATAGTATAATAAACTAATTATTATCAGGTTGGTGAATTATGAAAATTATTGAGAGAGTAAAAGAGAATAAATTCTTCTTTATTACCTTCAGGATGCTCCTGCTTATTACTTTCGAA
>JAZORX010000089.1:0-2784 GCA_045656845.1 Acutalibacteraceae bacterium | reverse complement strand
CTTATGCATTTCAGTTTTTTCGATTACAATAGTGTATTCATCAGAAAACTCAACGTCTGCTCCGAATGATTTTAAAGCAGAGATTGTAAGATTTATATATGACCTGCTTTCAAAGGGCGGAATAATCTGAATTGATGAATCTTCGTCCATGTACACAAGTGCAAAAACAAGTCCTGTGATGAATTGACTGCTTATATCACCGCCTATTTTGTATTGTCCGCCTTTAAGATTACCGCAGACAGTTACCGAATCTTCGCTCTTTCTGAACTTAAAACCATTGTCAAGACACAGTTTTTCATAAACATCAAGAGGTCGCTGGAAAAGTCTTGTGCTGCCTTGCAATGTGATTTCTTTTCCCGTACACAATGCAAGAGGGATAAAAAATCTTAATGTACTTCCGCTTTCTCTGCAATTAAGTGCAGTTGATGTTGTTTTCATAAAGCTTTCAGGATTTACGGTTACTGTGTCTTTTTCAATGTGTATTTCGGCACCCAAAGCTCTAAGACAATCAATAGTTGCAAGAATATCTTCGCTGTAATCAACGCCCGATATAACCGATGTTCCTTTTGACAACGCAGCACCTATCAGATATCTGTGTGCCATACTTTTTGAAGGCGGTGCATTTATATTTCCTTTAAGTTTGCAGGGGTTAAAAATTGCTTTCATATTATTTACCTTCTGTCAGATAATCAATAGCTTCAAGATATCCGTCTGTGCCGTGACCCGTGATTGTTTTTACGCACGCAAGCCATACATAGCTTATCTGTCTGAAATCTTCTCTTTCTTCGACTTTTGAAATATGCACTTCAACAGTCGGGATATTTACCGATTTCACGGCATCGAGAATTGCAATGCTTGTGTGAGTGTATGCACCGGGGTTTATAACAATTCCGTCTGCATTTCCGTAAGCTTTCTGGATTTCATCAACAAGGTCACCCTCGTGATTGGACTGATATATTTTAACATCCACGTTTTTTGAAGCACAATGCTTTTCAATTTTAGCCACGAGGTCGGCATACGTTTCTTTTCCGTAATGTTCGGGCTCTCTTATGCCGAGCATGTTGATATTGGGTCCGTTTATAACAAGTATTTTCACATTATCAGCTCCGTTCTTGCTTTAAGAATGAATTCTGCTTCCTCTTCGGGGGTTGACATATCGGGAACAACTACATCTGCGGTTAATTTGTATATGTCAATTCTTTCATCATACAGTTTTTTCAGCTTTTCCGCTGTGTCTGAAAGAGGTCTGTTGTCCGTCGGGCAAAGTCTGTCAGGGTCTGCATTTATAAAAAAGATTTTTCCGTTTCTTTTAAGGGCAATAACATTTTCTTCACGAAGAACAGCTCCGCCGCCCGTCGAAATAATCTGACAAGCCTTTGAAGAAATATCTTTTATAACTTGTGTTTCAAGGTCACGGAAATATTTTTCGCCTTTACTGCCTATGAGTTCTTTTATCGTGCAACCGCAACGCTTTTCAATCTCTTCATCCGTATCAACCAAGCTGAAACCGTCAATATTCAGCAGTTTTCCTACTGTGCTTTTTCCGCTTCCCGGCATTCCTGTAAGAATAATGTTTTCTTTCGATGCAAAAACAGAAGCAAAGACATTATCTTCTACTGTTTTGGGAATTTCGGTATCAAGAAACTTTTCAACCGCAACAACTGCCTGCATTACAAGCATATAAAGTCCGCCTTCAGCTTTTATACCTTTTTCTTTTGCCCTTAAAACAAGATTTGTGCAAAGAGGATTATATACCGCATCCATCACACCCTCAAGTTCATTGAAACTTGAAATATCAATAGGAATACCTTCGCAGTCAGGATGCATACCTGACGGTGTTGTGTTAATAATTACATTTGCATCGGAATGCTCATTTACGGCTTCTTCATAGGTTATATAATTTTCTGATTCAGTTCTGCTTACGGTAATTATCTCAGACGCACCCATATCTTCTGTTAAAATACGAGCAGTTTTGCTTGTGCCGCCTGTTCCGAGTATAAGAACTTTTTTGCCATTAAGGTCAATACCGATTTTTTTTATAAGAGCTTTCATCCCATAATAATCGGTGTTGTAACCGTAAAGTTTGCCGTTTCTGTTTACAATGGTATTTACTGCACCAATACGTCTTGCCACATCACTTAATGAATCGAGATAAGGTATAACCGTCTGTTTATATGGGATAGTGACATTTACGGCATTGAAATCCTTGCTTTTAAAGAAATCTTCAATCTCATCTTCATTCAACTCGATGAGTTCATACTCATAATCAGCGAGTTTTGAATGAATTTCTCTTGAAAAGCTGTGTGTCAGTTTTTTGCCTATACATCCGTATTTTGCCATGTTTTATTCACTTCCTTTAAGCCAATCCGTACCGAATCTCAATGAGAGCATATCACAAAGTACGATAGCTGTTGCCGCATCCTGCACAACTCTTGCTCTGTGAACAATAGCAGGGTCGTGTCTGCCTTTTGCTTCAAGAATAGTCTCTGTCATATTCTGAAAATCTACTGTGTTCTGTGGCTTGAATATTGTGGGGGTAGGCTTGATTACAGTTCTGAAAACTATCGGCATTCCGTTTGTGATACCGCCGTTTATACCGCTGTTATTGTTTGTTGTTGTAACGATTTTTTCGTTTTCAACTTTTAACGGGTCATTTGCTGTGCTCCCTTTCATATTAGCAAAGCCGAAACCTGCACCGAATTCAATTCCCTTTACTGCAGGAATTGAAAACATCATATGTGAAATAAGGCTTTCGACAGAATCAAACCAAGGCTCACCGACACC
>JAZORX010000088.1:0-17847 GCA_045656845.1 Acutalibacteraceae bacterium | reverse complement strand
AAAGTTAACAACGCAAGCGATTTCCTTGATATCGTCCACCTTGTTTCGGGTTATGAAGACGGTCTCAAAGAAGAGTTCGGTTCCGACTACCGTGTAACAACAACAGTCTACGACTCTGCTTACCTCTCAGCCAGTGAGGCTGCTCCGTTTGTCAATTCAGCTAAGTCTCAGATTAACAGTGTAGTTTCATCAAGCGGCATTAACTGGAATGCAATTGAAGATTACGCTGCAGTCGGTGTATTAGCTAAGGTTTCCGGTTCAAAAGCTCAGGATGAATTGTATATGACTGTTATCCTTGCTTATATTAACGGCAGTTGGAAAGTCCTCTGCTTCACCGACGGAAATGAAAACATGCTTTTCGGACCGATGGTAATTGAATCTTTTACTGAAGTATAAGGCCAAAAGAGCTGCCTGCAAAAGCAGACAGCTCTTTTTATCCGTTTTGATCTCTCTTGACACGCTGATTTCAAAGTATTATCATTATAATGTACTGTTATTCACATCAAAGGAGAGAAACTATGTTTTGTAAAAAATGCGGGTCTTCACTTCCTGACGGGACCGACATCTGTCAATTCTGTGGTACTTCTCAGGAGCAGAAAGTACCTGTCGAGTATGAAAGCTATACAAAGTCTCATCAATCGGACGCTTCGGTTGAGTACAAAACTCTTGTTACACCCACTGTTATTCCTCCGGTTTCTCCGGGTGATCCGAACGGATCCAAAGGTACTAAAAAGAACAACATCGGTATTATCGCAATAACAATCGTTGCAGTTGTAATCGTTATTGCAATTACCGTAATAACAATCGTACTCTTCTCAAATAAGGACAAAAATCAGGGTGAAACAACGACAACTGCCACCTCGACCGTTACGCAGACTAAAAAGACAAACCCTGTCAACAATAATCCTACAAAAACAATCCCTTCGGGCACGGATGAAACCGTCCCTTCAGTGTCAGAGCCGACATCTTCAGAATCACCTTCTCTGCCACCAGCAGACTTTACGTCAACAACTGATTCAGAACCGTTCGGTAACGGTTCTGAATCAGCAAACACTAACCTTGTAAACGATGTTTTAAAGCCCATCTTTAAAAAGAAAAAGTTTACAATAGTCGGCACAACCGTAGTTAAAGGCAACTCCGTTCCTATGACTGTCGTTGTTGACGGTGACAATGTGGCGATCGTCACTTCAACGAAAGATATTATGAACGCCAGCGGTATGGCAATGAGCAAAGAAGAAGCAGCTATGATGCAGCAGGTGATGGGCGATGAAATCCGTGTTGTTGTAAAAGATGGAAAGACATATTCTCTTATGGAGCTCTTCGGCAAGAAGGTATATATGGAAGAAAACGCTCTCGGTATGAACACAAGCGGCTTCACCGATCCCATTGTTGAAGATATGACTTATGTTAAAACAACTACCGTTAAAAATGGTGGCAAAACCTACACCTGCGAGGAGTACAAAACTACGGGCGGTACAATTAAAAAATTCTACTTCCTCGGCAAGCAACTTGCCCGTATGGAGACAATTTCAAACGGTGCTACTACTGTAATTGAAGTTACAAGTCTCAGCACCAATGTTAACAGTTCATACTTCAGTATTGCAGGTTACACAAAGTTTGACGAAAACGAACTCGGCTCAATGATAAGTTGATATAAAGTCTGTTTTCCAATATCAGAAGGCTTTAAATTTTTATATTGCATTTATGAACCTGATGTGTTAAAATGGCTTTGCAATAAAAAACACATATTAGTGTTTTTGTGTTTAATAATGAATTTTTCAGGAGGAAAAAACATGAATTGTCCCAAATGTAATGCCCCTGTCGGTGCAAGAGATACATTTTGCCTGAACTGTGGCCAGAAACTTGAAGTTGCACAGGCTTCTCCCTACACTAATCCTGCATCTTACGGTGCTGCTCCCGTTTACGGTGCTGCTCCTGCAGCTCCCGCTGCTGTAGCTGCTGCAATGCCTGCAAAGAAGGCTTCTCCTATCGCAGGTCTTCTTAAGGGTGATAAGATCAAGAAGCTTATCCCCGTTGCTGCAATCGCTGTTGTTGCTGTGATCGTAATCAGCATCATTTCAGCAATCGCAGGCAGCCCCAAAGCAATCGCAAAGAAGTACATTCAGGCTGAGCTTGAAGGCGACATCTACACAATGGTTAAGAACGAAATGTTCGACGACGCTGCATGTAAGAAGATCGTTAAGTCAGGTGCAAAGAGAGCAGGTCTCTCAGAGAAGACATTGTATGCAAATCTTTGCGCAGACATCAATGAAGACTTAGATGAAGGTATGCCTGCTGCTGATTTCAAAAACTACAAAGGCTTTATGAAGTATATGACTGAGGTTGAACAGACAGAAGTAAAAGAGGGTCTCGTTAACGAATACGGTGACGATTATAAGATTGAAATCGAAATTGTTGATGTTGAAAAAGTAGACAAAGCTACTGCAGCTGAATACCGTATGGAACTCGCTATGGGATTAGCTGAGCTCAGAGAAGAAGGTATAAAGGTAGGCTTTGATGCTGACAATGCAAAGCAGTTCAAGAGAGTTTACTATCACTACACAATTTCCGGTTCAGAAGATACATATGATACAAGAGATGATTCCAACAGACCTCGTGAGCTTCTCCTTGTAAAGATCAAGGGCGACTGGAAAGTATACGATGGTGATGCAGGTTTTGATTACCTCGATAATCTCGATCTTCCGTTCTGATAACTGAAACTAAATTAAAGAACCTTTCTTCGGAAAGGTTCTTTTCTTTTATAAAATAATAAGGGAACAAGCTTTCCGGCTTGTTCCCTTGATTTATTTCTTTTTAATTTTATCCCAGTACTCTTTATACGCCTGCTCGTTTTTATTCGGACCGGGCACATAATACTTTGCGTTTTTCAGAGCATCGGGCAGATATTGCTGGGGTGCCCAATGATTTTCATAATCGTGAGGATAGATGTAAAACTGACCCTTGTTTTTGTTATCCTCTCCGTCATAGTGCATATTCTGCAGCTGACGGGGAATCGGACCACTTTTACCTCTCCTGATATCTGCAAGTGCTGCATCAATCGCAGCCTCACCTGAATTTGACTTCGGTGAATTGCAGACGAGAATAACCGCATCTGCAAGAGGTATCCTTGCTTCAGGCAGACCGACCATCATCGCCATATCAACGGCAGCCTTGACGATAGGAATAATCATCGGATACGCAAGGCCGACATCCTCTGCCGCGCAGACCATAAGCCTTCTGCAGGCAGACGGCAGATCCCCTGCATCGAGAAGCCTTGCAAGGTAATGCAAAGCAGCATCGGGGTCAGAGCCTCGCATTGATTTCTGGTAAGCTGAAACAATGTCGTAATGCTCATCGCCGTCACGGTCATATTTCATTGCGCTCTTCTGCGTTAAGCTTTTTGCCGTTTCAATGGTGATATTCAAAGAGCCATCAGCCTCAGGCTTTGTTGAAAGGACACACAGCTCAACGGAGTTTATCGCCTTGCGCACATCTCCGCCACAGGCTGTTGAAATATGCTTAAGAACATCTTTTTCAACATTGATTTTCGTGCTGTTTCTCTCTTCAAGATAATTGAATGCACGGTTTACGGCAGGTTCAATTTCTTCGGGTGTGACTGCCTTGAATTCAAAAACAGTCGAACGGCTGAGAATTGCGTTATAAACATAAAAATACGGATTTTCCGTTGTTGATGCGATAAGAGTTATTGAGCCGACCTCGATATATTCAAGCAGAACCTGCTGCTGTTTTTTATTGAAATACTGAATCTCATCAAGGTAGAGAAGAATACCGTTCTGCGCTTCAAAAGTATCCAGCTGAGCTACGACGGCTTTTATGTCTGCAGTACCTGCAGTTGTACCGTTGAGCTTGCAGAGTTTACGATTGGTCGCCTTGGCAATGATTGAAGCAACGGTAGTTTTGCCGACACCCGACGGGCCGTAAAAAATCATATTAGGCAGGTTTCCTGATTCTATTATATTTCTCAAAGGCATATTTTCGCCTATGAGATGCTTCTGACCTACGACATCATCAATCGTCTGCGGTCTTATAATCTGAGCGAGCGGTGCTGACAAGAGACCCACCTCCTTATGATAATAATTCTACGAAGAATTATATAATATACATTGTTCTTTTTCAAGGATTTTCAAAAAAATAACTGCCCTGCTTTTCAGCAAGGCAGTTGAATTTCAGAAATTATTTAATTCCGAGAAGAGAACCGATGAAGCGAATGAATGTTATAAGAACTGTTTTAAGAAGTCCGAGAATCTGATCGAATGTGATGCTTGTTCCATCGTCATTGATATCGAAATCCTCACTTGAGCATTCAAAATCGCAAGTAGCAACAAGTCTCTTACCTGCAAGGTTGATCTCTTTGATCTCTGCTGCATAGCCGTTAACTGAAACAACAAGATCTCCCAGATCAAAAACATATCCCTTTGCTGCGTACAATGTGATAGTTGCTGTGTAAACCTTACCGTCTTCAAAAGGCTTCTCTTCAACCAAAGACTCTGAAACGCTTGAATAAATCACTTCGTTTGCCTCAACATCTGTCCACATAAGAGAAACAAGCTCGTATGCTTCTGAGCCAAGAGAATGGAAACTGCTTCCATAAAGACCGTCCTCAGGAAGCTCGATTGTTACATCAACAAAATTGATAGCTTCACCTGATGCTGAATCTCCATCCTCAGCAAAAACTGAGACAGACATAACACCGAAAGCCAGAATTGTTGCAAGAAAAACTGCAAGAATCTTTTTCATAGTTTTCATTTTTTTGTCCTCCATATTTATTTTATTATAAGAATTATAACTGTATCTGCACAAAAAGTCAAGATAACAATCATCATTAAAACTCTTGCCTTTACTTTTTGCGTATGATAAAATGAGATAAACCAAAAATAAAGGAGTCAGCTTATGAAATATATTCCTTTTGTGAACATTAAACAAGGCACAAAATCCATCCATCGCTATTCAAACGGCAATACGCTTCCCCTCGTTCAGCTTCCGTTTGCAATGTGTGGTTTTTCTGCTCAGACAAAATATGAAGGTGGCTGGTACTACTATCCTGACCACAGATTCCTTGAAGGTATCCGTCTTACTCATCAGCCAAGCCCATGGATAAACGACTACGGCACCTTCCTCTTCACCCCTCAGACAGACAGAGTCTACGACAACTTCGGCGACGCATGGTCAGGACACAGACCCGAAGAGGCTGTTATGCGTCCCGACTATATGAAGGTCCGTTTTCTTCGTTCAAAAGCTGATTTTGAGCTTACCCCCTGCGTAAGAGGTTGTAAAATTCGTCTCACCTACCCTGAATCAAGAATTCCGTTTTTCACAATTTTCCCGATCAAGGGAGACTACGGCTATGAAGTTGACTACGAAAACAACTGCGTAAAAGCATGGACAAACGGAAAAAGTGGTGGTACTGCAGTCGATTTCAAAACATATCTCATCATTAAATTTGATCAGCCTATTGATAAAGAAAACACCCGTTTCGGTGCTTCAGGCAACGAAGGCAAAGACGCCTGCGTTCATATCGCATTTACAGACAAAGTTATCACAGCTGATATTTCAAGCTCATACATAAGCTTCGAACAGGCTTTTGAAAATATGAAGCAGGACAGCCTCGGCAAGACATTCGATGAAGTCAAAGACAGTGCAGAGGCACTCTGGGAAGAATATCTTTCACGAATCGAAATTGAAACTGACGATGAAAAGCAGATGAAAACCTTCTATTCGTGTATGTACAGAACAGGGCTTTTCCCCCACAAGGCATATGAAATCGACGGCAACGGCACAAAGCTTCATTACAGCCCGTCCGACGGAAAAATCCGTGAAGGTGTCCGTTACACAGATAACGGCTTCTGGGACACATACCGTTCGGAATTCCCTCTTCTCGCTCTCATCGGCAGAGAAGAATATGCAGAGATGCTTGAAGGCTTCATCGTCGATTATACCGACGGAGGTTGGTTGCCCCGTTGGCCGTCAATCGGTGAAAGAGGCTGTATGCCGAGCACACTTCTTGATGCTGTCATAGCTGACGCAGCAGTCAAGGGTATCATCAGCGGTAAGGTGCTTGAAACTGCGCTCGAAGGTATGCTTCACCACGCAAACAACGACTCCGACGACGAAGACTACGGCAGAGAGGGTGCAAGCTACTATTGCAAGCTCGGCTATGTGCCTAAAGATTTATTCGGTGACAGTGTCAACCTTACTCTTGACGCAGCTTACGGTGATTTCTGCATCGCTCAGGTCGCAAAAATTCTCGGCCGTGACGAGCTGATTGACGAATATATGGCACGAAGCAAAAATTACGAAAAGCTCTTCGACAAAGAAACAGGCTTTATGCGTGGAAGAAAGCTTGACGGTAGCTTTGAAGAAGGTTTCGACCCGTACGATTGGGGTGGAGACTACACAGAGGGAAGCGCATGGCAGAATTCCTTTGCTGTTCCTCACGATTTCCTCGGTCTCGCTGAGCTTTACGGTGGCAAGGATAAGTTCATCGAAAAGCTTGATGAATTATTCAGTGCTGAGCCTGATTACAATATCGGTGGTTACGGTGTTGAAATCCACGAGATGACAGAAATGGCTGCAGTTGATTTCGGCCAGTGTGCAATTTCCAACCAGCCTAGCTTCCATCTGCCGTATATATATGCCGTTCTCGGAGAAAAAGAAAAGACCGAATATTGGGTTGAAAAGCTTTGCAAAGAAGCTTTCAGCTATGAAGACGATGGTTTCCCGGGAGACGAGGATAACGGTGCAACAGCATCCTGGTACATTCTCGGTACCCTCGGCATCTACGACATCTGCCCCGGCAAGAATGAATACATAAAAATCAAAAAGCTTGTAAAGAGTGCAAAGATACTCGGAAAAGAAATATAAATTTCAATCATCCCAGAAATTGAAGAGACGCCCGGATATCAGGCAAAAATAAATATCAACTTACACTCGAATGGGTCCGGTATTTTACCGGACCCATTCCTTTTAGTTAAAGTTAAAATTTTACTCCTGAGTACGGATGGTTTTTTGCCCGAAAACAGTACATATTTTATTGACTATCTTAAGATTTAGTAGTATTATAATATGGTTAAGGTATAACTCTTTAGTGCAGAAATGATGAGGAGGAAAAACTATGCAATATGATGTTGTTGTAATTGGTGCAGGTGTTGTCGGCACCATGATTACAAGAGAGTTGAGCAAGCTCGATATGAAGCTTGTGCTCGTTGAAAAATGCGGCGACGTGGCAATGGGTAGTTCAAAAGCAAACAGTGCAATTGTTCACGCAGGTTTTGACGCTGAGAACGGTTCTCTCAAGGCAAAGCTTAATGTTCAGGGTGCTTCAATTATGGGCTACTACTGCGATAAGCTTGCTGTTCCCTACAAAAACATAGGCTCTCTTGTTGTAGCTTATTCAGATGAAGAAATGAAAACTCTTGAGGTTTTGCTTGACAGAGGTATCAAAAACGGTGTTCCCGATATGGAAATCATCGGTCAGGAAAAGCTTCGCGAAATGGAGCCTCATATCAGTGACGAGGCACTCGGCGCTCTCTGGGCACCGACTGCAGGTATCGTAAGCCCCTACGAGCTTACAATCGCTGCTGCTGAAAATGCAGTTATGAACGGTGCTGAAATCAGAAGAAACAGCGGTGTTAACTCAATCGAATATAAAGACGGTTTATTCTATGTCTCAACTGAAACAGGCGTTATTGAAGCAAAATATGTTATCAACTGCGCAGGTGTTTTCTCAGACAAGGTTGCAAATATGATCGGAGACACATCCTTTGAGATTATCCCGAGAAAGGGTGAATACTACCTTCTTGACAAAACAGAGTGCAAGATGGTAAATCATGTTCTTTTCCCCTGTCCCTCCAAGATGGGTAAGGGCATCCTCGTAACTCCTACAGCTCACGGAAACGTTCTCCTCGGACCGACAGCTACTGACCTTGATTTCGACAGCAAGCTTAATGTTGAAACAACGGCTTCAGGTCTTGACGAGATCAAAGCTTCCGTCAGAAAAGTTATCCCTCAGATCACAACAAGAAACGCAATCACTTCCTTTGCAGGTCTCAGAGCTCACAGAGTTGACGGTGAATGCGATTTCATCATTGAACCCAGCAAGGCAAACGACTGCTTCATCAATGTTGCAGGTATTGAATCTCCCGGCCTTACGGCTGCTCCTGCGATCGCAAGATATGTCGGTGAGATGTTCAGAGAAATGGCTCCGGGATATGAAAAGAAGGCTGACTTCGTTTCAACCCGTCCCGCTCCGATAAAAATGGCTGAGCTTTCTCCTGAAGAGAGAGCAGAAATCGTCAGGAAGGATCCCCGTTACGGTCGTATCATCTGCCGTTGCGAAGGCATCACAGAAGGCGAAATCATCGATGCAATCAAGGCTCCCTGCGGTGCAAGAGACATCGACGCAGTCAAGAGAAGAACAAGAGCAGGTATGGGCAGATGTCAGGGTGGCTTCTGTGGATCCAAGGTTCTTGAAATCCTTGCAAGAGAGCTTGACATTCCTATGAATGAAGTTACAAAATACGGTAACGGTTCAAAAATTCTTTTTGATAAAACAAAGTGAGGTGAGAGTAAATGCTTAAATATGATCTTGTAGTAATCGGTGGCGGCCCTGCCGGTATGGCTGCGGCACTCAGAGCGAGAGAATGCGGCGTGCAGAAAATCATTATCCTTGAAAGAGCAGCTACTCTCGGTGGTATTCTTGAGCAGTGTATCCACACAGGCTTCGGTCTTCACTATTTCGGCGAAGAGCTTTCAGGCCCCGAATATGCTTACCGCTTTATAGAAGAACTCCAGAAAACAGATATTGAAGTTAAGGTTGACACAATGGTTACGGATATCCTTTCCGATAACGTTGTTGTCGCTACTAACAATACCGATGGTATTCTGCAGATTCAGGCAACAGCAATCATTCTTGCAATGGGTTGCCGTGAACGCCCGAGAGGCGCTTTGGATATGCCCGGCTCAAGAGCAGCAGGCGTTATGACTGCAGGTACTGCACAGAAATATGTAAACATCGACGGTTATATGCCCGGTAAAAAGATCGTTATCCTCGGTTCAGGTGACATCGGCCTTATTATGGCAAGAAGAATGACTCTTGAAGGTGCAAAGGTTGAGATGGTCTGCGAGCTTATGCCGTATTCAGGTGGTCTTACAAGAAACATCGTTCAGTGCCTTGATGATATGGGAATCCCCCTTAAGCTCAGCTGTACTGTTGTAAAGACACACGGTCTTGAGCGCCTTGAGGGTGTAACTATCGCAAATGTTGACGAATACAGAAGACCTATCCCGGGAACAGAGCAGTATGTTGAATGTGACACTCTCCTCCTCTCTGTAGGTCTTATCCCCGAAAACGAGCTTACAAGAATGGCAGGTATCGAAATTGACCCCATCACAAGCGGTGCAATCGTTGACGAATACAGACAGACAAGCCGTCCGGGTATTTTCGCTTGTGGTAACGTTCTTCAGGTTCACGACCTTGTTGACTATGTTACTCAGGAAAGCCAGATCGCAGGTGAAGGCGCTGCAAAGTACATTCTTTCAAAAGCTGAAAACAACGGATCAGAAGACACCATCCGTGTTAAGGCAGAAAGCGGCGTAAGATATGTCGTTCCGCAAAACATCAACCGTTCAACCGACAAGGATGTCAAGATTTACTTCCGAGTTGCAGATGTTTATAAAGACACAAGCGTTGTTGTGACCTGTGGTGACGAAGTGATTTACAAGAGAAAAAAGAGAAAGCTTGCTCCGGGTGAGATGGAAAATGTTGCAATCAAGCTTGACGACATTGCAAAGCTTTCAGAAAACGAAATTACAGTAAAGCTGGAGGTATGAGATTATGATTAAAGAAATGGTTTGCGTTTCATGTCCTATCGGCTGTATGCTCACAGTTGAGCTTAACGAGAAAAATGAAGTCCTCTCCGTCAAGGGAAACACCTGCAAGAGAGGCGAACAGTACGCTGTTGACGAGTGCACAAACCCCGTCAGAATGCTTACATCAACAGTCAAGGTAAACGGCGGTAAGCTTCCCGTTGTACCCGTTAAGACAGCAAAGCCTATTCCTAAGGGCAAGATGTTTGACTGTATGCAGGTTATCAACAGCACAGTTGTTGACGCACCCGTCAGCATGGGTGATGTGCTTATCAAAAACATCTGCGACACAGGCGTGGACATCGTTGCAACTAACGAAGACTGATAAAACAGCATAGCAAAACCCGTGGATTGCTCCACGGGTTTTTTACTTGAGCTTTTTACTTCTGGTCAACATTAATCAAGCCCTTGAGGCTGAACTTTGATTCGTCAACGCCCTTTTTGAATTCAAGAACCTTCTGAGTTGTTGTTTCACCGTCTTTTGTTACGCTGAGCATAACCCATTTGCCGTCCTTGAAATAGTACTCTGATACTTTTCCGTCTTTGAGTTCATAAGTCTCGCAGACAAGCTCCTCACCGTCAACGGTCACATTCTCGCTTTTTACATATTTTGCATCTGCCGAGTTTCCCATAGTCGGGTTGATTTCCTGATCGTATTTCATATAAACGCCAACACCCGGCACAATGAAATCCGGCATAACGAGATAAGTTTCCGAAGAAAGAGAAAGCACTCTTACAGTCATTCCCTTTGCAGCAGTCTCAACACAAAGGTCATTATCTCTGAACATCGTCGTTGCAACTGCAGCTTCACCGTCTATCGTTGTCTCTGTTTTAAGAGTAAACTTACCGGTTGAAATAATCGGGTCAATAAGATCCTTTTTATAAGATGTGATAAACTCATCCTCTGTTTCAAGATCACCCTTATAGCTGCCGACGGAAATCTGCAGAGCGATAAGAGCATCGCTTGAATTGATTAAGCCGTCACCATTGATATCGGCATATTTTTCGTTAATATCCACTTCTTTGCCGACGGAATACTGAAGAATCATAAGAGCGTCGGATGAATTTGTATTACCGTCTGAATTAACATCACCGACAAGTCTTGCAGAAGCAGTTACTGCAAGGCTTAAAACGCAGATCAACGCGAGTATAACTGAACCTATTTTTTTCATATAAGCATCTCCTTCCTTTTTCTGCGGATGATTATAGCATACTTTAAAGTAAAAATCTACATAAAGCAAAAAATAATCGCAATTATTGACCGGTAATTTCTGCTGTGATATAATCATAAAAAAGGAGGTACGGATTATGGAAAAGAAAACGAAAAAGAAAATCGCACCGATCATCGTTACGGTTATTGTAATTCTCTTCTCTCTTGCATATATCGCAACCTTCATTTTTCTGATTATTACAGATATCGTTATTCTTCCGATAGCTGCAGTGGCAATAGTGATTTACCTGATCATCTGCGGTGCAATAGTCGCAGCGCTCAGGGAAAGAATAAAAGAAATTAACGGAGGTCTGGAAGATGCAACTCTTAACTATTAACTATGTACCCGGCCGTGAATTCGAGGCTCTTTGCATCGTCAAGGGTTCAGTTGTGCAGACAAAGCACATGGGCAAGGATTTTATGGCAGGAATGAAAACTCTCGTTGGTGGCGAAATAAAGAGCTACACAGAAATGCTCAATGAAGCCCGTGCAATCGCAACACAGCGTATGGCTGAGGAAGCAATGTCAGTCGGTGCAGACGCAGTTATCGGCGTAACCTACGGCAGTGCAGCCGTTATGCAGGGCGCAGCCGAAATCGTTGCTTACGGTACGGCAGTAAAGTTTAAATAATTCAAGCAAAAGATAAACGACGAGGTTTCCCTCGTCGTTTTTGTTGTTATTGATTCCGTTTATCTCGTACAGACTAAATACATCGTTTTTATTTAAGATATACCTTATACAAATCCTTGTAGTTTTCAAAAGGTCCACTGTCCATATCCACAGACCCACAAAACTCCATAGTCATTTTGGTATCAATATATTGGTAAGGTATAATTCCTGTTTGACCATAATACTTACCAGCCGGTAACAGACCAATATGAACCCCATTTTCATCTATTCTGTCGTTAATTATCAAATCAAATCCTGAATCGCCTGCAAAATTTCTTAACACTAATGTGTTGTTATCCATAACCCTGTAATTGTACAACACGCTATAGTCAAATAATGTATGATCCACATCAATTGAGCACATAACGAATTCTTCTCTATCAGGATAAAACTGATAACATTCTGCACTGTCAACAGTTGTCTTTATATACTTTCCGTTTTCATCACTGAAAACAAAATTACCGTTTTCGTCAGGATATATTTGAAGCAAAGTTCCGCCCCACTCTTCAATATTTTCAAATCCCCAATTTTCATAATTCATTTGAGATACGGAGTCTGAAGGCTGTGTATTTACATCTTCTTCACCGTTTGCAGACACTGGTTGTTTCGTTTCATAAGAATTATCCTTAACAACAGAAACAACAACTGCAGTACAGACTATTGAGCAAATCCACGCAACTATCAATATAATTATTTTTACACTTTTCATAATATCCTCTCCTTCTTATACACATCATACTGCAATTTGCAGTATGAGTCAATACAACAAAATGCAGTATCATATAATATTTTTGGTGATGATATGTATCAAAGAATACGAGACTTGCGTGAAGATGCGGATTTAACCCAAAAGGAAATGGCTCAGATTTTAAATTGCTCTCAACAGTTTTATTCAAACTATGAATTGGTCAGCGAGACATACCGACATATATATTAATTGCGCTCGCAAAATATCACAAAACTACTACAGATTATATTTTAGGTCTTGATGACAACAGATAAAAAGCTGCGAAAAAGATAAACGACGAGGTTTCCCTCGTCGTTTTTGTTTTTTATTATCGGCTGAAATTTGCTTCAATCGGAGCTGATTTAACACCGTATACAGTTTCTGCCGTAATCGTTACCGTGTAATCACCCTTTTTAAGATTACCGAGACCGATAGTGTTTGTCTCATCAACTGTTGCCGAATAATATCTCGGGAGATACCAATCGTTATAAACCTCATTGCCGTCAGCATCCTTCACAAGAATTCTGTAAAGGTAAACGGGCATACCATCAGTTGATTTTGCAGAATCAAAGGTGATGCTGGTCTTGCCGACTGAAGTTTTTACAGAAACATCTGCATCATCTGCAAAGACGGGAGCCTTTGACCTTGCAGCCTGCTTTTCAGGTGTATATTCACGGTTTGCAGGGTCAGCAGGATTGTCAAGAATATACTCGCAGAGAATCTTTTCTTCTTCAAGGTCGATGCCTATAAGACGAACGCGGTTGTTTGCATCAACTTCAACAATCCAGAACTGTGCTTCACCCTTATGGTTTTCGGGATGATAGGTTCTCACATCTTCAACAGTAAGCTCAACATAATAGAGTGAACCTGTTCCGATAGCTGTAAAGTCGCCCTGCCAGAGTGAACGGGGATCGCTGAGCGGATAGTGAGAATGACCTGAGAAGTGAACGAGCTGCGGATATTCCATAAAGATATCCTTGAAGAATTCATCGTCCCAGCCTTCGAAATCTGAGCTGCCGTAAACTGTGTTGTCAACATGCTCGTGCTGAGCGAAGAAAATCGGCTTTGTCGGATCGTCTGCAACAGCCTTATCAAGCTCTGCTCTGAGCCACTCGCGCTGATAGTCTGCATAACGCACACCGTCAACATAAGCTCTCGACATCGTGATAAAATGATAGCCATTGATTACATAATGGTTATCGGTTGCATCCATTCCGTGAAGCATCTTGAAATAATCAAGAGATTCATAATCATATGTTCCACCGTCGTGTGCCTGTGCGAGAAGGGGCATAACCTGAGTTTCGGGTCTGATTACACTGTCAATAGCGCTCTTGAATGCACAACGCTGAGACTGAAGACCGTCATCAGTTGTATCGCCTGCAAAAATTACACCGTCAAGACTCTTGTAATTTTCATCTGCTTGTGCAAACTCATAGCTGAATTTGAGAGCCTTCTGAATTCGTCTGCACTGCTTATCGTTAGCTGCCATTACATGGGTATCGCTTGCTGCAACAAAACGAAGCACGGGAACAAAATCGCTTTCATCCTCGGGAATAACGGGTTTCATAAAAGAAATTCCCCAAGTGCCGAAAAATGTTATAACCGCCATGAATATTGAGATAATTGACTGCAACATAATATCTCCCCTTATTAAATTTATTTATTTTATTGTGTACGGAGTTTCGTCCTGAGGATCACGGTTTTTATACTTACCGCGTGTGAAATCAGGAATTTCAACAGTTTCGCTGCCATTCTTAAGCGATCTCTCGCTGAGAGCTGTGATACTCATCCAAGCTGCCATATCGTAAACATCGATCGGAGGAAGAGTTCCGTTTTTAACAGTCTCTACCCAAGCACGAAGAACATGCCAGTCCATACCACCGTGTCCTGCTTCCATCATTTCCTTTGTTGTATTCTTCCAGAGAGAGTGGCTATATTTCTTCTCGTATCTCTTTGCGTTGCCCCAGAAATACTCCTGATTCCATTCGTGGTTTGTATGGGGCTCTCTGTCAAGGTAAACGATATCGCCGTCCTCCTGATAAAGACCCTTGAGACCTCTTATTGTATAGCCTCTGCTGTAAAAACGAGGAAGGCAGGTGTCAAGAGTGAGGTCGATAACTTCGCCACGCTCTGTTCTGATAAATGTTTTAACGATATCTGTCTGAGCAAATTCAGTGTTTTTAAGCTCATCGTGAAGATCCTTATTCTGCTTTACATAGTCCTTAAGGCCATATGCACCTGAGCAGACAGATGTAAGAGAAACAAAACGATTGCCTCTGTTGATATCAAGAAGCTTTGCGATAGGGCCGAGAGCGTGAGTCGGATAGTTTTCGCAGTTTCTTGAGATATAGTTTCTCAGACGGTAGTGTCTGTTCTGTGTTCCGTAGCAGATTTCGTTTCGAAGGTCGTGAGCGTATTTACCCGAGCAGGCTACAACCTTGCCAAATCTGCCGTCACGAACCATATTGTGGATCATAAGCTCTCGCTCACCGTAGCAGCAGTTTTCCATAAACATTGCCCAAACGCCTGTTTTTTCGTATGTATCAACAACTTCCCAGCACTCATCAAGAGTGTAAGCTCCGCCTACCTCTGAAGCAGCAGGGATGCCTGCTTTCATAGCTTCGATAGCAATCTTAACATGAGTTGACCAGTCTGTTGCGATATAAACGCTGTCAAGACCCTCAAGCTCAAAGATTTCTTTATAGTTTGTTGTCGCAAAAGGTTTAACGCCCTTCTTTTCTTCAACGCGTCTTACACCGTCCTGCGCTCTGTCTTCATATTCATCGCAAACGCCGATAACATTGACATCATCCATCATGCAGATTGTGCTGAGCATTCCGCTTCCACGGTTACCTATGCCAATTACGGCAACATTGATTTTTTCTTTCATTTTAAAGACCTCGCTTATACTAATAATGTATCAAATAAATTATATCATAACGAAATTTAATTTCAATAACAATAAAGAAAAAAGAGGAATAACTTTTGCGCTGAGTTGAAAAAAGGTCTTGTTTTTGATATAATATCAGCAAGAAATGAAGGTGAACCTTATGACAAAAAAAGAAAGAGCATTGCTTGCTGTTGAGGCTCTTAAAAATGAATACCCCGAAGCAATATGCTCTCTTGATGCAGGTAACGAATTTGAGCTCCTCATTGCGACCCGACTTTCAGCACAATGTACGGATGCCAGAGTCAACCTCGTAACCCCTGCACTTTTTGAAAAATATAAAACTCTTGAAGACTACGCAAATGCAGAAATTGAGGATGTTGAAGCCCTTGTGCGTTCCTGCGGATTTTATCGCACCAAAGCCCGTGACATCATAGGAATGGCCCGTGAAATCCTCGACCGTTTTGACGGAAAAGTGCCCGACAACATCGAAGACCTCACTTCCCTGCCCGGTGTAGGCAGAAAAACTGCAAATCTCATCTGCGGAGATGTTTACGGCAAGCCTGCCGTCGTCGCAGACACGCACCTTATCAGGATTTCAAACCTTCTCGGTCTCGTTGAAACAAAAGACCCACTCAAGGTTGAAATGCAACTGAAAAAGATCCTGCCTGCTGAGGAAAGCAACGATTTCTGCCACAGATGCGTTCTCCACGGAAGAGCTGTCTGCATAGCGAGACGGCCTGACTGCAAAAACTGCTGTATGGCAGACTTCTGCAAATCAGCCGTAAATAAGCTTTGAGACAAGGATCGTGACAGCTGCACCCACCAACGCTGCACTCAGAAGTCTGACTGCGAGCAAGAGTCTGCTCTTTTTAACCTTTGATGCCGGTGGAACACCTGCATCGCTTGCGATTTCACTTGCTCTTTCACGCAATGTTCCTTCACTTACAGACGAAAATTCCGGCTTCACAAAGAAAATAACCCTTTCAAAATATTCACACGAAGGTTTCGTAACCTCAACCACCTGATGATTGACTCCCTTAAGCAAAATATGCACCTCTTTATTCAGTATTTATCATTTGTATTGTTCACTTGAGGATGATTTTTTATTCATAAAAAAATGAATAAAATCCGACAAAAAATGACATTAAATGGAGTTTAACAATTTTTCTGTGGAAGTGTTGAAAACTTTGAAAATCGGTTAAAAAGTGTTGAAAACTATGTTGAAAGTGTTGATAACTTACTTAAAAAACATTGATATATCAAAGTTTTCCACACTTTTTCGCTTTAAAAACAAAAGTTCGTTAATTTTTTATCAATTAATCCGGGCTGTATGTCAAGCATTTTTTAAGCAAAAAATGCACAAACTTTTCTGAAAAAACTATATATTTTTTCTATTTATAACAACCAAAAAACACTTGACAAGTTCAGGTTACAAAAAGTTACAAATTGAATATTCATCTTTTATACAGGTGGTAATATGACGGTAAAACTCGATAAAAATACAATAATATTCGAAAACATCAGCACTCTGAGCGTTCCTCTGTCCCTTGACTGCGGCCAGGCATTCCGATGGAGCGAAAAAGAGGACGGAATCTGGCACGGCGTTGCCTTTTCAAAAGCTGTCGATATCTCTCAGAGGGACGGTCAGCTGATAATTTCAGGCACCTTCAACGAGGGTGACGAGCAACTCTGGGCAGACTATTTCGACCTGCAGAGGGACTATACCTCAATTTGTGAATCACTCAAAGGTGATGCTCATTTAAAAACTGCAATTGAAGCTTACAGCGGAATAAGAATCCTCAGGCAGGATTCGTGGGAGGCACTTTGCTCGTTCATCATTTCGCAGAATAACAATATCCCTCGTATAAAAGGTATCATTGAAAGGCTTTGTTTCCACTTTGGCGAGGATCTCGGGAACGGTGATTTCAGCTTTCCGTCTGCAGAAAAACTCGCTTCTCTTACAGTTGAAGACCTCGCTCCCCTTCGCTCGGGCTTCAGGGCAAAGTACATAATTGATGCTGCGCAGAAGGTTGCAAACGGTGAAGTTGACCTTAAGAAGCTTTCCGTCTGCGACATTGATGAAGCTCGTGAAGAGCTGATTAAAATAAAGGGTGTCGGTGCAAAGGTTGCCGAATGCACCCTGCTTTACGGCTGTGGCAGAGTGGACGCTTTCCCCGTTGATGTCTGGGTGAGGAGGATTATGGCTGAGCTTTATCCCGAAGGGCTGCCCGAATGCACAAAAGGTGTTGAAGGTATCGCACAGCAATATCTCTTTCATTGGAGACGGAATATCTGACAAACGCGATAAATTCGGGTTTGTCGGGATGTTTTATAATAACGGTTGCGTTGCAACCTACACCTCACCACCGCCTGCGGCGGAGCCTCCCCTCAAGGGGAAGCCTTGGATTTATGCTGTTTTTTAGCCTTCCCCTCGAGGGGAAGGTGCCGAGGAACGAGGCGGATGAG
>JAZORX010000087.1:0-7717 GCA_045656845.1 Acutalibacteraceae bacterium | reverse complement strand
CAATTGACGTTTATGAGTTGGCTAAGTGTGTCGGTGAGTTTTCCAAGAAAGATAAGGATATCAAAAAGTGCCTTACTGCAATTGTAGAAGCGTCTGACGGAAAATATGCAGATATCGATGCACTTGTTGCAGAATACGTTTCAGGTTATGAGAATGCAGGTGTTGTTAATCTTCAGATCAGCATTTTCTCAGGAAGAATCTCAAAGGTAGTAATTGATGACGGAAATGAAGTCACAACAATTGTTGTTGATTCAGCAAGATAAAATTAAGACCTCCGCTTGATGGGGGTCTTTTGGCTTTGTATGGTTGCAAATGAGTTTTTGATATGTTAAAGTATAAATATCGGAGGGGTTAAAAATGAAAAGATTGTTAAGTATTTTACTCTCAATTTTTACGCTTGTGATATTACCGCTGGAGGTTTCTGCTGTTTCACAGGATTATGTTGTTCTGCCCGAACTGCAGACACAGCAGACACAGCCGAGAACCCGCAGAAAGGTTGACGGACTTCGACTTTATGTTGATGAAGAAAATCCGTTGTTTATGATAAGAAACTGCCCTACTGCAAATATGAATATACCCGAAATAGCAGCGGATTCGGCAATTAAAACTTACTATGCACTTCCTGAAGACGTAAGAAACTTCACAGTTATCTATATGGATGAGGGTCCTGCATATATGACACCGCAGGAACAGCTTGATTATTGGTATGCACTTCTTGATATTCTCGAAGCGGCACAGATTCCTGTGGTTCTTCAGTCAGAATGCTTCTGCACCAATAAGCAGCGTGACCCGTTCACTCAGGAAGAGCTTTCTGCTTTGTTTGAAAAATATACAACTCTTATGGGCTTTGTTCAGGTTGAGCTTTCAACAAACGGTGTTACAAATGAAAAACTGGCTTACGATGAAGTCACAAATGATATGGGCGTTAACCGCAACATCCTTGCAAGAATGAAGTCTTGTATCAAGGCATGTGCTGAAAACGGCGGACTTTTCATCTGGCAGGATATGGAATACATCTACTGGAAAAAGAACAATTATGTTAACCATATTCTTAAAGATAAGGAGCTATACGAGCTTCTTAAAAGCAATTCACAAAACGTCATCATAATGGACAAGCATAACGGTCACGGCAGACACTTTGCTTCGCAGTCAAACATCTTTGGCTGTTGGCTTGACGGTGTTTGCGGAAACTGGGGTGTTAACCTTGAAAATTTCCTTTGGTATGAGGAAGGCTTCATCGAATATGATGACATCGGTGTTGCACCGAATGAGCCTGACCCGATAACTACGGCAAAATATCCTCCCGCACTTTTCGGAATTGATACAATTGCGGATATGGTTGCCGGTGCTACGGTTTTTGCAATTGAGGGTACATTCAGCCGTGGAGGACTTTACCACTTTGTTGACGGTGAGGTTGTTATGACACCGACATTCTACGAGGTGCTTTATCCGTTCTATCAGCTGGCGCTTAACGGTGCTGTGCCTGACAAGGACGAGGTTAAGGAAAATGTAAAGGTTGCATATAAGATGACAAATCCCGTTGCACCTGCACTCAAGGGTAATGATGCTCACATTCTTCAGGGGCTTTATTGTGACAAGTTCACATTCTGGCAGGAAAATTCAACAATCAATAACATTTATGACGACTGTACAAAAACATGGGTGCCGTCAACGGGAAGATATTACGTAGTACCGATTCTTCCGATTTATTCGGAACCAAAGAAAGTTTTGCCTGACGCGTTCATAGTCAATGATTTCAACTACTTTTTCAGATTCCTTTTCATTGATTCGGTTAAGCAGAATTTCTTTAACAAAAAGTATGAGGAAACATACACAGGTGACGGTGTACTGTTCGATATAAACGATTATATATACATCTTCAACAGTAACGAAAATAAAACTATCGATGCACGTCAGACGGTTAATTACACATTACCTGTCAGCCAAAAGAACTTGGCTTCAGAGCTTGAAGCTCACACTTATGCAATTGTGAAAGAGGCTGAGGGGAAAATCAACATTGATATGTGCAATCTCCGCCTTGATACGGATGCAGTGTGTAACGGACTTGAATCAGAAGATCAGTTTATGCGCGAATATGCCGCAGGTGGCAAGCGTGACAACCCGAACGATTTCCGCGAAACAACTTTTGTTATTTCAGGGTTTGGTGTTAAACCGACAGTAACTGCACAGGGAACAAACGGCGCAAAGCTTAAAGAAATATGGGATGAAGAAAGCGGTACACTGACCCTTTCGGTTATCTCAAACGGCAGAGTGACAATTGACATAGAGTAAACAAAAGAAAGAGCTATCTCAACCGAGATAGCTCTTAGCTTTTTATTTGGAAGGTAAAATGTATTTTCCCTTGTATTCATCATAGCTTTGTGTGAAGGTTTCACTGCCTGATGATTTGTATTCGTTAAGGTATTCGTGAGTGTCGAAAACGGATTTGCTGATCTGGATAAGGCAAACCGCGATGTTTGAACAGTGGTCAGAAACTCTTTCAAAGTTTGTAAGCAAGTCTGAAAGAACGAAGCCGAGTTCAATTGTACATTTACCGCCTGTAAGACGTGCGATATGTCTTGACTTGATTTCAGCAAGAAGGTCGTCAATAACCTGTTCAAGCGGTTCAACCATCATTGCAAGATTAAGGTCGTTTTCTGCGAATGCTTTTTCTGTCACCTCAAGGATTTCCTTGATTGCGCTTGTAGCGACCTTGAGCTCAGCGGTAGCGTTTTCAGAGAAGCTGATCTGCTTGTCGCTGATTTCCTGGGCAGCCTTGGCGATGTTAACAGCGTGGTCACCGATTCGTTCAAAGTCACCTATAATGTGAAGAAGCGTTGAAACGGTATTGCTGTCTGCATCGGTAAGATCGTGTGAAGAAATCTTGACAAGGAATGTGCCGAGCTTGTCCTCGTAATCGTCAAGCGTTTTTTCGCATTCAATGATTTCGTCAACGATTTTTGTATCAAAATTTTCTACAAGAGCGATTGAATCAAGCAGAGCCTGAATCGCAGTCAGACCCATCTTGACGGTGTAGTTTTTACTTTCCAGAACTGCGAGAGAGGGTGAGTTAAGAAGACGGTCATCGATGAAAGCACTCTTGCCGGTAGCTTTTTTGTCTTTAACTGTTTTTCTTGCAAGTTTCTCGAGAAGCTTGGAAAACGGGAAGAGAACTATTGTTGTTGCGATGTTAAAAATACTGTGAACAATAGCAACACCTGCGGGTGCGATTGCAGATTCAGTAATCGCGAAATCGAAAATCATATCGCCGACGTAGAAAATTGTAAGGAAAATAATTGTTCCGATAAGATTGAAATAAGCGTGTACAGCGGCAACTCTCTTTGCGTTTTTGGAAACGCCGATACTTGAAAGAAGAGCTGTGACACAAGTACCGATATTCTGACCCATAATGATTGGGATTGCCATACCGTAGGAAATGGCACCTGTGAGTGACAAAGCCTGGAGAATACCGACAGTTGCGGATGAACTCTGAATAACTGCTGTCATAACAATACCGAGAAGAACGCCGAGAATCGGATTTTCGAACATAACCATAAGGTTACGGAAACCTTCCATTTCTGCAAGGGGATCCATCGCGTCACTCATCATTTCCATACCGAACATAAGCACGGCAAAACCGAGGCAGATACCGCCGATGTCCTTAGTACGGTTTTTCTTGGAAACCATTGTCATAAGAATGCCTATGAAAGCAATGATCGGAGAGAATGATGACGGTTTGAGCAAATTGACAAAAATATTATCACTGTCAATGCCGGCAAGACTCAATATCCAGGCAGTTGCGGTTGTACCTATATTAGAACCCATAATTACGCCAATTGCTTGTCCGAGCTGCATAATTCCTGAGTTAACAAGACCGACGAGCATAACGGTCACAGCTGATGAAGATTGGATTGTTGCGGTTATTGCTGCGCCGAGAGCGAGAGCTTTGATAGGTTTATCTGTCATAACCCGCAAAATTTTCTCAAGCTTACCGCCGGCTGTTTTTTCGAGGTTGCCCGACATTGTGTTCATACCGAAAAGGAAAAGGGCAAGACCGCCGAAAAGTGAAATAATATTAAAAATTGTCATAATTGCACCTCCGCAGGTACTGGGGATTGTGGTTGGTGTTTTTGTTAGTGACAAGGATTATTATAATCCTCCTGTTTCAAATATTAACACTAAAAGAAAAGAAAATCAATAAATTTTAAAAAAATAAAGACAGTTCACGAGGAACTGCCTTTATAAAAATCAAATTATTTCCAATTAAACGGGCGAAGCATAAAATCGACATCCTCTTTGTTTTCAGGAATAAGTCCGAAGGATGAAACCCTGCTGATATTATGCTCCTTGAAAGCGTCATAAAGCTTTTCGTTTGCCTTTAGTCTGAACGGATTAAGGAAGAAATATTCACCGAGGAACTGGTTAGCCTTGAAATATTCCCAACTAAGGTTTGCGACCTCAACATTGAAACGCTGTTCATCCGTGATGTCGGCATTGAGAGCCTTTTTCCACAGGCGGTCAAGCTTGTTGATTGTGTGAATCGGGTAGTAGCCTGACTGATAATGCCAGTCGAAATCGAATGAATGCGCCGTGGCGGCAATCTGTGCTGTCTGGATATCAAGAATTTCTTTGATGTAAGGTGCGGCACCCTCACCGTAATAAGCGTTGAGGAAATCAATCATATGGTACTCAACGTCGCAGTCAACGTCCCACTGAAGCTTTGTAAGAAGGTAGTTTCTCAGCTCGTTGAATGCCGCCCAATGTCCGTCACCGCAGTTGTAGATGTAACCCGTGATACCAATGTCGTGCATATACTTCATTGTGGATTGCATCGTGCCGAAGTTTGAGAAGAACTGTGCTACGTTAAGGAAATTGATTGTGTAATCGTAGATATATGTTGTTTCTGCAACCTTTGTCCAGTTAAGAAAATCCTCTGCAATACGCGGTTCGTGCTCACCGTAGGCTGTAAGCAGAGTTTCGTTCTGCACGTCCTCGTGACCGCATTCCGTAATCGGATGACTGCGACAAGCCGAATGAAGTCCGCAAAGCACAGGTGCGACGTTTTTGTTGCATTTAAGGCTCAGGTCTTCAGGCGGTCTTTCAGTTTCGAGGTATGCATAGAAAGTGAACATAAAGTCGGGATAGTCTTCATCAAGAGCATCCGCAAGATTGTTTGTAAAAATAAGAGTCGGCGCACAGATGCTGCCGTATCTTTCGTAAAGAGCTTCGCAGTTGTCACAATGGCAGTAATTCTGGTTATCCTTCTGACCGATGTGAACATATTTTGCACCTGTTGTGTTTGCTTCAATCTTTTCTCTTACACTTGCAATTGTAATGTCGAGAACGTCAGGATGTGAAAGACAGACGTGGTCAGTTGAACGTGTGCCGTCTTCCTGAAGAGCAAAGTATTCGGGATGTTCCGAGAAAAGTGAATCGGGAACAAGCGAGGGGAGAGAAGCATCCCAGACAACGTATGTCAGCGCACCGCCGTAAGCTGTTGCGGGCTGCCAGAAAGAAACGTTCATCTTTGTTCTTGCTCTGTGTGCATCGTTTGTGCCGGAACAATCGTTTCTTCTGACGGAGAAAGAAGGTTCAACGGTTCTGTCGATATTTGCATCAATTATAACATCCTCGTTTTCAGGAACAACCTCAAGTGTCGGTGTGAACCAACGGACACCGAGGTATTCTTCGAGGAAAGTGTAAACGCCGTAGAGTGTACCTCTGCTGTCAGCACCCGCAATCACAAAGTAATTACCGTCAGAATAAAGCCTGAAGCCGTCAGCCATGATTGCTGTGCGGTCAATCTGCACGATGCTTTCTTCAAGCTGAGTTTCTCCGACGAGGATAGCTTTATTGCCGTCAGGGAGGTTATTTTCGGTGACAATGCTGAGCTTTGCACCGCTGATTTTTTCAAGGTAGGTCTGCAATTCTGTTGTTGCGGTAACGATTGTTTCGTCAGGATTTTCAGCCGTTACGATGTAAAAATCCGAAGCGCCGTCATCAACGATAATCATTTCTTCCGTAACGGAAGGAGCGACATAATCGTTTCCGCCATAGTCAATATTTGTATCAACGGGGATAAGTCCCATTGAAAGGAAGAGTACTTCAATTACACAGAAAATTGCTTTGATATATTCAAACATAAGGTCACTTCCTTAATTTGCTTTATCAGTCATTGTGAATTCGAGTTCACCGCCACCCATAAGCTGGTCGTGAGTAATGTAGCAACCATCAAGTTCAACACCGTTAAGCTTGATTGATTCAACATAAATGTTTTTCTTTCCCTGATTGAGAGCTGTTACCTTGAGAGTGTTTCCGTTGCCAAGTGCAATTTCAGCGCTGTCAATGTTGGGTGAGCCGAGCCAGTACTGATCTGTACCTGCAAGGGGATAGAAGCCCATTGCGGAGAAGACGTACCATGAACTGAGTGTACCGCCGTCATCGTTACCGTCGAGTCCGTTGATATCGTCGCTGAAGCGGTTTTCAAGAGTCCAGCGTACCCACTTCTGTGTAAGGTCGGGTCTGCCTGCATTTGCGAAGAGATAAGGTGTGTGAATGTCGTGCTGATTACCGATCCAGAAGCCGTGACCGGGGTCAACTGCCGCACGGTTGAGTGAAGCATCTTTCATAAAGTCCTCAAGCTCAGAAACAAAATATTCTTCTGAACCGAAGAGTTCGATCATACCGTCGATGTCGTGAAGAACACTCCAACGCCACTGTCTTGCACTGCCTTCACTATAACATGATGCAAATTTCTTGATCATAACTGCATCGTAGAATGCTGTGATATACGGGCTGAAGTTCCAAACGAATGAGCCGTCAGAATTTCTTGCCTGAAAGTATTTTGTTTCGGGATTGAAAAGGTTCTTGTAATACATTGCTTTTTCGCTGTATCTCTCGGCATCCTCTGTGTAGCCGAGCTCTTGGGCAAGAACAGCAATCGCATTATCTTCCCAGGCATATTCAAGTGTAAAGCTTACTGATTCTTCACCGTTTGCAAGGTCATCGGGAATGTAGCCGTACTCGTTATACTCTGCGATGAAGTTTCTGCCCGAACGTCTTACGCTGTTTTCTGATGAATTTTTCATATAAGCGTAAAGAGTTTCAACATCGAAATCACGGAAGCCCTTAAGATAACTTTCCGTAATCATAATGTTTGTCGGGTCACCGTGCATTGAAGAAGCATAACCCGCACCCATCGGCCATCTCGGAATTGATCCGCCGATCTTTGTCATTTCAACAAGGCTGTTGAGGCAGTCGTTCTGGATTTCAGGCTCAATAAGAGTGTAAAGTGAGTGAGTATCACGGCATGTATCCCAGAGTGACATATCGGATCTGTAAGTATAGCCGTCAGCAACGTGAACCTTTTTGTCAAAGCCGAGGTATTCGCCGTTGACGTCTGTGAAATCTGTCGGCATAATCATGCTGTGGTAAAGAGCGGTATAGAATACTCGCATAATCTCTTCGTCAGGGCTCTTAACCTTGATTTCTGAAAGATTTTCGTCCCAATTTTCAACGGCTTTATTTCTTACACCGTCAAAGTCAAGGTCGCCTGTTTCAGCTTCAAGATTAAGCTTTGCGTTTTCAACGCTTACAAAGCTTACTGCAAGCTTAAGTTCAACGCTGTCGTCCTTGATATTTCCGAAGTTGATATCAACGCCGAGGTCTGAAGAGTCGCCCGTAACTTCAAATGACTTGATTTCTTTGTCTGCTTTAG
>JAZORX010000086.1:0-13173 GCA_045656845.1 Acutalibacteraceae bacterium | reverse complement strand
ATGGAAAACGCTGGGAAGAAGTTCACCTGCGATTTTGTACATGTTCGGGATCATAAGAAGAAGACCCTGAGAAGCTGTGTAAGTTGTTGTCATAGCACCTGCTGCGAGTGAGCCGTGTACTGTACCTGCAGCACCTGCTTCTGACTGCATTTCTGCAACCTTAACTGTTGTGCCGAAGATGTTCTTTCTGCCCTGAGCTGACCACTGATCAACATAGTCTGCCATCGGGCTTGACGGTGTGATAGGATAGATACCTGCTACTTCTGTAAACGCATAAGATACGTGAGCAGCAGCGGTATTACCGTCCATGGTTTGTTTCATTCTTGCCATTTTGCTTTTTCCTCCTTAGAGTTATATTGATAAATATAGCAATTTATTTTACCACCGTAAATAATAACACTTTTGAAGCAAGATGTAAACATCTAAATCCCAAAAAAGTTTGTCAAATATGGATTTTTATTCAATGTTTTTTTGTGTAAATTGTTAAAAGTTTGTCATTTTTGTATTTTTTTGCATTTTTGTTGCAAATAGTCTTTCTTGGTTTTATAATATTTATCAAACTTACTATTAAGGAGCGCGTATATATGTTCTGTCCGAAATGCGGAGGCACTATCCCTCCCTCAGAAAGTGAAAATCCCGTTTGCCCTGCTTGTGGCTGGCAGATGAACGATGGTTTTCTGGCACATCTCCAAAAACCCGAAGTCAACACATCCGGTAAGGTAACTGAAAAAGAAAATAATAAAACTAAGCACAGCAACAGCAAGAAGCCCTCCCGTCTGAAAATAACAGCTATTGTTCTTATCTTTGTTGCTCTTTTTTCCGGCATCGCAACCATAGCACATTACAACTCCGCCTCATACAAAGTAAAAAAGGCAACCGAGCTGATTATGAACGGAGAGTTAGACGAAGGTCTTGCCGTAATTGAAAATGTCTATACCCCTCAGGCAACCATTACAAAAAAATATGTTGAACAGGTAGATAGGGCAAAAGAAGATTTTCTTGCTGTAAGAACCCAAAATAACCAAGAGAACACTCGACAAAAATACGAAACTCTCGCAACAAATTTTGCCGAGTTCAAAAAAAACAACGCCAACGAAATCTACTATATGCCTGAAGGCATCAAAAAGAAATATGATTGCATAGACAGTGCTTTAACATTCATAAACAAATATATTTCTTTTGGTTCACCATCTCAACTTGATGTGTTCACTTGCCTTTACGATGTTCAGCTTGTAATGCTCAATGAAGTTGAACGTAAAAGAAGTTCTAAAACCGGATCAAATTACAGCCTTGGCGTTTTCCAAGAAAGAATCAACACTTCAAAAGAAGCTCTGAAGATATTAGAAAAGTTCGAAGAAGATGATTACCGAATTGAGATTACGGATTCTGCCGTTATATCAAACTGTATAACTTCATCTGAAAACAACAAGCACTATGTGCGCACCAGCATCGACAGTACTCTCAGAACTTTGAGTTATGAGTGTTCCGATGAAATCGAGAAGTCTCAGAAAAACATCGACGAAACTTTAGAAGAGCACAAAGACTTCAATATGGACTCTCAGCTTTTTCTTATCACCGGAAATGACCCAACTTACACATCCTATGTCGGATCGGATTTGAATCGTATCACAACAGATGCCCAGATTTATGAAAATCAGACCAAAATCATTGAAGAAGCAGAAACGCGAGTTTTCTATGCTTTGATCAGAGGTTAATCTAGAAAGGCTTTTGTTTTCTGAAAAATATCAACAAAGCAAAATTCACCGCAACATTTCCTTCTGACTCTATATTTTATTCATTTTCTTGCAGTCGTTTCCCTTGACACCTGCAATTATTTATGATATCTTTATTTATAATGTAATAAAGAACAGCGATGACGAAGACAGTAGGCTTTGTGCGAAGCTTTAGCGAGTCGGGGACGGTGGAAGCCCGATGCGATGTGCGCCTTGCTGAAAATCACTTCTGAGCTTCGGGCTGAAAGCAGTAAGCCTTGACGGGTGTCCTCCGTTAACGGGAACGCATATTATAGTATGTTGAATAGGTGGTTGCGAGTTTTATCTCGTCCTGTTTCACAACGGGACGGGATTTTTATTTTTCCTGTTCACATTGAGTAAGGAGTGTATTTAATGTACAAAAAAGTACCAGCCAACATGAACTTCGTTGAGCGTGAAAAGTCAATTGAGAAGTTCTGGGCAGAAAACAAAATCTTTGAAAAAACCTGCGAAAAGAAAGGCCCGTCCTATGTTTTCTACGACGGACCGCCGACAGCTAACGGCAAGCCGCACATCGGCCATGTTCTCACACGAGTTATTAAGGACATGATCCCCCGTTACCGTACTATGAAGGGCTATCAGGTGCCCCGTAAGGCAGGCTGGGATACTCACGGCCTCCCCGTTGAGCTTGAGGTTGAGAAGCTTCTCGGTCTTGACGGCAAGGAGCAGATCGAGCAGTACGGTCTTGAGCCTTTCATCGAGAAGTGTAAAGAAAGCGTCTGGAAGTATAAGGGAATGTGGGAGGATTTCTCTTTCACAGTCGGCTTCTGGGCTGATATGAACGATCCTTATGTTACTTACCACAACACATTCATCGAATCTGAGTGGTGGGCTCTCAAGCAGATTTACGACAAGGGACTTATCTATAAGGGCTTCAAAATTGTTCCCTACTGTCCCCGTTGCGGAACTCCGCTTTCATCTCACGAGGTTGCTCAGGGATATAAGAATGTTAAAGAGCGTTCAGCTATCGTCCGCTTCAAGGTAGTCGGTGAGGATGCTTACTTCCTCGCATGGACAACTACTCCGTGGACTCTTCCCTCAAACGTTGCACTTTGCGTTAACCCGAAGGATGAATACGCAAAGGTAAAGGCTGCTGACGGCTATACATACTATATGGCTGTTGAGCTTCTTGACAAGGTTCTCGGTTCTCTTGCAACAGAGGACGCTCCTGCATACGAAATTATCGAAAAGTTCGTCGGCACAGACCTTGAAAGAAAAGAATATGAGCCTCTCTTCGCTTGTGCAGGTGAGGTTGCCGAGAAGCAGAAGAAAAAAGGATTTTTCGTAACCTGCGACAGTTACGTTACAATGTCTGACGGTACGGGTATCGTTCACATTGCTCCCGCATTCGGTGAGGACGACTCAAAGGTCGGCAGAAAGTACGATCTCCCCTTCGTTCAGTTCGTTGACGGTGCAGGTCATATGACAGATAATACACCGTTCGGTGGTCTCTTCGTTAAGGATGCAGATATGCCTATCCTTCAGGATCTTGAAGACAGAAAGCTTCTCTTCTCAGCTCCGAAATTTGAGCATGACTATCCGTTCTGCTGGCGTTGCGACACTCCGCTTATCTACTACGCAAGAGAATCATGGTTCATCGAGATGACAAAGGTTAAGGATAACCTTATCAAAAATAACAACACAATCAACTGGATTCCCGAAAGCATCGGTAAGGGCCGCTTCGGCGACTGGCTCGTAAATGTTCAGGACTGGGGCATCAGCCGTAACCGTTACTGGGGTACTCCGCTTAATATCTGGGAATGCGAATGCGGTCACAGACACTCAATTGGCAGCATCGAAGAGCTTAAATCAATGTCTTCAAACTGCCCGGATGAAATCGAGCTTCACCGTCCGTACATCGACGCTGTTACAATCAAGTGTCCCGAATGTGGTGGCGAGATGAAGAGAGTTCCCGAAGTTATCGACTGCTGGTTCGACTCAGGCGCAATGCCCTTCGCTCAGCATCACTATCCGTTTGAGAACAAGGAGCTCTTCGAATCTCAGTTCCCTGCAGACTTCATTTCAGAGGCTGTTGACCAGACAAGAGGATGGTTCTATTCTCTTCTTGCAATTTCAACTCTTATCTTTGATAAGGCTCCGTTCAAGAATGTTATCGTTCTCGGTCACGTTCAGGACGAAAACGGTCAGAAGATGAGTAAGTCAAAGGGCAACGCAGTTGACCCGTTCGATGCACTTGAAACTTACGGTGCAGACGCTATCCGCTGGTATTTCTATACAAACTCAGCTCCGTGGCTTCCCAACCGTTTCCACGGCAAGGCTGTTACAGAGGGTCAGCGTAAGTTTATGAGTACACTCTGGAACACATATGCGTTCTATGTTCTCTATGCAGAGATCGATCAGTTTGACCCGACAAAGTATGAGCTTAACTACGAAAGCCTTTCAGTTATGGATAAATGGCTTCTTTCAAAGCTCAATACAATGGTAGGCACTGTTGACAATAACCTCGAAAACTATAAGATCCCCGAAGCTTGTAAGGCTCTTCAGGAATTCGTTGACGAGATGAGTAACTGGTACGTCCGTCGTTGCCGTGAGCGTTACTGGAAGCAGGATCTTGATGAGGATAAGATCAACGCTTATCTCACTCTTTACCATACACTCGTTACAGTTGCAAAGACAGCTGCTCCGATGATTCCGTTTATGGCTGAAGACATTTATCAGAATCTTGTCTGCTCAGTTGGCAAGGACGCTCCCGAAAGCATCCACCTCTGCTCATTCCCCGAGGTTAATACAGACTTCGTTGACGCAGAGCTTGAAAAGAACATGGATATCGTTCTTAACATCGTAGGTCTCGGCCGTACTGCAAGAAACGGTGCAAACATCAAAAACCGTCAGCCTCTCGGCTCAATGCTTGTTAACGCAGGTACAGGCGTTTCACTTGACGGCTACTGTGCAGACATCATCAAGGAAGAGCTTAATGTTAAGGAAATCACATTCGTTGACGAAGCAAACGACCTTGTAAGCTATAACTTCAAGCCGCAGCTCAAGACTCTCGGACCCAAGTACGGCAAGCAGCTCGGTGAGATCCGTAACCTCCTTGCAGAGCTTGACGGAACAGCTGCAAAGAAGGAGCTTGACGCAAACGGCTGCATCAAGCTCGCAATCAGCATCGGTGAAATCGAGCTTACTGCAGATGACCTTCTTATTGAAACAATTCAGAAGAGTGGTCTCTTCTCAGTATCAGATTTCGGTGTAACCGTTGCAATCGATACAGAGCTTACACCTGAGCTTATTGAAGAAGGCTTCGTCCGCGAAATCATCAGCAAGATTCAGACAATGCGTAAGGACGCTGACTTCAACGTTACAGACCGTATCATCATCTCTGTTTCAGGAAACGATAAGATCGCAGAGCTTATCACAAACAACAAGGATATGATCTTCACAACAGTTGTTGCCGATGAAATCGTTACAGGCGAGGCACTCGGCCACACAGCTGAATGGAACATCAATGGTGAGAAGGTAACCCTCGGCGTTAAGGTTTCGGAATAATCTGACAAAATAAAAGAGCAGTAGTTTTTATAATTACTGCTCTTCTTTCAAAAGGAGAGTTATTATGTTTTGTAATAATTGTGGAAAACAAAACCCGGATAATTCAGCATTCTGCTCCGGATGCGGTGCAAGATTCACTCCACCGGCACAGCAGCAATATCAGCAGCCACCGATACAGCAATATCAGCCTCAGTATCAGCAACCTCCCGTGCAACAGTATCCGCAGCCGGTTCAGCAGGCACCTGAAAAAAAGAGTAAGGGTTCAATGGTAACGGGCATTGTTCTCCTTATCATCGGTCTTCTTGCAAATTTCGGTGCTTCAGTTAACGGCACATATGCAGACTTCGCTGCAGGTATGGATGTTGCAAATATAGTAACCTTGTCTTTGCTTATCGCAATTCCCGTCGCAGGAATTGTGATGATAATAAAAAATGTTATGAAAAAATAAATTACAGCGGTGGTGATTTTATCACTGCCGTTCTTGTTTTCAAACCATAGTCAGACAATCAAAAAGCAGTAACAGCCAAACGGTTGTTACTGCTCTTATTTTTTGCGGTTGTAAGGTTTGATTTCATCTGTCAGCCCAAGCAGATAATCAATGCTCGTTCCGTAATACTCTGCAAGTTTTATAAGCACATCGGTCGGAATATCCCTCGTTCCTAATTCGTAACGGGAATAACAAACCTGCGTGCAATTAAGATACTCCGCAATATCTTTCTGATATAAATCTTTGTCTTCACGAAGACTTCTTATCCTATCGTACAAAATATCACCACCAACATCTGATGATAATATTATATGTAAACCGATTTGGTATATTGACTTATAAACCAAAACGGTTTATAATCGAGCTGTGCTTAGGTTTTTATCTAATTTATATCTTTATAGGTTAACAATCAAGGAGGAATAAAAATGTTTTGTCAAAAATGTGGAAATCAACTTATCCCCGGTATGGGTTTCTGCGCAAAATGCGGATCTCCGGTTTCACAATCGACTCTCAACCCAAGCTCACAGACACACTCACCTATAAACACGCAACAGCATCAACCAAACAGCATACCTCCGAAGAAAAAAGCAAGCTTTGGATTGCAATTGTTTCGGTTGTGCTTGTTATCTCTGTAACAATAGGTATAATTGTTATCGTGCCCAAAACGGCAAGTAACAACAATAACAACAGTAATAGCAGTGAATCTGATTCCCATATAACCTCTTCGAAATTGAACTTCAAAAGCAATACAATCGCAGCAGGCGGTGCAAGAACAATAGCAATTAAAAACGATGGCACAGTCTCTGTTGCAGGCGGTGCTAGAAGCGATTACGGTCAGTGCAATGTTAGTGATTGGTCAGATATTATTGCTGTTTATGCTAGTGCTGAAACTTCAGTAGGTTTACAATCAAACGGAACAGTTGTTGCAGCAGGGAGAGATCACTATGGTCAGTGCAAAGTTGAATCGTGGACAGATATTATTGATATCGCCGTAGATGACTATTACACAGTAGGTTTAAAATCAGATGGTACTGTAGTTGCTGTGGGATACAACCAAGATGGTCAATGTAATGTTGGTGATTGGTCAGATATAGTTGCAGTCGCTGCCGGTTTCGATCAAACTTATGGAATCAAATCTGACGGAACTGTTGTTGCTACTGGAAAGCTTGGCTATTATCTTCGCGAAGAAGTTGACAAATTAACAGATGTCGTGGATATTTCGGTAGTTTTTTATAATGAAATAATTGCTCTCCGATCGGACGGAACAGTTGTCCCAATAGGTTTTGATGCTTTTGATGTCTCTGGAAAACCGTGTGACGGAACACCGGTTTATGATTGGTCAGATATTATTGCAATTTCTGCAGGATTTCATTGTGTCGTTGGCCTCAGAGCTGACGGCACCGTTGTTGCAACAGGTGAAAACTATTACGGTCAATGCAATGTCAGCGATTGGTCAGATATTGTTGCAATTTCTGTAAGTGATACGCACACTATCGGTTTAAAATCAGACGGCACATTGGTAACCTGTGGTAGCAACGACAGAGGCCAACGCAATGTTGAAGATTGGAACAACATCGCAATTCCAAACAAATAAACTCAGCACATACTCACGGTGTGTCGCAAGCGTCACACCCTACGAGAAAATTTATATCGTGGTGCGTAGGGCGGTGGCTTGCTGCCGCCGAAAAATAAAACAAGCGAAAAGGACAGCAGAAAAATCTGCTGTCCTTAATTTTTATGCCTTATAGAATGCTTTGATTGCTTTGTTTGTCATATAGACATCAATTTTTGAAACAACCTCATACGGTGCGTGCATTGAGAGAACGGGAACACCGACATCAACAACATCGATATCAAGATTTGCAACATACTTTGCAACGGTTCCGCCGCCACCTGCATCGACTGCGCCAAGCTCACCCATCTGCCAGCATACATCTGCTGCGTTGAAGATTCTTGTAACCTCGCCAACAAACTCTGCGCTTGCATCTGATGTGCCGCCCTTACCGCCTGAACCTGTGTACTTTGTTACAACGATACCTTTATTGATGTATGCTGAGTTTGCAGCCTCAAAGGGAGACGGGAATGTCGGGTCGAATGCTGCATTTACGTCTGCTGAAAGGCACTTTGACTTTGAAAGTGCATCTCTGCCCATAAGTCCCTCAAGCCTTGCAAGATCTGCTATGAAATAACGAAGGAATGAAGAATTAAGTCCTGTATTGCCGTCCGAACCTGTTTCTTCCTTGTCTGCAAAAACTGCAACTGCGGTATGCTCGGGAGCTTCCTCAAGCTCGAGGATCGCCATAAGCTCGGGGTATGCGCAGACACGGTCGTCGTGGCCGTATCCACCGATAAGGCTACGGTCAAAGCCAATATCGTTAACCTTTGTTGCAGGTACCATTTCAAGCTCTGCCGTAAGGAAATCTTCTTCGACGATACCGTATTTATCGTTGAGCATTTTAAGAATATTGAGCTTTACAAGCTCGCTGCCTAAATCTGCTTTGAAAGGAAGAGAACCTACAATTACATTAAGCTCCTCGCCCTTGATGCCCTGGCCAAGCTTTCTTTCGCTCTGCTCTCTGCCGAGATGCGGGAGAAGGTCCGTGATAATAAACTGCGGTTCGCCCTCTTTTTCACCGATATTTACATCAACTTCCGTGCCGTCCTTGCGAACGATTACACCGTGCATTGAAAGAGGAACTGTCGGCCACTGATACTTTCTGATACCGCCATAGTAGTGAGTCTTGAAGAGTGCGATTTCACTTGCCTCATAAAGCGGATTAGGCTTGAGATCAACTCTCGGAGAGTCGATATGAGCTGCAGCGATGTGTGCGCCCTCTGCGATGCTCTTTTTGCCGATTACTGCAAGAATAACAGCCTTCTTGCGGTTGAGGTAGTAAACCTTATCGCCCGGCTTATATTCGCCGAATTTATCAAACTCAACAAAGCCTTTTTTCTTTGCCTCTTCAACGATGAAAGCCGCAACCTCACGCTCCGTCTTATTATCGTTGAGGAATTTTTTGTACCCTTCGGCAAACTCCATAACCTTTGCCATTTCTGCGTCGTCAATCACCTTGGCGGCGTGTTTTTTGTTCATCATAAGCTTCTCCTGAAGAAGCTGTACCTCTGTTTTTTCTTCGCTCATTTCGAGTCCTCCTTACATTTATTGACTTTAAAGTATAAATAGCAATTTTTTGTTTATCCCCATTATGACAACTTCCGCAACCAATCGGATTTATAATAATCCCAGCTCCTGCGAAAGGTCATAGGGAGCATAATTTCTGACGATAATATCTGCTCTTTCTTTATAGTATTGCTCGTCCTTCTGCGCCTTAATCCGAAGAATCGCAGCCTCTTGTGTAAGAGAATCCCGCTGAAGGATTCTTTCAAGTCTCTCCTCTTCCGGTGCCGTTACAACGATCATCTTTGAGCAATATTTTCTGATCTCGCTGTCGAAAATCGCAGCAGCATCGATGATTACGCCCTTGTGGCTTTCGTTGAGATTTTCCTTGATGAAGGCTATCGACCATTCGGTCACGGCAGGATGCGTAATACTGTTGAGCTTCTGCCTTTCTTCCTCGTTTGCAAATGCTTTTTTTGCAAGCATCGGACGGATGAGCTCACCGTTTTCGTCGATAATATCAAAGCCGAAAGCTTCTGCCAATTTACAAAGAACGGGAGACCCTTTTTTAACAACCTCTCTTGCAGCAACATCACCGTCAACGATGAGATATCCTTTTTCACTGAGCATTTCTCCGACGGTGCTTTTTCCTGCGCCCGTCTGACCCGTCAGACCGTATATGACGGGAGGTGAAATGACCTTGAACGCGGCAGCACGGAGGAGTCTGTTATAAACTCCGAGTCCTACGCCCTCGTTGCTCGGTGCACGGACAAAAACTCTTTTTGCACCCAGCTCATCAAACCTGCGAAGCTGTGCAAAGAGAAGATGCGCCTGCGAGTTAAGGTCGTTTGCATCACCGAAGGAAAGGCAATCAACTGAAATTTCCTCTTCTTCTCCGTCAAAGCAAAGTGCCATATCGCCTTCCTGCTTTTCGGAGTCAATAAGAAACCTGAAGCTTTCAAGGCTGCCTTCAACAATATATACTTCAGCTTTCGGTGAATAATGCTTATATTTCATTCCGGGCGATGCAGGTGCAACACCCTCTTTGAGTTCAGACAGTACGGCAGGGTCAACATCGACCTGACCTAATACAGCCTCAAGCTGTTGAAGCGTTATTCCACCCGGACGAAGAAGTCTCGGAACTTCCGTCGCAAGAGTGATAACCGTCGATTCTATTCCGACATCACATTCGCCACCGTCAACGATTGCATCGATTTTTCCGTCAAGATCGTTCAGAACATGCTGAGCCGTTGTCGGGCTGGGAGAGCCTGAAGAATTTGCCGAAGGCGCAGCAAGCGGCAAACCTGCAAGTTCAATGATTTTTCTTGCAATCGGATGCGACGGCATACGCACAGCTACGGTTTCAAGCCTCGGTGCAACCTGACGGGGAACAAGGTCAGATTTCGGCAGAATCATTGTAAGAGGTCCCGGCCAGTAAGCATCTGCAAGAGCTTTTGCTTTCTCAGGAAAATCCGTTACGAGAGGATAAATTTCCTCAAGCTTTGAGATGTGTACAATCATCGGGTTATCCGTCGGTCTGCCCTTCGCCTCAAACACCTTTGAAACAGCTTCACCGTTATAGGCGTTTGCCGCAAGGCCGTAAACCGTTTCCGTCGGGATTGCGACAAGTCCGCCGTTTTTAAGTATCTCTGCAGCTTCCGTCAGC
Organism: Acutalibacteraceae bacterium; assembly: GCA_045656845.1. GTDB lineage: Bacteria > Bacillota > Clostridia > Oscillospirales > Acutalibacteraceae > CAG-488. The sequence continues at coordinate 2,623 of JAZORX010000086.1, read as the reverse complement.
TCGGAAGCCGTGCAGTTTTTATAAAACTTTGTATTCAAAAAATCACCTCGGAATTATTCCGATTTCAACTTTTCTGCAGTGTCAGCAGTTATAAGCGCATCAATAATCTCGTCAAGATCACCGTTAAGAATCGCTTCTATTTTATATAAGGTAAGACCGATTCTGTGGTCGCTCACTCGTCCCTGCGGATAGTTATAAGTTCTGATGCGTTCGCTTCTGTCGCCCGTACCGACCTGCGACTTGCGTTCGCCTGCAATTTCTTTATTCTGCTTTTCTCTTTCAGCCTCAAGGATTCGTGAACGAAGAATTTTCATTGCCTTATCCCTGTTTTTATGCTGACTTCGCTCGTCCTGACATTCAACGACGGTACCCGTCGGCAGGTGCGTAATTCTGATAGCAGACTCAGTCTTATTGATATGCTGACCGCCTGCACCGCTTGAACGGAAGGTATCGACCTGCAGGTCTGCAGGATTTATTTCGATATCGACATCCTGTGCCTCAGGAAGAACAGCAACAGTTACCGTTGATGTATGAATCCTGCCCTGCGACTCTGTTTCAGGCACTCGCTGAACACGGTGAACACCGCTTTCAAATTTGAAACGGGAGTATGCACCGTCACCACTGATCATAAAGCTGACTTCCTTGAAGCCACCGAGCTCCGTCGGGTTTGAGCTTAAAACCTCAGGCTTCCAGCCTTTTGTTTCGGCATACATTGAGTACATTCTGAAAAGTGAGTTTGCAAAAAGTGCTGATTCCTCACCACCTGCGCCACCACGGATTTCTATGATAACATTTCTGTCGTCGTTCGGGTCACGGGGAAGAAGAAGTATTTTCAGCTCTTCACCGATGACTTCTTCCTGCTGCTTGGACTCCTCAAGCTGCTCAATTACCATATCACGGAAGTCCTTATCAAGTCCGCCCTCGTCAAGAAGCAGCTTTGCCTCTTCAAGATCAGCTTTTACTTTTTTATATTCACGGTATTTTTCAACTATCGGTGTCAGATGCTTTACATCCTGCATCAGCTTACGATATTTCTCCATATCTGAAACAACATCGGGATCGCAAAGCTGAGCGTTGATATCCTCAAATTTTTCTTCAACCGATTTTAATTTATCAAGCATAAAATCCTCCAAAATATTTACTCTGAAAAAGGATTGTTTTTACATCTTTTTAATCTCCTCATCATCACGGAGGATCTTACGGATATTCTTCTCTGCCTTAACACGGGGCACCATAACCTCGTGGCCGCATTTTTCGCATCTGATTTTAAAGTCCATACCTGAACGCAACACATCAAAGGTATTGCATCCGCACGGGTGATTTTTCTTCATCACAAGCTTATCGCCAACGCGAACATCCATTTCTATCCCTCCACAGATAATAATATCAATTGATTTTATATTATATCATAAAACATCACAATTGTATACATTTTTTGTCATCATCGGGCAAAACATTCATATATTTAAGTAGAAAAAACAATCAAAGGCGGACTCTCCGCCGAAAACAAAGGTGGTAAAACATATGCAAACATTCAAACCTGAGGGTCAGCTCATTATGACTCCCGAAAACCGTAACTTTCTCTCCTCTCCCAACGCTCTACACGAAGCCTTTTTCACAGGTGCTGTCGTAGAAGCAAGGGCGCTCGTCTGCGATAAAAACCATGACCTGCGTGTTGACCTTGGCTGTATGTACGGAATCATTCCTCACGAAGAAGGTGCTCTCGGCATAAGCGACGGCTCTGTCCGTGATATCGCTCTGATTTCAAGGGTGAACAAACCCGTAATGTTTCATATACTCGGCTTCCGCAAGGATATGAACGACAGAGAGTATGCCGTGCTTTCAAGGCGTTCCGTTCAGCAGGACTGTATGGATAATTACATTTCAAAGCTTCGTCCGGGCGATGTGATTACCGCAAAGGTGACTCATATGGAAAATTTCGGAGTTTTTCTTGACATCGGTGCAGGAATAAACGGACTTCTGCCGATAGACAGCATTTCCGTTTCCCGAATCCCTCACCCGTCTGTCCGTTTCAGTATAGGGCAGATGATAAAGGTTGTCGTGAAATCCGTAGATGACCTTGGAAGGATAACATTTTCGCATAAAGAGCTGCTCGGCACATGGGAGCAGAACGCAGGTGAATTCTCGCCCGGTGAAACCGTGCCCGGAATTGTCCGTTCAATCGAAAGCTACGGTATTTTTGTTGAGCTGACACCCAACCTCGCAGGTCTTGCAGAATACTCCGAAGGTATAACAGCAGGCTGCCACGCAGGGGTTTACATCAAGAGTATGCTTCCTGAAAGGATGAAAATAAAGCTCATTATCGTTGACGCTTTCGAAGCCGAATACCCTGCTGCACCGATTAAATACTATACCGAATCCGATCACATCGACCATTGGATATACTCGCCCATTGAATGCTCAAAGGTGATTGAAAGTATTTTTTGACAAAAAAAGAATAATATGACAAAAAATGTCATTTTTAAAAATAATCTCTTGCAATTAATAAACTTTTGCTATATAATAGCATTAGGCTATTATCGCTAAAAATCAGCACTTTCACGAAAATGGGGGATTAATTAAAAATGACGGTAGATTTGCATTGTCACACAAAACTGTCTGA
>JAZORX010000085.1:0-9704 GCA_045656845.1 Acutalibacteraceae bacterium | reverse complement strand
CGTGAGCGGCTGCTTGTGATAGTAATGCGTTGTCAAACTTCTATGCCCCTTTCAGGGGCTTTGCCTGTAGGTGCCCCTTATAGGGGCTGTGCAAACCACTAGTTTACTAGTGGTTATGATTTGTTGTTTATTTTGCAATAGTGCTGAAATTTTCTCTGATTTCAGAAGTGTTACCTGTTGTGAGGTAATAATCATATTCAAACGGAGTGTAGCTCTGAAGTGCCATTTTACGGATAACCGCGATGTATGATGTTGTGCCGTCAATCGACGGGTCATGATTGGTTGTGGATTCTCTCATATGAACACCTGAAAGGAATTCAGTTTCTCCGCAGACATAAACACCGATTCCGAAGCTGTCATCAAACTCTCCGATAAATGCTGACCAGTTTTCGAGAGAATTGAATTTAGGATAACCTGCGTCGGGCCAGAAAATCAGTTCAGGTTCAACCGTCAGAGTGTCATTTGTCCAGGGCTTATCGCCACCGTAATAGACAAATCTGTTGAAAGGCTCAATGCAATAGAATGCAGGGATTTCCTGGTCGCGCGTGTTTGCGATGTATCCTGAAAAGTCGGTGAATCTGCAGGAAACCTTTACGAGATTGCCGTCGATTTTATATGTTGCTTCCATATAAGATGGGGTTATATGCTCCTTGGACTTTGCCCAGTCAAGAGGCTGACACTTGATGTAAATTGAATTTTCATCGTAGCGAAGATCGACTATCTTGCTGTTTTCGTTAAACTGATTTCCACCTTGAACGGGATTGTAATCCCATATATTACCCATAAATTCTCCCTTTTCGTAGCCTTGCCCGTCAAAAGAAGCATAATAGGACTGCTGAACAAGTCTGCCTGTGTCAGCTCTGTTGATTAGGTTAACATTTGAATTGACAACTTTTGCGTTGTATCTTTCACCTGCGTTTGAATCAACGAAAATGCGTCCGTCAACTTCAACGGCTTCAACATCGGAGTTGAGGTCTTCCATATAACTCAGAGCGCCACCCCAAAGGAGGTTGACGCCGATTTTATATTCATCCGTCTGAATGTAAACATATTGGTCGGGTATTTCACGGTTAAAAAGTGAAATACCGTTAATTTTCAGGTTTGCACTTTCTTTATTAAGAGGCTCAAAGGAAACTGAGCAGATCGCATTTGCTTTTGTGCCCTTTATCATATTGTCGATGAAAGAATAGAATGTTTTGTTTTCTCCTGCTTCAAGGAAGAAAACTTCGCTCTTTTCAACTGCACCGCAACGGTAGGTAAGTGTACCTTTTACAAAAGCATCCGATGTGTAGGAAATACCGTAGTAATTATACCAGCCGTGTGTGATATCCTCAAAATTAAGTGTCTTTTTGCCGTCAAGAGTAAGTCTGTCAGCGTCGAAACAAACCTCTTCGTCAAAATAAACGCTCTCGTTTTCACCGTTGAGAATAATGCTCTCTTCGCTGAATTCACCACAGGAAATTTCAAACTCAGATTCATTCATATCCGGTATGAAGCTTACAGGGTATGTGAAAAAACCAAAAACGAAAGAAAGAACAATACTCAGAATTCTTTTTAATGTAATTAAAAACATAATACCACCTCATCAGAAGTATACTATCATATTTTTTTGGTCAAGGCAAATAAAATATATTTTCTATTGTAAAAAGAAAAATATTTTGGTATTATATCAGCAAAAGGATGGTGTTGTTTATGTTTGAATTTATCGCAGGCATAAAGGGTTTTCTTTCCCTTCTTCTTACGGTGCTCAATTTCCTGAGCTTTGGAGTTTTCGGAGATTTTACGGCAGATACTAAGCCTCTCCGTGATGATTGTAAGCTTAACTTTGCAGCTATTTCGGATATCCATATGACGGAAGAAACAGCAAGAGCAGATATGCTTCGCTTCGGTCTTCAGGATATGCAGGGCTTTTCAAGTCCTCTTGATATGCTTATCTGCACGGGTGACCTTACAGACCACGGTGAGCCTGAGGAATGGGCAATGCTTGAAAGTGCTTTCAATGATTATGCTCCTGCAAAGAATATTCTTCTTGTTCAGGGAAATCACGATACATGGACAGGCGATGACGATTACGAGCTTTCAAAAGAGCTTTTCTATGAGTATAACAAGAAGATAGCAGGCCGTGAAATTGATAAGGTTTACTATTCAACCAAGGTGAACGGATATACATTTATCGTTCTCGGCAGCGAATCAGACCATACTTATGCAACCGTCAGCGAGGAGCAGGTTGCGTGGCTTGAGGCTGAGATGGAGAAGGCTTCAAAGGATGGTCTTCCGATTTTTGTTATCAGCCATTGGCCGATCAATGAAACTCACGGTCTTCCCGAAACATGGGGCGACGATGAGCCTATGCCGGATGACGGTGGAATCGGTGATATGTCTGCAAGAGTTGAGTCAATCCTTAAGTCATACGATAATGTGTTTATGATTTCAGGCCATATCCATAACGGCTTCGTAAACGACTCTCAGGCAGATACATTCGGCTATGCAAGTGTTGAATCTGACGGCTCTTTCCACAGCATCAATATGTCTCCGTTTATGTATCTTACAGGCAGAGGACGCATCGCAAACGGTACGGGATTTACCTTTGAGGTTTATGAAGATACAGTTGAAATCAGAGCAAGAAGCTTCACTGCAGGCGTATGGTATACTGATTATAACTGGTCATTTGAGCTTGTGTAAAACATAAAAAGACTGTTGCAAACGCAACAGTCTTTTTTTAATGCTCTTCTTTATATTTTTCAGCCTGAAGATTGAACATATATGCGTATTTTCCGCCCTTTGCCATAAGCTCTTCGTGGGAGCCACTTTCAACGATTTCCCCGTTTTCAAGCATATAGATGACGTCTGCCATAACGGTTGTTGAAAGACGGTGCGAGATAAAAATAACCGTCTTGTCTTTTGCTGCACGGGACATTGCTTCGTTAAGTGAATATTCCGAAACAGGGTCGAGGTTAGCGCTCGGCTCGTCAAGAATAGCAAACGGGCAGTCCTTATAGAAAGCTCTTGCAACTGCAACCTTCTGCGCTTCACCACCAGAGAGAGAGACACCTTCGTCGTCAAATTCACGCAGAAGAATAGAGTCAACACCGTTATCAAGCTGCTTTGTGAAGCTGCTTTCTTTAAGTGCATCAAGCACCTTTTCTTTGTCAGGATTTTCCTTCATCGCAACATTTTCACCGAGAGTTGCACCGAAGAGGGAAAAGTCCTGGAAAACGGCTGCGTAGTTATCGTGATACGAGCGAAGCTTCCAGTTTTTGATGTTTTCACCGTCAACGGTAATCTGACCTTCCGTCACATCGTAAAGACGAAGAATAAGGTTTGTCAGGGTTGTTTTTCCTGCACCGTTGTATCCGACGAGAGCTATCTTCTGATAGGGCTTGATTTCAAGGTTGATGTTTTTAAGCGTTGGTTTGTCGCAACCGGGATAGGTGAACGAAACATTTTCAAGCTTGATAGGCACTGGTTTGTCAAATTTCCTGACAATGTCTCCGTCCTTGATTTTTTCCTCAGCAGACATAAACTTTTTGTATTTTTCAACATAAAGTCCGTTTTCTCTGACGCTCAGCGCAAACCAGCTCGTCATTGCAAAAACGCTGTTACTGACGGAGCTGACGCCGTTGAATGTTGCAGCGAAGCTGCCAAGTCCGATTTCTTTTGTAACGATTGCCTTGTAGCCCATATAAAGTGTAACACCAAGACAGATAAGAAGTGTCATCGGCAGACTTTCCTGGCTGAAATAGAGAATCCACTGCTTTCTGAGAAACGGAGCAATGGTAAAGAGACGGTCCTTGAGATTGTCGTTATATCTTTTTTCTATCATTGAACCTGCAGGGTTGAGTCTGAGCTCTTTTGCATAATCCTGAAGATAGAAAACACGGGAGAAATAAAGATTTTTTCTGTCAAGGGGAGTCATTACCTTTTTCTTCTCAACATTGACTTTTGCAATCATTCTTCCGACGGGCACCATTATTCCGACGCAGAGTGCTATGAAAATAAAGCACATAGGGTCAATCGTGACGATAACTGCCGTTATGGAAATTATCGAAACCATATGGGTCACGAAATCCTGAGATGTTGAGAGAATGCTGTTAACACGGTCACTCATTGTGTTCATTGCGAGAACGAAATCGTTATAAAACTCAGGGTCATCGTAAGCCTGAAAATCCATTTTAGCAGCTTTTTCGTAAATCATCGAATAGAGCTTGTAATAAAGCTTTTCAGACTGTATGGGACGGTATACCTCATAAAACAAGGTGTTGCCAAGGTTACCGATGACTACGATAACTGCAAAGATTGCACACGCAATACCGATTCTGTAAAGGGCAACGCCTGATGTGACAACATCAATAATGTATTTGAGCAAAACAACATTTGAAAGAAGCCACGGAAGATTGGAAAGCACATCGAAAAACATCAGGGAAAAGAGAAGACCCGGAGAGTTTTTCATAACGAATTTCAGCATAAAAAGGTAGTTTTTAAAGCTGTGTACTTTTTCGTTTGATTTATTCTTCATCGTCATCGCCCTCCTCTCTGTAACCTGACGCCTGCAAGGTGAACATTTCGCAGTATTCGCCGCCGAGAGTCATAAGCTCTTCGTGAGTACCGTTTTCAATCAGGCGACCTCCTGAGAAAACGAGGATATTGTCGCTTCGTGTTGCACTAGAAAGACGGTGTGAAATATAAATAACGGTTTTGTCCTTTGTTCCCTCCATAAGGCTGTCGTACATTCTGCTTTCTGCAACAGGGTCAAGTGCAGAGGAAGGCTCATCGAGAATTGCAAGGTCAAATTTCTTCGCAAACATTCTTGCAATCGTAACCTTCTGGCTTTCGCCACCTGAAAGGAGTATGCCGTCTTCGTCAAATTCTTTTGTAAGAATTGTGTTTTCTTTTTCATCAAGAGTGAGGATTTTATCGTAAACACCACTCTGTCTGAGCGAATTCTGCGCACGGATGATGTTTTCTTCGTCAACCTCTTCAATGAGAACATTTTCAGCAACGGTCATTGCAAATATTCTATAATCCTGAAAAACGCTTGCAAATTTTTCACGGTATTTCAGAAGGTCATATTCCTTGATATTCCTTCCGTTGTAAAGGATTTCACCTTCGTTAACATCGTAAAGGCGCATTATAAGCTTTGAAAGAGTCGTCTTTCCGGCTCCGTTGTGGCCTACAACTGCGATGTTTTCACCTTTGTTGATCTTAAAGGAAACATCCGTGAGCGTGTTCCTTTTGTTTCCGCTGTAGCTGAAAGAAACATTTTTGAACTCAAGGCTTTCAAATTCGCCCGGCTCAAGTCCGCCACCCTGAATCTGAGGTTCATATGCGAGGAATTCTCTCAGGTTCTGTACCCAGAGGCAATGCTTCTGCTGCATCGTGAAATAGTGAGCAAGCTGATTGAGCTTGTTTCTGCAGTTTGTGATAGCAGAAATAAGAACGGAAAATTCAGAAATAGGGATATCCTGACGCACAATAAGACGGAAACAACCATAGCCGAAGCCACCTGCGATCGGGATAACTTCGCCGAAAAAGTCGCTGAACATTTCAAGGACAGCTATTTTCCATCCGAATTTTTTAATAAGCTTGATGTTAGTATCAATCGCTGCTTTAAAACGACGGTTAACAACCTTGAAAATGTTTGTTGTCTTTATCTCTTTTGCAAAATCCTTGAGAAGAACTGTTCTTCTTGTATAGTCCTTCTGCCTTTCAAAAGGCGTCATTTCTTTCTCTTTTTGGAATTCAACACCGTTTCGCTTGACACGGAAATACATAACGATAACGGGGCATACGATGATGATAAGAAGAATCGGGTCAATCTGATAAAGGTAAATAGCGAGGCTGATGATACTGATAACAGAACCGATTGTCCACGCAGAGCCTTCGATAATTCTTTTGTAAGCACCTTTTTCGACAACCCATGTCGCACGGTTATAGTTATCAAAGAAGTCGGGATTTTCATAGCATCCGAGCTCAACCTGCTGAGCTTTTTCAAAAATCAGTCGGTTTATGTATCCTTCAAGCTTGATTTCCTGCCTTTCACGGACAGGATGGAAAACAATATATGCGAAAAGGTCTACTGCGAGCTTGCCGAGGATTATAAGTCCGATTTTGATAACGAATTCACGGTAAGTTCCGTTACCCTCTATAATTGAAAGTGCCGTTTCCAGAAACATAACATTGAAAACGACTGCATAGTAAACATTTTCGCTGATATATGCGAGGTAGATAAGTATGGTAGCAATTGGCGCACTTTTGAAACTGCATTTGAGCATAAAGCCGGTGTTTCTGAAAATATGCGCTTTTGTTTTAAAGTCGACCGGTTTCACTGAAAGCCTCCTTTATGAAAATTTGATTAAAAGATCTTGTCGTAACCGTTTGCCCAAAGCTCTACAAGCTTTCTGTCCCATCTTCTCGGGATTGCGAGACAAGCTGCAGAAACGAGAGAGATCTTGTTGCCTGCACCTATCATCTTTTTGAGGAATTCAATATCGCTGCAAGCCTGCTTTGCCTTGTTAAGAAGGTCGTTGACATCAAAGAAATCTATGAGGTCATAGAAGCTGCCGAAGTTAGCAGTCATTGTAACATTGTAGTCGTTAAGGATACCTGAATCAAAGCAGTAGTCAAGATCTTCGGGAGTGAACTTAAACATAAGGTTTTTAACACATTCAAGCGGAGCGAGTCCTGTTCCGAGATGCTTGTAGAAAAGAACCTGATATCTCCAGAGAGCTTCTACGCCGAAGCCCTGAGTTTTATCGTTGATAACTGTTTCTGCGAGGATTCTTGCAGCCTTGAGTGAGTTTGCGATACCTGAACCGATGAGAGGAACAGTCATAAATGCACTGTCACCGATTGCGGCATAACCGTCAGCAACCATAACGGAGAGCGGATGACGGACGGGGATTTCAACAAACTGACCACCACGGACAATTTCTGTACCGAGTCTCGGGTTATCGGGACGAAGCCATTCTGCAAATCTTTCAACCTCAGCCATATCAAAATCTTCAAATCTGCCGATGAGAAGGTCTGTATGCTCCTCTTCAGAAGCTACCCAGGCTATGCTTTCTGCTCCTTCAGGGCGAAGAAGCACCTTGAACTTGTCTGCGACCTCAACATCACTTGCCTTGTTATAGAAGGCTCTGTAGATAGTAACCTTCTGACGGCGTGTGATTTCTTTCTGAATCATAAGTGAAGAGGGGAGATGACGGCGTACGGGCGAATTCATACCACAGGCATCAATTATCAGGTCTGCAAAGAAGTCTCCCTTTGAAGTACGGATACCTGCAACACGGTTGCCGAGCATAATCGGCTTGAGCACTTCGCATTCGTAAACGATCTTAACACCTTTATCAATCGCGTTAGCAATAAGATGGTCATATATGTCCTTTCTTTCCATCTTGATTTCAAGCTCAGCTTCGGGCACATGCTGATAAAGCTTTGAGGTGCCGTTGGGAGCAACAAAGGTCATATCCTCTTTGTATTCATATTTATCCTCGGAAGGCATCGGGATTTTTGCTATTTTAAGAGCACCCGGTGCGAAGATATCTGTCCAGTCATATCCGAGAGTTCCTTCCACTGCCTTTTCGTAAACAGTAACATCATATCCTGCGTCAGCAAGAAGAGCAGCAGCGGCAATACCACCGTGGCCGAGACCTGCAACAATAATTTTTTTAGACATATTATAGACCTCCTGAAAACATATGGAAAAATTATATCACTAACCTTGTCGATATTCAATAGTACGAAAGAGAAAAAAGGAGACAAGTTTGCATAAAGTATAGCTCATTGTCATATCAAAGAACAGTCTTGTTTTTAAATTTTTTATATGGTATAATATAGGTACAGAAAAACACCCGTCGCAGTGACGGGTGTTAGCTGTTTTATTAAAGAAAATGAGCTGCTCTGAAGCCGCCCAACATATTTATCATAACACATCAAACCCTTGTATGTCAACGATTTTTGACCAGGTGAAAAACATTTCTGTGTTTTGCATAATTTGAGACTTTTAAGTTTATTGAACATTGCGAATTGAAAAACGGTTGAAGATATGTTATATTATAGACACAGAAAGGAACAGGTGATACCAATGAACAGGTAAAACCCAAAAGCTCATATCAGATTAAATCAGGCAGCAGTTGATCTTAAAACCCGGATGGTCAGAACAATAACTAAAAGTGGTATAAAGTGTTTTAAGAAAACGAAAGCAGATTTAGAAAGGCTGAGCTGAAATCTTTAATAAATCAGAAAAGAATTTTAAATGCCAATGGTGAATTGAATCAGAACAATAACCGTAAAAACATTTAAAACAAAGTTCAGTTTTATTAAAGAAAGATCCTAAACTTCAGAAAGAGAGGTATATAAAAAGATGTTAGATATCAAGAGTGAACAGAAATAACCCTTGACCGGCTCAAATGTGTAAAGAAACATTCGGTCAAGGGTTATTTCAATTTTATAACACTTTTTATATTCCTGAGTGCGTCCGAAAGGGCGTTTTTTTATTTGTCAATTAATTTTCAAAATTATATAGTAAATTCTTAAAGTTTATGTTATAATATATCGATTATTTTTATTACGAGGTTTTCTATGAAGAGAGTTACGAAACTTGACAGAGAAACATTGAAGTTTTATGCGAGGATGGCGGCAGAAAGCTTTGTCAACGATCCTGTGCATTGCTATGCGACAAAAAATGTTGAAAGAAGAAAGAAGTTTGTTTATCATTTCCTTCTCGAAAGGCTGACTTCTTCAAATAATTGCGATGTGTTTTATGTTGACGATGAAAACAGAGCGCTCTGCGTATGGAGGGATGCTCATAACGAATATACCGTCGTCGATTTTCTCAAGTGCCCTAACTGGGTCTTCCTCTGCTATTACATAGATTCAACCTTCAGAACACTTATGGCATACCGATATCTTGATTCAAAGGTGTTTGAAAAGAAAACGAAGATCATTTCTCCCGTTTTTGTTGACCCGAAGCATCAGGGCAAGGGAATTGCAAAAGAGATGATATTAAAAGGAATAGAGGAGTTTACTTCGCAGGGCTATAAAATCGGTCTTGAAACTCAGAATCCCGATAATGTTCCTTTTTATGAAAAACTCGGTTTTAAAACCGTTAAAGAAGAGTTTTATAAAAGAGAAAAGATTTATAATTACTATATGATTTACGACCCGGAGGTTTAAAACGATGAAAAATTATAATCACGCACTTATGGTGATGGAGAAGCAGGATTATCCTGCAGAGGCAAAAGAAGTTATCATCAGAGTTGAAGAGAAAATTCTTGCAGATGAAAAAGCAAATAAGATATATGAAGCAATGTACAGAGCATACTGGCTCAAAAAGAAGAATTTTGATGCTTTTGAAGATAAGGTAAAGGCTCTTGCTGAAATGCTTGGAGAAAATGAGTATACAGTCAAGCTCGTTCTTCTTCTTAACTGCACAAAGCCCTTGCTCAATGAATATAAGAAGGCAAACATCAGCGAAGATATTTATTGGAACACAATCATCGACCTCAAGGTCAAAATGCTTGAATGCAAAGAAAACTACGATGTTTACGGCACATTTGTAGCCGGTTGGTTCAAGCAGTTCTATACACTTGAAAGATTTGGTATCGGCAGATTTCAGTATGAACTTTCTGATTTCTGCGAGGATTATTACGATGAACACGGCATTGAGCTTAAGGACAGCCAGTTTGTGCTTGGTCTTCATATTC
>JAZORX010000084.1:0-8692 GCA_045656845.1 Acutalibacteraceae bacterium | reverse complement strand
AAGAGATATAGATGATAAAATGGCTGATGCCAGAAGAACCTTTGATTGGGATATGCAGTGGGAGTGTTCAATAGATCCTGAAACTGCAAAGAAAATCAGAGATGACAGAAAGCCTGAACTTGAGGAAAGCTGTTCAATGTGCGGAAAATTCTGTGCAGTGAGAAGTATGAACAAGGCTCTGAATGGAGAATATATAGACATTTTGTAAAAATAAACTTAAGAAATTACTCAAAACGAGGGATTCACCCTCGTTTTTTTATGCGTAAAATCGTTCGACAAGATAACTTGTAACCATACAGAATACCTTATCGTATTCTGTATTTTTTTGTATTTATTTGTATTATTCTTTATTTTTATAAGATAATTGCTCATAAATAGGCGATAAAAACTTTAATTCGCATTCCAATCTTCGACAGACTTTTCTATCGAAAAATGGTACAATTCAGCTATATAAACAGATAACGGTCAGTTTTCGTGTAATGCTGATAAAAACTAAAGAATGGAGTGGGTTTTATGATTTATCTGTTGCATTATAAGTTAATACATAGAATGTTGAAGAAAACCGCTTGGGGTTGTTAAGGACCTCAAGCGGTTTCTTTTTATGCGAAATTTAACGATATTTATTTTTTTTAATCGACTATTGTCAAAATTTGGAAATGTGGTGAAACCAATGGCTATAGATACTGAAGAATGTAATTTTATTTTTGCAAAATCGAATATAAAAAAATTTTTTGGCGTGGCAATCTCGTCCGCATAATAGGTTTAATTCGTTTCTGATTGTAAGGCGGATTGCCGTGCGGTTAGGAGTGATTCTATATGTTATTTTGCCCGATATTTATTTTATTTGTATTTGTTATTATATTTGTAGGAAGAAGTTGCTCACATCAACGAAGGACAAGCAATAAACGCAGTAAAACAAGTTCTGATGAAGATGAAGGAGCAAGAGTTCGCTCAAACCGTTCAGCCAAAGAAAACTCTTTAAGAGGAGTTTGCCTTGGCTGTTTTTTTATATATCAAAATAGAATATATCATTGCCGGGAACCTCCTGCTTCCAATTAGCTAAATTCACTTTAATCTAATTGGAGGAAGTATTATGAAAAAAATTTTAAGAATTTTTTCAAAGGTGAAGGTTTCGTTCACCTTTGACCTTTATAATGCAAATCAAGAGAGGAGGTGCCGACTGTGAAAGATGAATACACAACTTATGAACGCAGAGAAAATATAAAATTGTATTTAATAAAAAAACGTTCAACAACAACACTACAACTCTCATATATGTTTGGAGTAAGTAAAAGAACAATTTTAAATGATCTTGTATTCTTGAGCAGTCGGATACCTATAATCACTAAATCCGGAAACGGTGGAGGTGTCTTTCTTGATATGAAATTTGAAAACCATAAAGAATATCTATCTGATAATGAACAGAATTTATTGGAACGATTATCAAAAGTCTTAAGTGGTAATGACAAGCTTATAATGGAAGGGATAATCAATAAATTCTCGGTTCACGATGGTGAGTAGAATTACATATTGTACCTTGACAAAGAAAGCGTTCAAGATAACGGTTCGCAGTATAGTAGCAAACGGATACGTTCCAATAACGACAGAGCCGAATAATGGATACGCCATGACAACAAGCATTAGTCTTTTTCTTCAGAATATATTAAATGAAGAGATAACTTGTTAGAGCGAGAAATATCTGCATTATAAAAGAGGGCTGCAACCTTGTGGCGAAGATGTCTTGTTGGGATAATGATACTTCTACTTAGTCACAGTTCGAGCGTGGAATGCGTCGCAAGCAATGAGAGTAGTCCGGGCGGTGCCAGGAAGGTGAAATTCCTATGAAGCAGTTATGCAAGCTGCTGTCCGTTTTTGCTCGTAAAATATTTAATAGCATAACTAAGGGGATTGATGTGTTTTTGTCTCTCTTATTTTGTTGTATAAATAGTCTTTGCTCCTTTCGCTATTTATTTTATATGTCAATCCCTTTATTTATGCTATTAAGGTAAAAAGCACAGAACAGGAGGTTAAAAAATGAAAAATAATACTATTATGATGAAAAATACAGATGTAAGATTGGTTGACAAATCGCAGCTTGTTGATATTTCTGGTGTGAAAATAAATCCTATAGATTCTCCAGAAAAGAAAATGAAGGATTATATTGAGCAGGTTAAAAATCCATATTGCTTTTTGTGCAATGGATATGCGGTTAAGTTGGAATTTGATGATGGAAACAAATCCATTGAAGATTGCTTGATTGAATATATAAATTCGCTTGTTTAAATTAAACCCCGTTTTTTTTTGAACTTTTATTAACAGCAATATATAATAAGTTTGGACTTATAAATTGAATAATAAATGTTCTGACACTCTTGAATATTAACGTGGGTTTGAAAAATCTATTGTTAATATACAGGAGGTATTGTTATGTCTAAAAAGAAATATGTAGCGGCAATATATTTGAGATTGTCTAAAGAAGATGGAGATAAAGAAGAAAGTTACAGTATAGCAAATCAAAGATCTTTAGCTGTTGATTATTTAAAAAAGCATACTGATGACATTACATCATACGAAGAATTTGTTGATGACGGATATTCCGGATCTAACTTTTCAAGACCTCGTTTTCAGGAAATGATAAAACAAATTCTTAAAGGAAAAATTAATTGTGTAGTTGTAAAAGACTTATCAAGGTTTGCAAGAGAATACATAAATGCAGGATATTATCTTGAAAAACTGTTCCCATCAATGAATGTAAGGTTCATATCAATAAATGACAGTATTGATTCAATAGCTGATAATAATGGTAATGCAAAGCTTATTATGGCTTTTAAAAATATATTGAATGATTCGTATATTCGTGATACATCAATAAAAATCAGAAGCCACCTTGAAATAAAAAGGCAGAACGGTGAATATATCGGAGCATTTGTTGTTATGGGATATAAAAAAGATAAAGATGACAGACATAAAATTGTTGTTGATGAAGATGCTGCGATAATTATAAGGCAGATTTTTGAATTAAAGTATATGGGAATAAGTGCAGGAGCTATTGCAAATAAATTGAATTTATGGAATGCCCCATCGCCGTCAGAGTATAAGATAAAAAGTGGAAGTAATTACGTCTCAAATGGCAAGAAAAAACACAATGCAAAATGGACAGCACAAGCAGTTTTGAGAATTTTGAAAAATCCAATTTATACGGGTACATTAATACAAGGAAAAAATACAACTGTAAATTATAAAGTGAAAAAGGTTATTGATAAAGCAGAATGTGATTGGGCAATTCAATATAATAACCACGAAGCAATAATTGAACAGGATTATTTTGATAGAGTTCAGCAGATGCTTAAAAGAGATACAAGAGCTAATGCAGGAAACGAAGAACCATATTTGTTTTCAGGATTTCTAAAATGCGGAGATTGCGGTGACAGTCTTGTAAGAAGAAAGAACATAAGTAATGGAAAGGAATATGTTTACTATTACTGTGCAAGAAACAAGCTTAAAATGGGATGTACTTCTCATCGTGTAAGTGAAAGTGTACTGCTTGAAGCTGTGGTTGCAGCAATAAATACTTATTGCAAGAATATTTCTGACATGTCTGTACGATTAACTTCTATTTCATTTGATGAAATAAGAAATATAAAGTTGTCGAAAATAGAACATGCAAAGAAGGAAAAGCAAACGGAAATACGAGAGTTAGAAAACACTATAAATCTCGTAAAAGAGCGCTTTATGCAAAACAAAGAAACTAAATCTACTTATGAAGAAGTTTGTGCGGAAATTAAGTCAACGATAGAAAAGCTGAATAACGAACTTAATTTGTTGGACAAAGATAAAAATAATATCAATTATGAAATCAAAAGGAATACAGCTTGGATCAAGCTGTTTACGCAAAACGGCGAAATCAGAGATATTAACCGCCTTTTGCTTGCGAATCTTGTTAAAGAGATTATTGTATATGAAGATAAGAGAATAGTTGTAAGATTTAATTATCAGGATAAATACGCCCAGCTTTTAGGCATTGAAAAAATTCAATAGTAGGAGGTGTGAATTAAGTGGCGAGAAAGAGTAAAAGACTTCCTGACTTGGGAACGTCAAAAAAAGAATTAACAACTACATATAATGTCGGAATATATTTAAGAATATCTGTCGAAGAAAGAGGTAGTTCTACGAGCAGTTCAATTGAATATCAAAAGCAGTTGTGTCTTGATTATATAAAAAACAAGCAGGATATGCTTCTTTATAATAGCTATATAGATGATGGAGAAACAGGAACGAACTTTCAACGAGAAGGCTTTCAAAAAATGATGTTTGATATATATAATGGTAAGATTAATTGTATCATTGTAAAAGATTTATCACGCTTTGGAAGAGAATATATTGAAGCCGGAGATTATATTGAAAAGGTATTTCCGTTATTAGGTGTAAGGTTCATTGCAATTAATGATGGGTTTGATAATATGGTTTCGCCTTTGGATATATCCGTGCCTATAAAAAATGTAATCAATGCATTGTATGCAAAAGATATATCAAAGAAAATAGCATCAGCAATGAGGATGAAACAAATAAAAGGTGATTTTGTTGGCGGATTTGCTCCATATGGATATGTTCGTTCTGAAGAAGACAAAAATAAACTTGTAATTGATCCTGAAGCTGCTGAAGTTGTGAAACAAATTTTTGATATGAGATTAAAAGGCTTTGGTGCTATAACGATTTGTCGAAAGTTGTTTGAAATGAATATAGCACCACCGAGCAAATATAAGTATGAAAAAAATATACTTTACAATGAAAAATTTGAAAGTATGAAATATTGGTCTGAAAATAGTATAACAAATATTCTTTCAAATGAGGTTTACATCGGGAACATGGTTCAGGGAAAAAGAAAATCAAATTTCTATGACGGTATGCCTGCACAAGCTGTTGATAAAAAAGATTGGGTTGTGGTTGAAAATACACACGAAGCAATAATCTCTAAGGAAGTTTTTGACGCTGTTCAGGCAATGAAGGGTATCAGAAGTAATTATGGGAAGAAAAGAGCATTGTATAGAAAACTGAGGGACAATACGAATGTTCTTGGTGGTAAAGTTGTGTGTGGTGAATGTAACAAAAAACTCAGAAGGGTAGTCAGGAGTCAAAAGAAAAATAAGAAACTGTACTCGTTTGTTTGTCCAATCAAATATAAGATTCCTACCGAATGTAGTTTTGAGGGGATAGAGGAAGAACTTTTAAAGGACATTATATTCAAGTCTATTAAAATGCAAATATCCTCAATGGTTAGAATTGAAGAGACATTAAAAACTGCAATGGATTCTCCGGAAGTAAAAAAGGAAGCATATGCTCTTACAAATAAAATTGGCGAAACACTCTCTAATATTGCCTACATAAAAGAAGGTAGAGTCCGTGCGACAATGGATTTTTCAAGAAAACTGTTAAATGAAGAAGAATATGAAGCTATACGAAAGCAATTTGATATTGAACTACAAGTGGAAATTGAAAGACTATCACTTTACGAAAAGGACCGAAACAAATTCAGTAAAATGCTGTCCGTTGATAAGTGGGTGGCAGATTTAAAGAAATATGCCAATATAAAGAAACTTACTACTGAGATGGTCGATGCTTTTATTGACTGTATAAAGCTATATGACGATAAGAGAATCGAGATAGTGTGGAAGTGTGATGAAAGGTATGAAGAATATCTTCGTATATTAAATGGAGGTGAGAAGCTTGCAGGATAAATATGTGGTTTTAAAGTACTTGCGATTGTCCATTGAGGACGGCGATAACACAGAAAGTGACAGTATATCAAATCAACGAGAGCTATTAGATTTGCATATTTCTGTTGTGTTTAAAGATGTCAGAAATCTTGAAATCGTTGAATTGGTTGATGACGGATATACAGGAACAAATATGAACCGACCTGCAATGCAGAAACTTATTGTATTGGCAGAAACAAATCAGATTAACTGTGTAATCGTGAAGGATTTTTCAAGATTTGCAAGAGATTATATCGAAGTTGGAAGATATACTGATATGCTATTTCCGGAATGGCAGATCAGATTTATTTCAGCTAATGATGGATACGACAGCAAAGATTATGCGGGAGCTACTTGTGGTGTTGATGTAGCTATGAAGAATCTATCTTATGCGATGTATAGTCAGGATTTGTCCAATAAAATAAAAAGTGTAAAGCGTATGCAACAAAGAAAAGGTGAATGTATTGCGAATTATTCTATTTATGGCTATATGAAATCACCTGAAGATAAACATAAACTGATTATCGATGAAGAAGCTGCTGAAATTGTAAAAAGGATCTTTAATTATAGAGCAGATAAGATGCCCCATAGAAAGATAGCTTTGATATTAAATAATGAAGGTATTCTATCGCCAAGTGAGTATAAAAAAAGAAAATTTGATTGTAGTAAAAATTGGGGAATGATTGATAACCACACTTTTTGGAGTGTAAGTATGCTACAGTATATTTTACAAGATGAAAGATATACGGGTAAAATGGTAGCAAGATTTAAAGAAAAACCATATGTAGGCAGTAAGCAAATAAAGGTCCCTAAAGAAGAACGTATTGTGGTTGAAAACACTCATGAAGCAATTATATCACAAGAATTGTTTGATAGTGTTCAGGCAAAACCTCGTATTAGAACATCTCCTCCAAGAGAAAAGCGTTTGCTATCTGGTTTGCTCAAATGCGGAGGCTGTAAAAGAAATATGATGCAATACGGAAAATTCCCTTATGCACTATGGTATAGATGTTCAAATTTTGGTGTTGTTATAAATGAGCAATGTTGTCAGGAAAGTTATAGAGAAGCAGAATTGAATGAGATTGTCATTGCAGCAGTAAAAAACGAACTTCAAAAGGCATCTGAACTTATTGATAAACAAAAAGCCTTTAAACAGAAAGCCAAGAAGTATGAGCATAGAATCCAACTTCTAAATAAAGAAATCAGCGAAATGAAGCAGCAAAAAGTAGATGCGTACATAAAGCTCACTAAGAAACAACTTACAGAAGATGAGTTTTATAAAATAAAGAATGATATAGAAGAAGGTATTTGCACTCGTGAAGAAGAAATACATATGTATAGCATTGATTCTATGTCAGCAGAGGAAAGTAAACGAATTGATCTGTTTGGAAGATTCATCGGAGCTGAAGAATATACAAATGAAATGATGAAAGCTTTAATTAAAACGATATATGTTTATGATGGAAAAAGGATCGAAATCAAGTGGAAATTCAAAGAAATATGCACCACTGTTTTCTCTGATGAATGGCATTTTGAACAAAAAGAAAAATAAACAAATCAAAATGTCCCGGTTATATTGAAAAAACAGAACAAAAGTGATATAATATAAGGGACAAAAAAGCATATATTTTTTTGTCCCTTGTATCACATGAGCATATAGGGAGATTGTGTCGAAGAATGTCGAAAAAAGAAAAGAGGTAAAGTAATGAGCAATTTAATTGCAAAAGAGTATAAATGTTTTGAGGACATAAAGCATATTAAAGAA
Source organism: Acutalibacteraceae bacterium (assembly GCA_045656845.1). GTDB lineage: Bacteria > Bacillota > Clostridia > Oscillospirales > Acutalibacteraceae > CAG-488. The sequence continues at coordinate 1,174 of JAZORX010000084.1, read as the reverse complement.
GATGGAACAGAATATTGGTTTGCAAGGGAATTGGCAATTGTTCTGGATTATAACAAATGGGAAAACTTTCATAAAGTTATAAAACGTGCGATGATTGCTTGTGAAAACAGTGGACACGATATTACTTGCGATTTTCCTGAGGTCAGGAAAATCGTTAAAGCGGGCGCTACTGAAAAACCTGTCTTGGATTATGAACTTACAAGATATGCTTGTTATTTGATTGTTCAGAACGGTGATCCGAGAAAAGAAGTTATTGCACTTGGACAAACTTATTTTGCTATACAGACATACAGACAAGAGGTGGCAGACAGATTTAATCAGCTTGATGAGGATAGTAGACGATTAGTTGTTCGTGGTGATATAAAACAGTGGAATCAGCTTCTTGCTGAAACTGCAAGAAATGCCGGTGTTATAACCAATGAAGAGTTCGCTATTTTTCAAAATGCAGGTTATATGGGACTTTATGGAGGACTTGATGTTGAAGATATCCACCAAAGAAAAGGACTTACGGTAGGTCAGAAAATTCTTGATTATATGGGTAGCACAGAACTTATTGCTAATCTTTTCAGAATTTCGCAAACAGAAGAAAAATTGAGAAAAGACAAAATTGATAATGCAGAAACTGCCACAAAAGTTCATAATATAGTTGGGAGAGAAGTAAGAAAAGCTATTGAGGAAATTGGCGGTACAATGCCTGAAGATTTACCAACTCCCGAAAAAAGTATTGCTCAAATTGAAAAGGAGCAGATGCAGAGGCTAAAGAAAAAAGCAAAAGAAGGAAGGCTCATGCTTGATGAGTAAAGTTATATATTTTTTTGTCCCTAATATCACATGAGCATATAAATAAATACATTAGGTATACAAGAGGAGGATTATTATGGAATTTTATGAAATTTGTGAAATGATGATGATTATCAGCTTTGGTGCTTCGTGGCCGTTAAATGTGATTAAGTCATACAAAGCGAGAACGGCAAAGGGAAAAAGTCTTGGCTTTTTATGTTTAATTCTTCTAGGCTATGTTGCGGGAATAACAGGCAAGTTTATAAACGAAAAATATATGAGCAGTTTAGCATCAAACTGGTATGTGTTATTCTTCTATTTTTTGAACTTTATTATGGTATTTATAGATTTTCTTCTCTATTTCAGGAACAGAAAGCTTGATAAAAAAACAAAA
>JAZORX010000083.1:0-14653 GCA_045656845.1 Acutalibacteraceae bacterium | reverse complement strand
AACTCCCCTACTCAACCAACAGTATGTAGACTTTCCCGTGCAGAATGATATGATAGAGATGAAAGGAGGCAGCGTAATGGATCAGGTTAAAATCGGCAGATTCATAGCCGAGAGAAGAAAGATGATCGGTCTTACACAGATGCAGCTTGCAGAGAAGCTCAGCATTACGGACAGAGCCGTTTCCAAATGGGAAAACGGCAGATCGTTGCCCGATTCATCGATAATGCTTGAGCTTTGCGACGAGCTGAACATCACTGTCAATGATTTACTGAGTGGGGAGGTTGTTACAATGGAAAACAGCAATAAAGAAACAGAAAAGAATTTACTTGCACTTGTAAGAGAAAAAGAAAATGCAGATAAACGATTGCTCAACATTGAAATCGTCTTAGGTTTTTTCACATCAATATTTTTTATGACGCTCATCTTCATTGCAAGCTTTGTTGAGATGCAGAATTGGATCAGGATTTTTCTCATCGCCATAGGAATGGTACTGTTTGCCGTCGGCATAGGATACTGCTTAAAAATCGAACAGACTGCAGGCTATTACGAATGCAGTGAGTGCGGACACAAGTATGTTCCGTCTTTTAAAAGTGTTTTGTTTGCAATGCACATGAACAGGACTCGATTTATGAAATGCCCCGAATGCGGCAAACGCTCGTGGCAGAAAAAAGTGATCAGAAAATAGGAAAAGAAGCTGTAAAAACGAAAGTTTTACAGCTTCTTCTTTTATTGCAATATTTCCTTGAGAACCTCGCAGAGCGTCTCTGCCATAGACATAAATCCCAGATCATTCGGGTGGCTGCCATCGACCAGACCTTCGTCCCCTGCCAGCTTCATAAGATCCCTGCCATCAATCAGGTAAACATTTTTATCACCGTCTGCAACTGCGTTTTCATAAGTTTCTTTGATTATTTCAAGCCGTTTTTCCTCTTCTTCACTCAGAAAATATTTTGGTCTTGAAAGCATAACGATCGGCAATTCCGGATGAGCCTGTCTTATCTTGCGAAACATTTTTTCGTGCGTATTTTTCAGATGCTCAGCCGTCGGTGCATTGTGGTCATAATCATACACAAAGACAGACATATCAAGAGAACTGATATACTCTGCGATCTCGTCCTCACCTCTTGCACTGCCCGAAAAGCCGAGATTGATATAGTCGGCATCCAGCCGACGGGATACCAGACTTTCGTAAGAGGTGCCGGGTCTTGAGGCACAGCCACCCTGAGTTATGGAAGAGCCGTAAAAAACAATCGGTTTCTGCGTTTTGTAATCTTCTGCTTCACCGAGGAATGAGCCTTCCTTCAGACCGATGTATAATTCGCACACCTCGCTGTAAAGAGGGAAATTCACCGTCACCTCACGCATTTCTGCAGATCCGAAACGGACGATGCTTTCATAGCCGTCCTGAATATCAAACGGAGGGATAAAGGTCGCAGCATAGCGTTCTGCATCTTTTCTGATGTATAAATCAAACCCTGCCGAGCCCGTAAAGGCAAAATGAGGCATTTTGCATATACCTGACATCACAGCATGTATCGCAATATACGGGCTGTCCGTCTTAAAGCGTACTCTTCCACCTGCTGCATGAGCGTGGAGGGTGTAAACCCCGTCGTTAACGCTTTTTGCGACAGCTTCGGGAAGCCTCCTGAATTTACCTGACTCGTAAAAAACTCCGTAAATTTTAAACGGCGACTGCCTGATACCGTAAAAACGGATATCCTTCTCATCAAGCTTGGTTTTTACCTCAAAATTGGAATCAACCAATTCAATTTTTTTCATAAAACCACCTCATCTGCACACTACAACCTCTTAAATACATTATACTCCTCACTCACAGAAAATCAAGATTATCGGTTGTGTAACCATAAGTTTGACAAAAAAATCCCGGAACCAGAGGGAGCTGATTCCGGAATTTAATTTAATTGAGATTTATCCGAAGATAAGTGACATAAGGAAGCTGAAAACAGACTTAAAGAATTCAAGAATGCTTAAAAATGACCATGCAAAAGAATTGTTTGTGTCATCTTCCGGCTGTGTTGAATCGTCCTCTGTGTTTTCACCGTTTTCGGGATCTGTGTTTACCTCTTCGTCAGGCTCAACAGGAATTTCATCTGTATCTTCGATTTCAATCTCGAAGTCTGCTGTCTGATCGATAAGACTTGCATATGCAACAAAATTCTCATCTTCTTCAAGCTCTTCAGCAGGCTGATTCTGATCTACATTTGAGATCAAAGCTCCTGCCTTGTTAAGAAGCTCGACATCCTTCTGGTCGATCACGCCATCATAGTTACAGTCTGCTGCGATATACACTGCTTCACTGACATCGTCAGCCGTAAGCATACCTTCAGCAATGCAAGCAACGATCGTTGAGTCCTGACCGTCGTACCAGCCGTCACCGTTGACATCACCTGTCATGATAAATGTCTTCTCGTCAAGGATATCGTCACCATCCATAAGGCAGACAACTGTATCTGTGCCGACCTTATCTGTGTCGCTGAGCTCTGTTCCTTCGTGGTTGAAGAAATGAAGCTCATCGTTTGTGAAGTGTGAACGCACCTCTTCAACAGTATTAACTGCAACCTTGAGGCCTCTGAGATAGCCTGTTGTATCATACATCATATAAGACTGCGGACCAAGAACAACCTTGACCGTATTATCTTCATTTACTCTGAACTCAACTGTATCGCTTTCGCCGTTTGAATCAACCGTTACGGTAATATAAACCGTACCAACGCCAACGAGTGTTACATTACCCTGATAGTCAACCGTTGCAATTGACGGGTCGCTTGAAGTCCATGAAACAGGCTCATCTGAAAGCTCGTCAGGAGTGATTTCAATTGAAAGCTTAACCTCTGCATCAACATAAACAGGTCTTACTGCTCTGCCCTTGATTGAAACATAAGCGTATTCACTCTCGGGGATGTATCTTGCAGTGTATGTGCCGTCTTCTGTTACGCATTCATAGCCGTCAGAATCCCAGCCGATAAATGCATAACCTTCTTTTGCGAGACCCTGCGGAGCTTCTGCAGCAGTGCCGTATTCTACGGACTGAGTGCTGAGAACAGTGCCGTCCTCATCAAGGAAAGTAACTGTATACTGCTTTGCAACATAATGTGCAAATACATCCATTGACTCAACAACGGGTTCGTTCTGAGTGTCAAACTCTTCAGTAAGATCTTCATCATAGTAAAGGCCGCTGAATGTGTAGCCTTCAAAATCCTGAAGCGGAGTTGCATCAAATCTTACAAAATCCTTAACAAGAGACTGGTATGCAACGCCCTCCATATAAGGAAGATCTGTGTAAACAGAAACAATATGATACGGAGTCACATTGCCTGTATTGATAGCATAAAGCTCCATAACAGTTGAACTGTTGTTCATATTTACTGCCATTGCGCAAGCTTTAAGTACTACAGAAGATGAAATCGTAATCGGCTCTGTATACATAATTGCTGTTTCAGAGGTCTGGGGATCTGTACCGTCAAGAGTGTAATAAATCACTGCACTTTCAGTATCACTTGTAAGAGTTATCGTCTGAGTTTCAGTATATTCACCCGTTTCGATATCGGCAACAGGTTCCTCCGTCGTCTCTGCAAACTCATACATCGGAACATAGATCGCATCGCTTTCAGGACGCATATCCGTAAGATATTCGCCTGTCAGAACATTCTTCCAGCCACGGAAAATATATTCCTCAGCTTCTTCAATATCCATAGGTGTTTCGATGTATTCGTCGAAGGTATCTTTTTCTTCTGCTATTATGTCTTCAGGTTCAATTTCTATCTCTGACTTGTCTCCGTTTGCCTCGGTTTCAAACTCATCTTCAATAATGCCGTTTTCTTTCAACGCAAGGTCACTCTCAGGAGAAACGAAAGTTGAATTATACTCAATTTTTTCGTATACGGTCGGAATTACCGTATGACGGACAACCGTATATCTTGCGATATTCACATCACTGTTGATTTCTTCATCGCCTTCAGCCACGGTTGCTTCCGGAGCCATTTCCTTCGCCATACTCATATCCCAGGAAACATTATAGCCTTCCTTCTGAGTAGCTTCCGGAACAGTGATTTCTTCGCCGTATTCATACTCTTCAAGAACGAACTTCTGGCTTTCCCAGTCTATGAAGACAACTGCAAACTTCTGCACTTCACTCTGAGGAAGAACAGAAAGGTCTGCTCTTACATTTACTGTTGACTGATTCCAGTTTGTAAATCTGTGTCCTTCGAGAACACTGAGAGCCTCAACTGTACTTGCTGAAGGAACTGCAGTCTCGCCTTCCTTCACGGTTATCGTTTCAAGCACTGTTGTTCCGTCAAAATCGTAGAATGTAACCTTGTGCTCAGCCTTCGGAGCTTCGATAATTTCAGCGTAGTTAACGAGACCGTCAGCCGTAGCGATACCGAACGAAACTATGTAATCACCCGTTGCCATACTGATTTCTTCACGGGGAATAAAGGTGAAATTATACGAGTTTCCGGCACCAAGCGTAACCTGACCGACATACTCTATCTGCGACTCTGTCGGGTCTGTGTTCTTTTCTTTGTAGACCATTACGGTTGCGACTTTTCCGCTGTAATCTTTTTGAACATTTGTAAGGCTGCCGTTAACTGTGTAGGACTTACCGCTGAGATTTTCCTCACCGATATATGTTTCACTTACTGTCTCTGTGCTTGTGTACAAGTCACGGTATCTGTAAACAGTCTGAGTTTTAACTTCTCTTGTTGATGTTGCAGAATAAACCGTATCTGACCATGCTGACCAAGCTGTCCAACGGTAGAAGCTGTAAATGGGCGATCTGGTTCTGTAACGGTACTGCGTAACCGTTCCCATATCATAATAACTACCGCATCCCTTTGAGCACTTTTCTTTACCATCGTATATCCAATAACCCGTTGAACTTTTCTCTTTTCTTTTGCCTGTCGTCCATGCGTTTTTTTCGTAAATTGTGTGTGGTCCATACACACCGTATGCATATTTATCGCTGGGCGCAAAATTGCCTTTACCGTCACAATAGTGCATATACCTATGCACTGTTCTTGTCTCAACATCCTTTGTAAGCAAGCCATCGGTCTTGACTTCCGTCTGCTTTGTTGTGCTCCATGAAGACCAACCACTCCAGGATGTGCTTGATGACGGTGTTGAGCTTACAAGTGTCCAGCCTGTCTTTGTTTTGCTGTTAGCTGTTGAAGTTTCCTTGTCTCTGTATGAATACTGCTTTTTAGCTTCAATTTCTCTTGTGCTGCTTGCTGTCGGCTGAGAAGTTGACCAAGAGCTCCAATCTCCCCAATACTGATTGTTAGTCGTTGACTCTCTTGTCACTTTCACGGTTGCCACTTTTGAGTAAGCGCCACCGGTCTTGTTATCGTCATCCTTGTCGTTTGCAACGATATAGACCTCTGCCACCGTACCTACAGCCGTACCACCGACATTTGTTGTAACAGCATAATTCGATGCGTTTGCAGGAACTGTTATAATATCCATCTTAGTTGCAACGGTTTTGCCGTTTGATGTTTTGATAACAGCAATGAGCTTTGCATTGATAGCTTCAGCTTTTCCGTTTGTTATTGCTGAATATACTGTGTAACCCTTTGAATCTGATGTTCTGAGAGCTTTTGTAACCTTTACTGCAAGAGGAAGGTCAGGGTTTGACCATGCAAAAGTAGGTTCAAATGTAACATTGCCGTTAACAAATGTATAGCTGTCGCCCTCACCGTTCTTAACAACCCATGCAACGAAGTCATAACCTGTCTTTTCCGGATCTTTCGGTACAGTCGCACTCTGTCCATACTTTACAGTCTCTTTTGAAATAACACTGTTTTTATCGTCAACAAAAGTTACCGTATATTCGTGAGGCTCAAAAACAGCCGCAACCCTTGTGTTTTCCTTTACTGTTGTAAAGTTTCCGTCCCATTTTATGAAAGTATAGCCCTTTACAGAAGACATCTTGGGAGCTGTTGCCGTACCACCGTAAGGAACAGTTTCTGTTTTGAGAACCTTGTTTGTTAACGGGTCAAAGAACTCAACCGTCTTGTCCTCGTGAAGAGTAAACTTCTTCTTTGCAGATTCCTTTTTGCCTACAGCGTTGACTGCAGTAACAGAGAAATAATAATCTCCTGCTGCAGGAAGCTCCTTTGCGTTCGGCTCAAAGGAGAATGTGTTTGATGTGATGCCGCTCTTTGTGAAAATTGCCTTTGATGAGGCATCATAAACCGTAACATTGTAGCTGTCGGCATTGGCAGCACTCTTCCACGAAACTGCAACTGCATCCGAAACAGAATAATCTGTTTTTCCTGTCACAAATGTGAGCTCAGGCGTTGCGGGAAGGTTGTTCGCAGTTGTAAAAGAAGAAACAGACGACTGGTACCATTTTCCGCCTACCTTAACCAGAATTTTATAATGGTAAGTTTTTTTCGGTTGAAGCTTTGCTCCCTGGTAAGTCAAAACATCCGCCTTGACAGACTTGGCTGTATGAGCACCCTTTACCGTTACAAAATCTCTGGTTGATGTCTTTTTTCTGTTGTTTTCTTTAGTTGCATCTACATTAACATCTGCTTTGTTTGTGCTGAGAATGTAATATGCACCCTGAAGTGAAAAAGATGCATTGAGATTTGCATTAATCGTTGCTGATGTGTTTGTTACTGTATCCTTTGTCTTATTTAAAGTAAGAGTACAGTTCACATCAGCATAATTTTTTGCATGCTGTACCTTAACTGAACTATAGCTAAAGTTGCTATATTTTATTTTTGCGTATCGAACCGTTCCTGTATTTCCACCATATTTAGATGATACAGTATGATCTGAACAACGAGAATGTCCTTGTGCACAATAATATTTGCCACCTACATTTGCATCATATACTGTAACACCTGTACTATCGCTTTTTATAAAAACCATATAATGTCCCGGTATTACTAAAATATCTCCCGGTTTTGCCGCCTTGAAAAACGCCTCTTTTTCCTTATTGGTTTTGTTTTTCAAATTGGCACTAGCAACGACGGTGTAATTAGAACTCGTCCAAGTTTTTCCAAAACACTGGGTAAAACAGTATGATGCAAACGCATAACATGTCCATCCATTTGAATATGTTGATGCTGAAATTCCCTTCGCTTTCAAAATATTCTTTAATTGACAATTAGTGCAAATGGTACCATTAGGGTAAGCTTTATATATGCTTCCGTGCTGGCAAGCTTTACCATTTACTGAAAAGTAACTTCCATTTGGATATTCTTTTTTAATTGATTCAAGAATAGACTTTACTGTACTATCGTCCACAACATTCGAGCTCGCTGCGCTTGCTTCGACTGAAAAATCGAACATATCAAACAAGCCAACAAAGCCGTTAAGCGGAGCAGCGCTCAACAGCATGACGACAACGAGAATCGCTGCCATCGATCTTTTAACAAATCTTTTCATGCTTTTCCTCCTTGATATAAAAATATATTTTCACTCTTTCTCCCTGTTTTGCATTCCTGCTTAAAACAACGCTATAATCGGTGCAAAAATGAATGACAAGATCTCATAAACTGCAACAAGCGGTGCCATTGACAGCAATGATGCAAAAACCAACAACACAGTTCTCACCTCCATGTGTTTTATCAGAATATTTAAACCTCAATCAATTTATCAATCGTTTTCCGTTTTCATAATGCCTGTTTCAATTTTCAACTATGCAAACAATACGATTATTGATTCTAAAAGCATATAAAGCGGTGCAAACAAATCCCCCATTGCAATCAACACATCATTTGCTGAATCGGGGAAAATCAACCCGACTATAAATGTGGGAAGTAATATGGGCAGCCCCAACAATATTATTGTAGTTATCATACTCTCGCCTCCATAAAAATTTGTTGCCCTATTATCCATTTAAACCACTATATCACAAAATTTTTGAAAATTTCGCCAAAGGGTACGAATCGTTCAAAATTCGGTACGAAAAACAAATCACCTCCGAAACCGTCAGATTTCAGAGGTGATTTTATATAAATTTTATTTGAATATTTTTCTGAAGAAGTTGATGATTTTTGATGTTATTCTCAATGCGCTTGAGATGAAATGGTCGGTAACCTTTTCCCACAGCTCTTCAAAAGTCATCTGTTGTTTACCCTCATCAGAATTGAGCTCAAACATAAACGAATCATAGTCTCCGTTTTCGAGCAGGGTCAGGAAGTCGCTGAATTTAACCCCCTCAGCCGAGCCGTCTTTAACCTTCTTCAGGCTGAGATAAAGATTGTTGAATGTGAGGTATTTCGCCTGTTGATCGTTTCCAAGCTCTTCAACATCAAATGTTTCAGGCTCAACCCCATGGAAAACCAGCTTTTCAAAGTAAAGATACTCCATTCCCGGATTCGTCTTGACGAGCTTAGACAAGAACAGATACGGCAGGTCAGAATACACCGTCAGCTCTCCGTTGAAGTTCATTACCTTTTTAGTATGATCATATGAAAAAGGAATAGTATTGATTGACTTTCCTGCTGCGTAGTCTGCCGCCTGAGTGTTTGACGAAGCATACAGCATAGTCAGCCTTTCATTATTACCAGTAAATGAGGTTTCATCTGCCGTGAACCCTGCACCGCTTACGGTAACGAGCGACAATGACGGACAATCTGCAAAGGCATTCCCGCCAATCGTTGCGATTGATTCACCGAGGTAAACCTCCTTAAGATTCGGACAACCTGCAAAGGCGTTATCACCAACAGAGGTTATACTGTTTAAAATCTCAACCGTTTCAATTTCGTCCCTGAAGAAATACCAACCGTATTCCTCTGCTGAAGCAAGACTCGGCATCTCCCCGCTGCCCGTAACAGTCAAAACCTTGGTTTCCTCGTTGAATATCCACCTGATATTTTCACCGAGAGTGCGGTCAGAGGAATAATTAAAACGCACAGTAGCAGTTTCCACCTCTGTGTTGCCTGAATCGAAAGTAATCAGATTCCAGTTTTCTTCATCTGAAGTGTAATAAATATTAACCAGATTTTCCATATCGTAAAAAGCGTATTTTTCAACATGATTCAAAGCAACAGAAAGAATTAGTGTATTTATATTTTTATTACAATAAAAAGCATATTGGTTTATAACTTGCGTTGTCGGTTCGACCGTGTATTCTTCGACAGTTGCTGCAGCAGGAAACTTGATAAGTTTTGTTTTATCTTTACTGTACAACACACCTTTATCATCAGACATCAACGCAGGGTTGGCAGGATCAACTGTTATTCTTTCAAGCTTGACAATTTCACCGTCAAAAGCAGTATCCGTTAAATTTACCAATTCCGGACCGATAGTAATCTCGACGAGATTTTCACAACCATCAAAAACTTCTGCATGGAGCGTTACAAGCTTTTCAGGCAAGTTTATCTTTTCAAGAGATGTGCAACCAACAAAAGCACTGCCTTCAATCTTTGTTACAGTGTCAGGCAACTGAAAATTTTTAAGACTATAACAATTATAAAATGTACCAAATCCGATGCTTTCAAGATTTTCCGGTAAAATTAAATTTTCCAGATTTTTATCGTAATAAAAAGCATTCATATCAATCTCCACAATTGTTTCAGGGAGCTGAACATTTTCCAGAGCGTAGCAACGGAAAAATGCTCTTGCGGGAAGAACTGTAATCTTACAAAGCAGCTCAGCCGACTTCAAATTTTCACAATTTGAAAAAACATCCTCGCCTATATACTCAACAGATTCAGGAACAACAATCGATTCTATACCTGAATTGCTAAACGCTCCTTTTGATATTGTTTTCACACTACTCGGGATATTTATTGTTTTTACCGTGCAGCTATCAAACGCAAACTTACCAATAGTCTGTACTCCGTCAGGGAGCTTTATTTCTGCAACAATGCTGTTCGAAAAAGCGTAATCACCGATTTCCGTTACGGTAGACGGCACATAATAAAGCGCATCCTCTTTGCTCTGAGGATAAGTTAATAAAACTGTTTTTTCTTTATTGAAAAGAACACCGTCATCACTACTATAATGCAAATTATTTTCGTCAACAACAAATTCTTTAATCGTTTCAGGGTAAGCTCTTCTTATATCAACAACACTTGCAGGAATATTCAAAGCTTCTATTCCGGTATAGCCAAAAGCTGCTGCATTAATTGTTTCAACTTTGTCCGGTATTTCTATTTCCCTTAAGTTATCACAACCGTAAAAAGCTCTTGTTCCGATACTTTTAAGACCGGCGGGTAGTTTGACCCCTGTTATCTCAAGATTTCTGAAAGAGTCATCGGCTAATTTCGTAACCGGAAAACCACATATTTCATCCGGAATTACAAGATTTTCCGCCTTATTGAAATTACATTTTTCAATAACGACTTCATCGTTTGAAATGTGATAAGTCATATACATAATGTTGTTATACTCGTATGTAATTTTTGCAGAATCTAAACCGGTATTACCATCTTCAATGGCAATCGCATTCCATTGTTCTTCCGTTCCATGGTAATACACATCCGTAAATGCATCCAACGAACCGGCAAAAGCTTTTTTTATGGTAGTAACACTGCGTGGGATCTCAATGCTTACAAGGCTTCTGCAACCGTTAAAAGCCGATGTTTCTATGGTTGTAATTCCGTCAGGCAGCACAACAGTCTCAAGACCACTCGCCAAAAACGCTTCTTTTCCTATTTCAGTTACGGATGACGGGATATTTATCGACTTCAGGGAAGAACATGCATAAAACGCAGATTCACCAATAGCAGTTAATTTGCCCGTGAAAGTAACTGATTCAAGATTTCTGCAGCTGCGGAACAGGCTGTTACTCACTTTTGTAATATTGGGAAGAGTTATGCTTTTAATAGCAGTACTGCTAAATGCACTTGCACCAATCGAGTAACAACCGCTCGGTATATCAAGAGTTTCAAGAGAAGAGCATTGCGAAAAAGCAGAATCACAAATGACACCGATATTGTCATGCAAATCTACCTGAGTCAAATCAACACAATGATAAAATATTCCTTCAGAAACCTGAGTAAGATTTTTCGGGAAAGCAAACGAGACAATGCCGGAATAGGCAAATGCTCTCGTTCCGATTGAATAAACACTGTCATGCAGAGTAATGCTCTTTAAACCTGAGACCTTCGAAAACGCATAATTATCAATCGCTGTTACACTTTCAGGAACAACAACAGACGTCAAATCAATTGCATCGGGACAATCTAACAACGTTGTTTTATATTTATCGTAAAGTATTCCGTTCTCGTCCGTTGAGAAAAAGCCATTATTTTCGTCAATTGAAAAGGCTGTAATCCGGCATCCATTAAATACGGCAGCAGGATAGGATTTTCCATCCGAATCCGAACCTAACGAAGATAAGCTTTCGGGCAATTCAATTACACCTGAAAGATTACAACCTTGAAACGCACCCTCTCCGATGCTTCTGATCGTTGAAGGGAAATTGATTTTGCTCAACGAAGCACTCTCTCTGAAGGCTTCCTCAATTATTGAAACAATTCCCTCCTCCAGAACAACCTCTACAAGACTGAAACAATGAAAGAAATCGTACTTTCCGATGCTTTTCAATGTTGAAGGGCAAGATACTTTTTCCAGATTTTTAGAATAAGCAAAGGCATGGTAGCTTAAATCCGTAACCCCTTCAGGAATATCATATTCCGTTATTTCACTTGAATCAGGGAATTTTATAAGTTGAGTTTTATCTTTGTTATAAAGAACACCCCATTCATCCACAGAAAAATATTCACTGCTTTCATCAACAACAAATTTCGTTGCTTTTGAATTGGCATTAAAAGCAAACTGACTTGTTCCCACAACGGGATAGCCCTCATATTCCGAGGGAATTTCAACAACAGTTGCTTCAGGAGAAACATTTGTAATAGTTGCCACCCCGTCTTTGATTGTATATGTAAGAACAGCAGTTTCTTCTGCAGAAACAACAACCGGAGCCTGCAAAAATACTGTAGCAACCATAACTGCTGCAATCAAAAAAGATAAAGTTTTTTTAATCTTCACTTTCATCTCATTCTACTCCTTTCAGAATAAATCCGACCTGAATTTTAAACACATTGCTTTCACAACTCAGCTGAACAAATCCGTTATAATTCTTTGCCGTCTTTTTCACTAGTGCAACACCGAAGCCGTGGTTTTCTTTATCTGCTTTCGAGGTTTTTACCTCGTTATTTTTTATTCTGACATTATTGATAACGGGATTTGAAACATTCAGCACAAATCCGTTCGGATTTTCGTTTCCGACAATTCTGATTTTCGCTTTTTCTACACCCTCGCAACCCCGTATAGCATTATCCACTGTGTTGGATAAGACCGTGCAAAGGTCGTTGTTTGTTATTCCCGATTGTGGAATTGAACCGCTGAATTCAATTTCCACTCCCGATTTTTCTGCCTTGGCCGCTTTATCATTGAGTATTGCATCTGCAAGATAATTTCCCGTTGAAAATCTGCTTTGCGCAGTCGCAAGGTTGCTGTGCAGACCGTCTATGTATTCAAGAGCCTCCGTCGCTTTACCTGCATCAACGAGCGATCGCAACGAAATGAGATTGTTTTTATAATCGTGGCGGAAAGCACGGATGTCTCTGTTTTTTATCACCATATCCTCATAGTGCTTCAGCTGCAGTTCAAGATTTTTTTCGGTTTCCTTCTGCTCACGCACAAGTGAAGAAAACTTATAAAACGCATAAGAAATACACGCAACAACAAGCACAACGGAAATCAGCATCAGAGCATTTCCGACATCGCTGTAATATTCCGGGTCGCTGTTTTCCGTTATGCTGTAAAATGTCGCAAGGCTCGCAATATAAACAACGATATATGCAGGCAACGGAATCTGCTCCAAAAAGCTTTCGGGAATCAGAACTCTTTTCCGCCTGACGGTTATGTAACATAACAAAAGAACCACCGCATAAATCCCGCAATATACCAGAGAGGACTTCACAGCTGAAAGCCTGACAAAAACCGATGTTATGCTGAAAACTGCAAAGTCCATCAACCCGCAGAAAGTCAGGCCGAACAAGGCAAAGGTCAGCTTTTTCCTGCAACGGAACAGAATGTACGGTGAAGCAACAAAGCCGAGAAGCGTTATCGCTTCAACCGTAAGGTCAAAGGTTTCAGAATCAAAAAGAAAAAACGATCCCAAAACAAACAAAAAAGCAGAAATAAGGATAGCGGATAGTCTCCACTTCCCCTTTCTGCTTTCATATTTAAAGAAACTATTCAAAATGTAACCTTCAGTTGTTATACCGAGAAGAACCTGCAGAAGACTTACAAATAAACTCAAAGTCATTTATATCCCTCAATTGCCTCTTTTGTTGATCCATTTTAAATAGTGCTCGCAAAAATCGTTATACTTCTGCGGACTCATAAAGATTTTTTCACCATTATCAAGCTGAACTATTCTCTTATCAAAGCTTTTAACCTTATCAATATTGACAAGATACGAACGATGAATTCTGAAAAAACCAAGCGAACAAAGCTCTTTTTCAAGAGAAGAAATTGTTCTGTGGCAAACGACATACCCTTCGCTCAGGTAAATGTAAACATCCTTACGGGATACTTCCATATAGTAAACATCTTTTAAGCTGATAATGTCGTTTCTGCCGTCAACCTTAACCAGAAGCTTTCTTCCGGCATAGCTTGTTGCAACAAAATCATCAAGCGCCTCAAACACCTTTTGAGGCTGAATCGGCTTCAGCAGATAACGGTGTGTCCTTACCTCAAAAGCTTCGTATACAAAATCGGAGTACGCAGTTATAAAAACAATACCTTTTTCTTCACCAAAATCTCTGCGAACAATCCGTGCAAACTCAAGACCGTCTATACCGTCAGGCATTTTACAGTCAAGGAAAAACAGATCATAATCAGAAATTCTGTCGATCAATTCATCAAAGCTCAGAAACACATCGTACGATATCTGTATATCCTTCATCTGAATATAATCTTCCAGAACACCGGCTATAATATTTAACGTATTCTTTTCGTCATCACATACCGCAATTTTCATTGTTAATGCTCACACCTATCATTATTATTTATATCATAAAAGAATTAATATTTCAACAAATTAATAAAAACCTGCCGAAAATAGTTATTTATCATATGATATCATAAATTTTTCTTCTTTTTTATGAAATGGTACGAATCGTTTAAAATTCGGTACGAACAGAGCTATAGTCAGTTTCCATTGTAAAAAAAGAAAAGACCGTGTTCTGAACAGCTGAGCTATTGAGGCGTATTCAGTTTTTTGAAAAGAACCTGTGACACCTCGGTCAGAAACATAGTCGTCTTGCTCGCTTGGTGACCCCCCACGGTGTGGGGAGATGTCTGCGAAACGGACAGAGGGGACGGCCGCCGTCAGCGGCGCATCGCAATTCTCCCTATTTCTTCCTGTTCTCGGCTTGCTGTATCTGCCACCGGCAGCGCAAGCCTGCGAACCAGTTAACAGCCGCAGTATTAACTAACGAGGTGCCGAAGGTGAGAGCTATTTGAAGCAACAAAAGAAAAAGACAGAAACCCGAAAATTCGGATTTCTGTCTCTTGGCGCCTCAAACAGGGCTCGAACCTGTGACACCGCGGTTAACAGCCGCGTGCTCTGCCAGCTGAGCTATTGAGGCATATAAGGTTTTAAAAAAAATATGTCGGCGTCGCCTTATCTTCCCGGGCGGCTGCCCGCCAAGTA
>JAZORX010000082.1:0-10452 GCA_045656845.1 Acutalibacteraceae bacterium | reverse complement strand
TTTGCAACTAAGTCCATAAAATCCTCAAGCAGCGCAATTTCGTGCATATATGCTTTAGGGACAAAATAGTGGTGTCCTCTTGCCGAAATTGATGTAGCGTGAAGTCTGGAGATGTATTTGTCCGCCATTGTTTCAATGCTTCGATTACCGATACATTCCTGATACAGTTCAAAAAGCCTTTGAGCCTCATTGAAGTATCCACGAATATCACGGTCCGAAGTATAGTCAACATCTGACAGAACCATCTCACCGCTTGACTTATCAAGAGTTATGTTAGCGAGTTTGCGATAGGTGTTTGTAGTTTCATACAAGGTTTCCTCTACAAGTTCACGGGATAAAACATCTGCTTCTGCTTTCTTATTGTCCCTGCAGTAAATCTTGACAATTTTGATTTCACCGAAAAGGTTGTCCTCAATTCTGTCGTGAATTTCGCCGGTTGCACTTCTGAAAGCATCGGTAATGGATATATTCTCGTTTACATCAATCGGGAACCCGATTTGACTACAGATTTCCTTTACTCGCTCTGCTTTGACAATGAGTTTCGGAAGAGAATAGTACATATATTTTCCCATTATCTCTTCTACCTTACCATCGGCTGTGTTAATAGCCATGTAGTTTTCCATTTTATTTAACATTGTAATCCTCCTTAAAGATATTCACTTTCCTTTCAAGCTGCAACCAAGTCGGGTTGCATACACATAGTTTTAGCAAGAAAATAATCATCCAGTCCTTTATACTGCGGATTCCAAGAACAGCTACACCATTCTACTCCAATAGCATCTAGACTGTTTCTGAGTCCTATTAAAGCTTGTTTTACTTGCGGTTTTGAGCGCTTATCCATGTCAAACGCTTCATACACTTTGGTAATTCCTAAATCTCTTATTACCTCCGGTAAAAAAGCAATGGCATTTACACCCGGAACAGCCATAAAAAGCTGACCGTTTGACAAAACACTCGTAATATCCGCTTTCATCGCTCCTTCAGTAAGACACACTTCACTTGCTGTAGTATCTCCTACAATATGCACCCACGGCTTTGCTCCTGTCCCGTCCTTATAATGTTTACTTGAAAACCAACGGAATTTTTTATCCCCTGAACTTTCGTCAACATCAAGTCTCATCTGTAAGCCCTGAATGTATCCCTCACGGTTACAAATCGGAATAAAAATACCGCCGCATTTCTTCAAATACATTTGAACATCGCCACGTTCATCAATATAAAATCCGGGGATGCCGAGCAGGTTATGTTTCGATGCAAGCTTTTCTAAAACCTCACGTCTGAACACATTATCTGTCGGAATACTCCTATACATAAACTGATGAATGTGATTAAAAGACAAACCGCGTCTTTCGAGATTCTCCCTATGAGTTCTATTTAACCTCAAAAGGCTTAAAAAGTCATAATACACATTATGTCTATCCTCTATTGGTCTTATAGGCGTTTCGGGATTTTCTCTGTAGGTAAATACTTTTTCGTCAAGAACTTTATCGTTGTTACGGATAATTTCGTAGGCCTGCTTGTTTGTCAGCCCGAACATTTTCGCATATAAGGAAACGCTGTTTCCTCTTGTTTTGCACCTGAAACAATGAAATCTATCCATCTTGCGATTAAGTCCCAAATGGTAACTTGTATCACCGCAAAACGGGCATAAAGCTTTATATTCAATCTCATTGTTATCGTATGCGTGAAACTGCACACCGCACATCTTGGCAACTTCTACAATATCGAATTCTTCATACTGGATTGCCATATCAAGCAGCCTCCTTCATCTGCATACTGTTTTTGTACGGATGTGTAACTGTAAGCGCTGTGTTTCTGGCAAATGCAGCTACTAACTGTCCATGTATTGAATCAATACCTGTAGTAATACATTCGGCATTATCAATGTAGGTAGGATAATTAAGCTTTGTTAGTCTTGCTAACAGATTTGCAACCTCCAATCCTGCTTTGATTTTCTCCGAAGTAGAAAGCCAACGATAGTCCTTGCCGTCATATGTGAACTTAAAGACATCTTTTACCTCTCCTGTAGTTTTTACCACATCTATTAATTTGATTGACGCACGGTTCATTTTGAGCTGATTAAATGTAAGTTCTGCTTTCTTCGCAACAAATTCACCTGCAGCATGGATGAGATTTGATATTTCAACCTTTTGTGTCTGGCTTGCTTTCAGACTCTTTTCAATCTGTGCAATCTTTTCGGCCGCATTGTCCGCATCTGCTAAAGCATTAACTTCGATTGCAAATGCATCTGCCTGTTTGATAAGATCAGAAAGTTCTGCAAATTCTTCTTCAGTAAGATTACCGAGACGAATTCTGTCTTCAAGCATTGCGATTTCCGAAACATCACCATCGCCAAGAGTTGCAAGTTCAGTTTCAATGCGTTGTAAATCTTCCGCACGAAATTCTTCAAATTTTGCTTTACTCTTTTCATCAAGTTCAAGCAATTCTTTGTATGCTTGCATTGTTCCTTGCCCTTTAGTGTATGCTTCATCATACTGTGCTTTAAATCCCGCTATAATACCCTGGTAATTAGCTTCAGTAACAACGGTATGACAGGTCGGACATTTATCTCCAATCTTAATACCTTTTGCCTGTGCCGCAAGAGTCTTACAACGACTAGACAGTGCTTCTATCTCTGCCTTTACCTTTGCGATGTCATTAGCAAACTTCGACTCGTACTGTCTGTTTTGAGCTTCAGCTTGCTTTTCAATCAGCCTTGTTTTTCTTTCGCCTGAAAGATTTTCAGCAATCTTAGCTTGTTTTTTCTTTAATGCATCGACATCAATTCCGCTAAACTGCTTTTCTTCAAGCTCAGTTTTTCTTGCAATGATTTTTTCGCCTTTAGCAATAACACCGTCAACCTTTTCTGCAGCTTCTCTTTGCTGTGTTTTAAGCAAATCAATCTGTCCCTCAAAATAGGTTACGCTTTCATCAATCTCTTTTAATTCCTCACGCTTTTTCTTGATATAAAACATCGGATCAAGCAAACTTTCGTTCTCAAGAAGAGTACGTGTGCTTTCACTCATCTGTGCCAATATTTCCTTTTCATCAATAACAGGCAAAAGACGTTGTAAAAGTTCTCTGCCGCCTTCAGCTATTTTCTCGATGAAATACAAAGGATTGAACACAGAAAGGAATATATCCTTATCAGCGAAAACATTTGTTAAATCCAACTGTCTTAACTGCACCTTATCCATAGTAATAGTTGTGTTATTTCCAACCTTTCTACGAATGAGATTATGTACTTCGCCGTTCTGGTCTACAAAGTCAACCTCCACTCTCATTTCCTTGCACTCTGCATTCTGCAGTCTGTCGCAGGTCTTTTCACCCCAAACAGGTGTACCGCAAAAAGCATATGCTATTGCATCAGCAATGGAAGTTTTACCCTGACCGTTCGCTCCGGACACATAGGTAACTTTATCAAGTTCAACTTCGTAAGTTTCCTTAAACCGCTTAAATCCTGTCATTCTTACACGCAGGATACTAAATGCTTTTATTTTTTCCATCGTTTTCCTCCATTTCCTTATGCCGCTATATCATATCCTTCAAGGATTAGATAAGTGCCATAAGCATTCTTTTGTTGATGCCCTCTCAAATTCATCAGCTTGGTTCCCATTTTTAACTTAGGATCCTGACCGTACATAAACATAGTGTTGTCCTTACCGCCCTTATTCAACACAAGTGTACTCTTTACAGTTTCACCCGAACCTTCACAACGAACACTTTTGATTTCGTATATGTCAGGTTGCTTTGCAGGAGTTTCCTGTTGCTGAGTCGGTTGAGGTGCAGATTGTTGTGGTGCAGGTGTAGCATTCCCCTGTTGCGGTGCATTCTGTTGTTTTTGATTACCCTGACTATTGTTTTGAGGTCTTAGCTTATCAGCAATTTCTTTACCAAACAGTTTTTCAACTGTACTGTAATAAATCTTATCCAATCGCTGATACTCAGTTTTCTCAATAACACGTCTTCCGTATTCATCAACGAGATTCACCCATACAGGCTCAAAATTATACAAATACCTGCCAATGTTCCACTTGACAGCACATCTTTTAAAGGAATCGGAAAGCCCGCCTTTGATTGGCTCAATATCGGTATTTTCCGCACCATCTGTTTTGCTTATCCACTCATGTCTATCTTCATCATAGATAGAGATAGTACAAAGCTGTGAATTTACTTTTTTAGGCTTCTTACCCTCATCTTTTGGTTCTTCGGTATAACAATGCCACTGTCCGTAATTATCTTTCCAGTTGTATTGTCCTACAACTTCATCAAGCCTGTCGGATATCGCTCTTGCGTCAAGATATGGTACTACCTTACCGCTTTGCTTATCCTTACTTGTGAGCTGTAATTTCCAACTGACATCTGATGCCGGGAATGGCATACCGAACGCTTCAAAATGTCTGTTTACATCCATAATCATTATCCTCCGATTTTGTAGTTAATAAAGTCCGCCAATGTCTTGCCTGTTGAAATAAGAACATTATCGTAGTAATACTTTTCGTCCTTATCCTTCAAAAATTCAAGCATATTTCTGTATTCCATATTCAGTTTTGTTCTGTCCGGCTTATAATAATCATTATTATCCGGCATAGAAAAGATGAAATTAGGAATACCATTCAACTGCCTGAGCATTCTGATTTTAGGCATTGTGTTGCCTCCGGTACACATATCAAATCCCTGCACATTTGAGAAGGGGTATTTATATAACTTCGTATTATCTCGAAGCGTACCCATTTCGGCTACTGCGACCTTTACACTCTTAATCTTGAATTCCTTGTCAATAAAAAAACCAAACAGCAGTCTTGGAATGGGAAAATTCTCGTAAGTTGTTTTCTCGTAAGTCAAGTCAATACGAAATCTTCCAACATCAATAACTACATATTTGGTACCTTCATGAGTTTCACGATATGCCACACAACGTTCGGGAAGTATTCCCGTCTGGACTGTGCTTATTTCAATATTTTTCTCAAGCAGTTTTGCAAATGTATCTGCAGAGATTATCTTATGGCTTACCGTATCCCCTCTGTAATCGTCTATGACAAGGTTCAAGTCCTCATTAAAATAAAACTTTAACCCTGTTAAATTGTTCAATTATGCCACCTCCAATAATTCTTCTTCACTATAGTAAGTATCCTTTAATTCCTGATATTTAACCTTGTATCTGTCGAAAACTGTAATAAGACCGCAATATGTATCAAACAGACTGTAATACCCATAGTAATAATCCAGGTATATATTCAAACAGTCCTTGCCATCATCTGCAGCATCCGAGTAGACCAACTGAACCTCAATTGACGAATATCCGTATGGTGCATTACAAAGATGATCTTTGATGAAACCCTCCATAGAGAGGAGTTCCGTTTTATATTTTGCCTCGGATATCACCTTAGACTTATATAAATCGTCAAGCATCTTGTAGTACCCTACCATTTCATCAGTTGAAAAAGTCCAGCATTCGCCTGCGGGTTCTGCATCATCATCATTAGGATCGGTGCCCTCATAGAACATATAATCCCAACATTTTAAAAATGGCAACATTTGAAGTTCATCCATAGTTACACATTCGAAATCATCAGGCACGCAAGGAAACTCATTAAAATAATGGCTCACATTTTCACTGCACTCAGAACAGCACTCTTTGATTTTCTGTAAACCCTCAAAGAATTCAGACAAATCATTCTGTATTAACCATAACATAACGCTCTCTCCTTAAAAGAATTGCTTCTGTTTGGCAAATACGGTTTTTGCATTATTCATTAAACTAAACAAATTCTTTATCATTGTTATTTTCGGCTCTAATGTTGACTGATAGTAATGCATATATTCTTTCAAGTCATCATTGGTGAATTTCGTGAAATCAATATCACTCATTTCAAAGCCGTCACCCAACGCAAGTCTTTTTGTTGTAGATTCATGAAGGTACATAAATCCTTCTGAGCGTTCCTTTGCTTTACGATTGCCAATATTTCTTACTTTTGTGAAATCACTTAAAAAATTTTCTGTATTAAGTCTAAGCTCCATACAATTCCTCCTTTATGCCAACCTCTTTAAGCCATCAGGTGTCAAGACATTAAAAAGCATCCTGTTTACCCTTGTTTCGGTCAGCGTGTTTGTTGCCTCATCTTCATACTTTTTGATTTCTTTTATAACACGACCTTTTATAACATGGGGATTTTCGCAATCCACATACCCGTTAATAAGACCGCTACCGCCGATTAAGCCAACCTGCCCGATATTCAGAGGTAATAACGGGCGTTTCTCCATAGCATCAATCTTGCTTTTCTCAAAGAGCATATTTATTGACTTTGATTTAGCAAGCTGGCGCTGCAGTTCGCCCAAGTTAAATTTAGCACCCTTAAATATCTCAACATTTTTCGGCACATCCGGCAAAGCATACATTTCCGGTTTTATCGTGTCAATCATAGGAATTCTATCCGGGAGCATTGCATACTGAGATAACTTTTCTGCAAGTTCACTACCGTCATCCTTCTTCTTTTTCGTTCCAAACACAACAATCTGATTATACTTTTTAAACTCGTCATTCAAGAAACGATATACAGATATGTTTTGGAAATTATCACACAACACTCTACAAATGTCGTATGTCAAGCGATAGTACGGAATTATGTACATAAGCACACCGCCTATCATTAAATGGTGAATACTCTCTACAAGAAATCTCTTTTCACTTCTGGCTTTAGTTCCGCCCTCTCCCATTACATTTAAGTATGGTGGATTTAAGAACAGCCCATGAAATGCTTCCTGACTCATTCTTGAATGAAAGAAACTTCCGAACCCTACACGGTCAAGTCTGCCTTCAGCTTCTTTGCCTCTTGCTTCGTCTATTTCCGTTCCATAGGTTACAGCGTCAGTTCCCAATGCAAGAACATTAAGTGCAATTCCTTCCCCGCAACAAGGATCTAAAAGATTAACCTCACTTTCGGGAAATTTCAAAGCACTTTTTATCATTTTGACATGAGAGTTATCTGTAGGATAATATCCCATCTTAACATTGTTCATCAAGTGTCCGATAACTTGCGCGGTTATCTTTTCGCTTTTTGGAATTTGTTTCTTTAGTGCTTCTATTGCCTGTAAAAGTTTAGTGTAGTCCGGTGTCATGATATTAAATCCATTCACCGCACCAAACAGCTTATTTGCAAAATCGGCACCTTCAGGCATCTGACATTCAGCAAACAAAAGTCTTAAATTCCTTACCGTATCAAGCAGTTTTGATTTTAACTGCACAAGGTCGGTATAAGTGTCCTTTGCTCTCTGCTCATTGTTTTTCTGCCTGTATATATCAATGGCACGCCTTTTTATCGGCAGTGCTTCAATGATACTAACCAAATTCCTATCCATTTCTGCGAACTTCTCAAGGGCATAATATGATTCACTCATCAAGCAACCCTCCCAATATCAAATCCGAGATTGTGGTAATCCGTACTTTTATGGGTAGATGTTTTTATAAGTGTCTTTCGCCCAAGAGCATCAACCGTTTCCAACTTACCTGTTGTTGTCGTAACTGTCTTTTCGAGTGTCATCACAGTTTCTTTTGTTTGTGTAAAAATAATGTTCTCCATATCAAATTCCTTTCACGCTATAGACTTCATAAGCAGTTTGTTTGCCGAGAATGCAACCCTTGTTGTCTTGAGTTCTCCCTTGATTAAGAGATAATAAAGCATAGTCGATATCGCAGTTGAAGCAAAAAGATTGGCTGCTATACTCTGCGGAGCTGACACACTTCTCTCTGCACAAGAAAGCTCTGACGGGAATTTCTCTATATCCTTTAGAATATCAGGATACACACTTGCAACAGGTTTGCTCATAACCTTTCCATTTTTCTTTACACCACATACAACCTGTCCGCCCGATTCCGCGTTACCTGAGTCAATGTAGATGATGTTATCCATCTTCTTAAATACCTCGTGGCACATGACTCTTGAACGGTTGTTATCCACAGCACCTATTAAAATAGGCAGTGGTTTAGGTTTAGATGTGTAATATGGGTATTCATAATTCAAAAGGTTGTAAAGTTGTTCTTCGTCTTCGATAAAATCCGGAATATATTCCGTTTCTATACCGAAAACATCCGAATATCTCTCAGCCATTACTGTTGCTTTGTTTTCTCCTACATCCAATGATGAGAAACTCTGTCTTACAAGGTTCTTATCCTCAACAATATCTCCGTCAGCAATAATAATCCTGCACTTTCTGTCAGATGCAAATGCTATGCGATACAAATGTGGTATTACATACCCACCTGTTCCGCCTGCACCAATAATCAAAATCTGTACAGGTCTTTTAAGAGCAAGTTTCATAAGTCTGCCTCCTTGTGGGGACGTTTTCCTATTTCAACAGACTCTCTCCATTTTTCAGGGAAAGTTCCGCTGTAACCCTCAAATACTTCTTCAGGAGCTATTTCAACGAACTTACCGCCGCAGGATATTCTTGTTTTGATTTCGGGAAAAACCTTATCCATTCTGCCGACTACTGTATAAAGTCTTGTTGCTTTTTCATCACTGTCATCTGTTGGTGAAAAGAAGCCGGGCATTGTATTATGCGAATGTATCTCCATCACGAGCATAAACTTATCCTCATCCATCTCTGGAAGTGATGAGTCCACACGAGCTTTACCTACAATTTGTTTCGGCACATACACATAATATCTCGAATCTGCAAAAGACCAATATATGTATGCAAGTGCTTCAACCGCTCCGTCTTTATCAACATACGACTTAAAAAAAGCGATTATTTCCGATAGCGTATTGTACGGAATTTTCGGCAGAGCCGGGATAAACCCGGCCCTTACCTTTTTGAATGAAGTCACTTTTTCAGTAGGAGCAATAAATGTACCCATTTTGCTATTGCGCACCTCGAACACTCTACCATCCTCCGACGGAACAAAAGAAATTACCTTGCCGCTTTCCATTGCTTCATCAACAGATGCGTAAAGTCCCTTATACGAGGACATAATTCCTTTTTTCTTCGCTGTGATTGTCGGGGACACCTTACATTCGATTTCTGTGCCCTTTGCCTTTTTCAGAGCATTCACAAATTCCTTTGAATCCTCAATTTTCTTCTTGAAGCTGGCAATTGTATCCTTCTTGTTAGTTACAACCTTTGTGATCGTTCCGTATGTAACCTTCCATGATACATTATCGCCCTCGTCAAGTTCCGGAAAATCCTCCGCTTTTTCAAGACGCAACTGTTCAAAGGTTTTAGATGTATCTACAATCTCTTCCTTTGCGCTGCCATGAACGAATATGGGTAATTTGTCTGTCAGGCTGTTTTTCGTAGTCTCTGCCTGTTTCTCCTCTGCTTTTGCGACTGCCGCCTCAAACAAGTTAGGTACTTCTGCCTGTTCAGAGCTGTTTGTACCTGCAACTGTTTCGGGCTGTACAGCATTTGCATTTGTGACTTCTTCATTGTTTGTTTCCTCCACTTTTACTGCATTTGGATCTTCTGCAGGTGCTACTACCTGGCTTTCGTTACCAATCGGTGCTCCCTGCTGAATAGGTGCAGCATTGTTTTCTTCTGCGGTATTTTTAGGTGTAGTTGCCGGTGCTGCAGGTGTAGTCGTTCCACCAAAAATAGCACCAGCTTCAGTGCTGTCAAACGGTGCAAAGCCACCGAAATCTCCCGATGCACTACCTAAATCTAATCCGCCATCATTACCAAAGAATCCATTGTTTTTGTCGTTTTCAAACATTTTGTTTTTTCCTCCTAAAAATTTTTTTGATTTGTGTTTGCTTTTTTTCCGTACTTATAATCCCTTGAACTCACATCACCTCCCTCAAAAGAGCACTTGCATAAACAAGGTCTTCAGGATATGTATGTGAAAGCGTATGCTGATTGGGACTTGCATCAAGTCTATCGCAGACTATATCCCAGATATCAGTTGTTTCATCGGCGATTCTCTCACTGAATAACAACCCATTTCTGTTCTTCGGCATATAATCAAGACTCAGCACGTAGACATTATCTCTCTGTGCTTTTAATGCTCGTCTGTGATTATCAACCGCCATCTGCATAAGACTTACAGCAATATCCTCGAAAGCCTGCTTGCGCAATCTTTCAATCTCATCATACTGCTTTACAGCCTTTAGGAATTTGAATACTACTACATCATAATAATCGTCATAGTCAAGTCCTCTTGTTAAGAGAAAATCTTCCAACACATTATGATGCTCTGTTGCAAACAATCTCTGCCTCTCTGTTAATTTTGTTCCTTTCATTTGGTGTTCTCCTCCTTAAATTTCGGGAAACAAAAAAAACACATATAAATCCCCCGTAGGTTACTTATACGTGTTTGTTTCCGCTTAAATATTTTTTCCGTAAAAATGACAAAAACAGGTTCAAGACAGACCTATCCCTTTGGATAGACTTCTTAAACCTGCTTAACTTCTTACCTGTGTAATCTTCTTACCATTTTTACACAGCCATTTTACCACA
>JAZORX010000081.1:0-11735 GCA_045656845.1 Acutalibacteraceae bacterium | reverse complement strand
GCTGTACTTCCTCTTGTCTTTGCATCTTTATCCCTCATTTCCTTTATAATTCTTACGGCTTCTATGAAGAGACCGCTGTCTGTTGTTTCCTCATCTCCGAGGCTGCTGTGTTTTATCCCGGCTCTTTTTCCTGCAACGGATAAATTTTGACATGGTGCGCCAAACACGACACAATCCACTATCGGTGCATCATATCCGCTTATCTTGGTTATATCTCCTAAATGCTTCATATGTTAATTCCCTTTTCCCAATTTCTCAACGAATTCGATAACTTGCTCCATATCAGTTTTGTCTTTTTCCTCAAAATCCTTACAAGTCCTATTCAAGGCACATCCGTGATATTTTTTCTTTGAAAAGGTATCTTCACCAATTCCCGTGATATAATACTTACATCCTTCACAAAGTGCATCGGGTTTTCTCTTTTTACCTTCGTAAACCTCTATCTCCTCTGTTAAACTTTTTATTCTGCTTTTGAGGAACGCTCTATTATCGTCAATCTGTTCTATTTTGCTGTTGAGTCTTTCTACTTCGTCCTCAAACTTCTTGAATTCCTCATACCTTTTCTTGCTTATCCACATAACCTTTCTCCACCTTTCCAAGCTCAACCTCCGTCACCGAATTTGCCAAAACACTATGCAATATAGCAATATGCCGTATTGTACCCGATTCATATAACATCTTGTACCCTATCGGATAGTATCTGACACCGCCATACACCACATAATGCTCATCCCTCAAGCCCTTCTTAATCCGAAGCACACCTTCAGGCAAACACGAAACGGTATGACAAAGCTCTAAAAATTCCTTTCTCTCCATTTTTTGTACCCTTTGTACTCTATTTTGTACCCTATTTTAAAAATCAGAAATCAACTTATTCTTGAATTGTACCCTATGTACCCTATGTACCCTATAGTTTTAATACGCATATGTGAATAGCGTTATGTACATATATTTTTTAGAAGTATATATATACTCTCTATATATAGGCACAGAAATCGTAGGGTACATCGGGTACATCGGGTACACCCCCCATCATTCGGGGAGTCCTTCAAGTACCTTTTCATCAAATTCTTCGTCAATTTCGGGCAAATCCATCTTCTTGAGACATACACAATTAACAAGCTCGCCCTCGATTCTTGCCTTCTTCGTCCGCTTGCCTGCTTCCGCTACAATGTAGTCGTTTCTCTTTGCCCACACAAGAAACGAAGCACCGTTGAAGCCTGCACTTGTCATTTCACGATTGAATATAGACTTGATGATATAAACGCAATCACCTTCGTATTTGCCCCAAATTTCGCCCGTGTAACCGCCAAGCTCATTCTTCTTGAATCTGCCCTGATTACTCGCACAAAGCTCAAGAATGTATTCATACGCCCTCGCATTGACATCAACTTCGGTCTTGCTTGTCATTATCTTCGCAACATCTGCAACTGTCAAGGCATTGTCATCTCCGAATATCCATTCCGTTGCAATTGCATCAGCCGCCAATAAAGCCGAAGCTGAAGCCGCCTGCTTCTCCGTGCTGTCAAGCTTCAGAAGCTCCGAATAAAATTCTTGCTGAAGATTTTTCACAAACGTTGTAACCTCTTCACGATGCTCACGGAATATCTCGATAAACTTCCTACCTGCGAAGCCGTAATTGTCGTTAATGACATCGCATAAACCGGGTAAATCCGAATATATCTTTTCGGTACCTTCAAATTCGATAACTCTGTTTACCGCACCACCCATACTGTTTTCGTTTAGTATCGGTCTTTCACCCGTTGTTATGAAACAGCATCTCCAAGTCGATGTTTTCTGAAGTCCTCCGTCCTTTGAGCCTCTCGTCTTGCCGACACCCTCGGTGAGCTGATATATCATACTGTCAAACTCCTTAACGCCCATTGAGTCCTTAATCTGCAATTCATCGATACACATCGGCAAACTGTTAAGAAAAGCCGCTGTCATCTCCTGACCTACACCCGTGGCATTAAATGTGGTAATATACTCGCCAACCTTCGGTGACCCCCATACGGAAGCCGCAATCTTCAAAGCAACCGTCTTACCGATTTCCGTTGTTCCGTGGCAATGCACGAAGAAGGAAAGAAGTCCGCAAGGCTCAAGCAGAACGCTCGCAAAGGAAGCAGCAATAAACAACCTCGCAATGGTCTTTTCCGCTCTGACCTTTCGCATAACATCAAGCCATTTTTCATAATCGCCCTGCTCTCTTACGGACGAGAAAATGTGTCCGAAAGCATCTTCGCCATCAAAGATAAGTCCTTCCATAAACGGAGAGAAGCCGTGACCACCTATCCATCCGAGTCTGCCCACAGAACGCTCTTCGGGAATGTGTTCGTAATTATCCTGCTCAATGTCAAGAAGATAGGTAGAAAGCGGTTTTGCATTTTCTGAATTGACCACCACACCCTTCTTACTCAAAGAAAGTATCCCCGTACTTGAAGAAATATCTACTTTTTCAATAATAGTCTTTCTCCAACAATGCCCCTTACGAAAGGAAACCTCAAGCCTTTCATCCCCGGTATCTACATTGACATACCTCTTTGTCGGCATTATCGGGTGCTTGCAAACATTCTGCTCATACCCGAAGCGGTCAACGTAGGTAACCCCGTAGTCATCGCAATTGTACTTGCCTGAATAAAGCTCAATTTCTTGTCCGTCAAACATCGTTACGTTGTCATACAGAATACCTTTCTTTGCTTGCTTCATCTCAAGAAAAGCATTCCATAAACCCATAAATCCGCGAACACCGACCGAAGCCGCCTGCATCTTCATTCGTTCACGCATCTGCGACATCAGAAATCTGTTGTCAATATATGTGTAAAGAAACTCAAACGGCTCGACCGTCCCGTAATAGTCATCAGCACTATATTCGGGAATATCACGCAATTCAAGCTCCATAACATTCTCTGTCATAATTATTAACCTCCTCTTCCTTTATTTTTAGTGTCATCCTCGCCCCCTCAATGTTGTCAAGAGCATTCTTGTAAAGCGGATGCAATTCCGTATCTCCACGCTTCGGTGCATAACGCCACAAATTGTCCTCAAGCTGCCATAAATAATCCTGAAGTCCCATAAGCTCTTCTTCAAGCACCTTGCGAAGAAGTCCTCTCTGCTTCTGCTCCTCCAACACCCTTCTCTGCGCTTCTACAAGCCTCATACGCTCACTTCGTGTAAGGGTCGGGGAATTAACCGTCTGAATGTTAAAGTCCTCACAGAGCCGTTCTACAGCCTCTGAAAAGGTAAGCTTAAACAACCTCATCACAAAGTCAATTGTATCTCCCTTTGCCCCACACACAAAGCAATGATAAATTCTGTCATCAAAGCCAAGATTGTTATTTCTGCCGTGATGGAAAGGGCAAGGGATACGCCCGTTTTTTCCGATTTCAAATCCGTATTTGCGGACAATATCCCTCATACTGACCGAGCTTCTGACAAGCTCCACAGTAATTGCCCCTACCATCTTATTCGCCATTCAACAACTCCACTATCTTTTTCCCGGTATTGACCTTGCTACAGAATATAAATTCAACACCGTAACTAATATGTACCCTATAAATTTCGTCCATCAGATGTTTCCCCGAAACGGGAGAAAATTTGCTGTGCCAATCAGCCACATCCTCGATGCAGGTCACATTCCTTGAATGCTCGCAAAGTACAATCAGCTTCACGCCATCCTTGTAAGCTCGTCTGACCTCTTTCCAAAACCTTGAATGGTCTTTACGGTTACAAAGATTCCTCGCAAGCTCATCGAGATTCTGCTTTCGGTCAATAACCACCTTGTCGTTACCCACCTTCATATAGTCAGCCGTATCAAGCTTCGCAATCTTGTATTCAATCCCGACCATATCAAAGTATTCAAGGATGTGTCCGTTCTTCTTCTCTCTTGTGTCGCAAATAATCATATCTTCAACTTCCTCGCAAGAGCCTTGATTCGTCTCTCATACTCGGCAGATGACTTCGATTCAGCCCATATCTGCTTTTTAAGAATTTCGTATAATGCGTATCTGCTCATACCATCACCTTAATACGGTAACTCTTCCGAGCCTACTTCCTCAAAGGTAGCCTCAAGCGGAGCATCACTCTTCGCTTCCGAAACAGCTTCACCCGAATTGCTCTTCTTGGAAATAGGAAATTCAGCATTGTTAACAAGCACCTCAAAGGATGTTCTCTTGTTTCCGTCCTTGTCGGTGTACTGATTGGTATCAATGCTTCCCGAGATGGTGATACCGTCACCCTTCTTGAAATACTTTGCAAGAAATTCTGCACTCTGTCTCCAAGCGATAACATTTATAAAATTCGCCTGTCTTTCTTCGCCCGTCTTGTAATCCTTGTCAACCGCCATACAAAATCTCGCAAATGAAACACCGCTCTGTGTCTGCTTAACCTCAATATCTGCCGTAAGTCTGCCTGTAAGTACTACTATATTCATTATTTTGTATCTCCTTTCGCGTTTTGATGTGCATTCCATGAAAAACCAAAATCTGACCGCTTAATTTTGCATTTCGGTTCTCCATCCTTCCAAAATACAAGACCTTCTTCGTTGTGTGTTCTTAACCATTCTTTTATTCCTTCAAAGGAACGCTCAACCTCAACAATTTCCTGCCCGTGTTTAACAAGAATGTCGCAATCAAGTCCGTGCGGATTCCCCTGAAAATGGATGCCTATTGCTTCATAGGTGCCGTCTGTTCGGTCATCCGTGTTTTGATATGCAACCGCAAACCATTTATCAGCGGGATTGTTTTCATCAACTTTTACCCAATGCGGGTGGTGTCCCGTAACCGCATCAGGTTCACAACAAGGTATCGCTCCTTCAGGTGCTTTCTTGCCTTTTTTTGCATCATATCTTTTGTAAAATTCGCCATTAATAATTGCACAGCAAGAGCCGTCAATCTTAACCGTTGCAATTCCGTCACCATCAAGCACCCATTCCATACCTTCGGTAACATTCGGCTTAATTCCTACAACTTTGTGATTTGCATATTCTCTTTCAAACAATGTCGGTATCTTTTTCATTATTCATTACCACCTTTCAACGCCTCGGTAAGATTTGCCGCCGCACTACTCTTCGAAACATCCTCAACCTCATCAGCCGTCTGTACACCCATCAGAGCTTCGGGACAGTAAACTCTCGCAAAAAATGCACTTGCTCTGTATGCAAGCATCAATTCAGGCAGATTCTTCCACTTTGAATTGGAAGTCCATCCTTCAGCCTTTGCCATACCCATTGTGACCTTGGGACCTTCTACCTTTTCACCATCGGAAACCCTTGTGGCAACCACACGGCATCCCCAATCGTCTGCACCTTCCTTGCCGAAGTATGTGTGGTGTACATCCTTGAACTTACCGCACGAATTTATAAGCATTATGCAAGCCTGACCCGCCCAAGAGGGCTTACCCTTAACAACGTAAAGATTCTGCATTACTACAATAGGCGATACGCCCATTCGTGAAGCCATTTCAACAGCAAGGAAGCAATCCTGCGGTCTTTCCTGATAGCTCTGCGGAATGATTGCCATCTTTGAAAGCATCTGTGCCGCACGAAGTATCTGATCGAAGCTTTCTTTATTAGTCCATACATCAAGTCCGACATTCTTTGAAGCGGTTTCAGCCACCGCCACAGCATTGTTTTCCGCCCCAACCGGGACAAGGTTATTCTGATTGTTATCCATTGTTATTCTCCTTTATGATATTAAGCATTTCAAAATTAAGATTTATTGCATTAACAAGATTGTTTACCGCTTCAACGCAGATATGCGATTCCGTGCGGATTTTTTCAAGCCATTCGTCTAAGTCTTCTGCCATTGCGTGTTCAACAAACGCATCTCCGTTAAGTCCCTGAACAGCCTTGTCGTGCTTTTCAACCACAGCGATGAGCATTCCGAGCTTCATTTCAACCGAATTCGCAACTCTTTCGCCAAGCTCGGTAATTCTCTGAGCCTTGTCCATCATTCAACCTCCTTTGCAAGATAAGCAGGTAAACCAAGGTCGTTTATTTCGGTCTTTTCACCAAGATATCCGTACCAATTACCGCTCTCTTTACATTTGTGATAAAGCCCTAAATACTCTCTGTAAAGGTCAGCACCACGGGTGCGGAAATTCTTGTCCGCAAGAAGCACATTAACCGAATAAGGCTCGTCCTTCTCCACGGCAATGATGCAGAAGCCGTGTTCAACACCGTCACATTTGTCTATGCCCTCACAGTACATACCGCTCTGAAAGTCATAGCCATATTTAACAGCTTCACGCATAAATGCATCCGTATCAGCACAAGTCGTAGTCTTAATATCAACCACAAGCGGAAGCTCGTTGATGGTAGTCACCAAATCCGCTCGGCACTTGCATTCTTCACCCGTCATTTCGTCTGTCCAAAAGTATTCCTTTTCTCTTTCGCCACCGCTCATCAGAAGGCTTCTCGAAAGAGGATTGTTGTAAAGGCTCTTGACCATTCCGTTAATCTGCTCAAACTGTTCCGCTGTGATAATTGTCTTGTTCGCATTAGCCTCGCAGAAAGCCGTATAAGCCTCTTTGCCGACCTTTGTGCGCCTATCAAAGGCTTCGCTTACCGCAAATTCATCGTAGAAGGATTCGGGCTGTAATGCAAGCTTGTGAAGTGCCTGACCAAGGACAAGAGCAGGTGTGCTTTCCTGCGGATGCTCCTTGAAGTATTTAAACTTTTCGGGACTCTCCTTGATTTTCCAAAGCTCTGAACGGCTTATCGCCGGATGCTGTCTGTATTCTTTTTCGGTCATTCGTTACCTCCCTTAATAATTCCAAGTACATTTATTAAGACAAGCCTTGCAGATTCCCTTTTCGCTGTCATCGTGAAGAAGCCATTCATTATCTGTCGAGTATATATTCTTGTGGCAGAACACACACTCTCCGATTACCTTGCGTTCTTCTACCACTTCGGGCTGATTGTAGAAAGCCGTTTCCTCGGGAATCCCCCAAGGTCTGAACTCATCGTAATATGTTTTAGGCATTTTCTTCCTCCTTGACAACGTAAAGTGTGGATTTCCTTGTCATAAAGGCAAAAGGCATATTGTGTGCTTTTGCGTAGTCTATCAGACTTATTCTTGCGTGTGATGCCCTGTAAGGCGAATTGTATTCAAGTGCAAGATTTGTGTAATCCTTCTTGCTGTTGAGCTCGTGAAGAAGATTCTGCTCTCTTGTGTAAAGTGACTTGCTTCTGCGAGGTACAATAGCCTCGTTAAACTTAAATGATTCAAACATAATTTTATTCTCCTTTTCTAATTAAAAATAATAAATAATCGTACTTGTCCGCAAGGTTTTCCCTTGCATCGAAAGTGTTTCTGCCCCAAAGCTCTTCTATCCGCTCTCTGTCCACATCTCCATTGGCGGCAAGATATTCGATTGCTTCCGCCTTGCTTTCCGCTCTTGCCGTCCTGCAAAACATATCAAAGGCTTGCTCGGGAGGTACATCAAGCAGGAAATAATATCGGTAAGCCGCCTTGAAGAAGCCGTTGACTCCCTCCGGGTCTGATGGGTTAGGACATTTTTGATACTTATAGTATTTTTTCGTAAAATCCATTTTTGCCCTCTTTTTTGAAAATCGTTTGACAAAATCGGGTATCTATGCTATAATATAGATACATCCGTTATTCTCCTTTTTCGGATGCTTTTTTGAAAA
The DNA here is from genome assembly GCA_045656845.1 of Acutalibacteraceae bacterium. Taxonomy (GTDB): domain Bacteria; phylum Bacillota; class Clostridia; order Oscillospirales; family Acutalibacteraceae; genus CAG-488. Next base: position 4,087 of record JAZORX010000081.1, on the reverse strand, counting down.
GGCTTGCGGTCTCCCTCCGCAGGTCTTTTTATTTTTTGTCATCCTCGTCAAGTCTGTACCATTCAACCATATTGATTACAACTTCGGGTATAGCAAGCCCGATGCCGATAAGTGCAAGCTTAAATGCAACCCACATATCGTTTTCGACCGCACAGCTGCCAACCATCAGCAGAAACAGACCCGCAAGCAACGACAGCTTTGCAATCGCTTTGGCAATTATTCCTCGCATTCTAAACACTCCCATTCTTTTATAGTCGGATTGTAGATGACATTTCTTTCGTAGACTCGTTCAAACTTGCGGAACATCTCGACTTCGTGTTCTTCAAACTCAATCCCCTTTGCCTTGAACGCCTTTTCCATCTTAGTGAAAGCAACTCCGTCTCGCATATCCGCTTCAAAGCGGTCCTTGTCAAGCTCATATGCCTTGAGTATTCGCTCAATCCTTATCTTCCCAAGACCAAGCACCCTTGCTGTCACTTCAAGAAAATGCATACTCTGAAATGCGGCGTGGGTCCTTGACAAACTGTCGAATTCTTCGTCCAACTTCTGACGGCACTTTGTACATCTTTTAGCCGCTTCTGCATCGAGAAGTCTGTTTGCTTCCTGCTTCAAAAGCCTTTTCTTTCTTGCTGTGTCAAGCACATTTGCTTTCATCTCTTTGTCCTCCATATGTCGATGTTAACAATTCTGCGTTTGTTCTTGCGAGCATTGAAATCAAGCTCCCAAATTTCTGCCGTACAGTAAGCCATACTCGGAGCGGCACCTGTGATGTGCTTCCCGTCCGAAAATTTAATAATGTATCTGTACATATCACTCCTCCAATCCCGATATCCTACCGCTTAATAAATTCTGTACTGTGGTGTTAAGTGCATTGCTGATTCGGCTAAGCTCAACCAAAGTAAAGTCACCCGGATGCTTCAGCCTCTGCGAATAAGTCGTACTTGAAAAGAAAGCCTTCTTCTCAAATTCCTTCCGAGTCAGCCTCTGCTTCGTGCATTCACCGCTGATTGCTACAAGCACATTGCCGAACATTCTGTCCCTCTGTGCTTCGCTCATTCTCGGCATCTCGTCACCTCCTATGTCTCAAATTCCGAATAATCATACCACCCACCCGAAACCTTCTTCGGCTGTTCCTTGCGGGCTTCTTCGTTGGTAATCTTGTACTCGCCTGCACCGAATATCTCAAGCCTCTTTTCGTACTTCCGCTGAGCCTCTTCAAGATTCGTAAGCGAGTCACCAAGCATCTTCGCCTTGACCGCCACAATGCGGTAGTAACTTGCGAGCTGTGTATGCTTGTCCTGAAGCTGTCGTGCTTCTTCATAGAACTCCGCTACACGCTCCTTGAAATCCGTCATTCTCCGTTCTCCTTTCCGTTTTATTCTCGTGTAAGCTCTTCGTGAGTCACCCCAAGAAACTTCTCAACAGCCGTAAGCTTCTCTGCACTTACAACCTTCTTTCCCTTGACCATTTTGGATATAGTCACTTCGGAAACGCCAACCGCCTTTGCAAGCTCAAGCTGACTTATCTTCTCGTCATAAAGGATTCTGTTGAGATTGCTACCGATTCTTTCTTCAAATGTTTTTGCCATTTTAACCTCCTCCTAAAAATAAGGCTCAACCCTTGACATTGTTCTTTGATTGTGGTATAATGGGTTAGAAATTAACCTTGTGATGGTATTATACTCCTAATTTTAGGAAAAGTCAATACTGTTTAGGAAGAATTTTCCTATATTTAGGACTTTTGTAGGAATGCACAAAACATTGTGATAAAATTTGTTCAATTCGTTGGAGGCACACAATGGACAAGGAAATATTGATTAAAAGAATAGAACAGCTTTGTGAAGAGCGAAAAATAAAACCGACAACAGCATTCAATGAAAGCGGTGTCGGTAAAAATTTCAAATCGAATTTGAATACGGCAAACCCTTCACTTGGGAAGGTCACATTGCTTGCAAATTACTTTGGTGTTTCAAGGGAATATCTCCTCGGTGAAACCGAAAACAGACAAAAAGAAAAAGCCCTTCAGGAAATCCCCGAAGGACTCAGCGAATTGGATGCCGAAATCATAAAGGTGTATTCAACTCTGCCGGAGGAGAAGAAACAGCAGGCTCTGTCGTATCTTGAATTTCTTCTGAAGCAAGGCGGCGAATAAATGCCAAGAACAATTCCTCATCTTCAACTGTAAGCTTGGCAAGTATCTTTACAATATCTGTTATATCATTCATCTTTATAAGCTCCTTTATATAAAATGTGTTGTGAGTTTTAGAACGCTTGTTCGATAAGATTATAGCACAACCGTTCGGGAAAGTCAATCGTGAGAATACACAATGTTTATAGTAAAAGTTTGTATGAAATTTGTCTTGACATTTCCGATTGCTCCTTTATAAAGATGATTTATTTTTGTTGACCGAATTATATCACGGCAACTTTGTAAAATCAATACCCAACTTTGTCTCAAAAGGAGGACATCTATGTGGCTCGATAATCTCAAAGAATTAAAGAAACAGACAAACTTGTCGTCAAAACAAATCGCATCGATGACAAACTTGCCCGAAAGAACGGTCAGCCGTATCTTTTCAGGCGAAACCGACCACCCATATATGGACACAATCAGATGTATCGTGTCTGCTCTCGGTGGCTCACTCGATGACATATTTGCCGATACAAAAGTTATCGTTGCGACAGAAACTGTTGCGACACTTAAGGAAAATGTCGAAGCCGTTACCGCTGAAAAGGAATTGGTCGTTGCTGAAAAGGAACTCTCCGAAGCGGAAAACAATGTCCTGAAAGACAAAGTCGCCGCCTTAACAGCAGAAATCGAGCTTTTGAAAATGCAACTCAAGCACAAGGACGAGATAATCGCTCTACATAATTATTATAATAGATTAAGAGTGAGCGAAGAACAGTAAAGGAGAGAAAAAGATGAAAAGAATCTTATCGTGGATTGTATTAATTGTTATAGGATATGTTGTAAGTTTGCTGACGAGCTTGGTTATGGGGCTTGGAGCGTATGTTTTATCTTTGATAGATGGGCTGAACACTCTTTTAAAAATACTCATATACTTGTTCGGTGGAGCTACTTTACTGTCGATAATTTTTGCTCCGATTTATTATGGAAGTGTGCTCGCAGTCCCTGCTTCAGAAGCCGTAAAAGAGTCCAAAAAAGGAACGAGATATATTGTCTATTCGGTGTATAATCTTATAGCAAGCATTGCGTTTATAATTATGGGTTTTTTGCAAGGGGAATTTAGATTACAGCCTTTGCTTATGTGTATATATTATATTGCGATATTAGTAATCGGCAAAAACATCGCCTCCGAAAAATACGAGGATTAACTATGCCCACGATAAAGCAACTCCCAAGCGGAAACTACAACACCCTCGTTTACGACTTCACCGACCCAAATGGCAAAAGACACTATAAATCAATAACAGCTCCGTCAAAAAAGGAAGTAAAACTTCTTGTGGCGGAGTTTCTTGCCGATAGAGAATCAAAAAAACAAGATAAAGATAATATGACTCTTGGCGAAGCAATGGATTCTTACATTAACTCCAAATGGAATGTCCTGTCCGAGTCTACTATCCCCGGATATATTTCAATTCGCAATAATCGTTTGAAGTCTATAATCAACATAAAGATAAGCGAACTTGATGCAGATACAATCCAAACAGCAATCAATGAAGAAGCCAAAGACCATAGTGCGAAAACGGTGAGAAATATTCACGCCTTGTTGCGGTCAACATTAGAAACATATCGACCAAGCTTTAAATACAAAATAACTTTGCCCCAAAAAGATGCCGAAGAAATTGTAGTGCCAACAGAAGACGAGATGAAGGCGATTTTCAAGTATTTTAAGGGAACAACCTTTGAAGTCCCAATTTATCTTGCCGCCTGCTGTGGGATGCGAAGAAGCGAAATTGCCGCCTTGAAGTGGAGCGATATTGATTTCAAAAACGGCAGAATTACAATCCGTGCCGCAATGGTACGAAACATTGAAAGAAAATTAGTAAAAAAGAAAACAAAAAACACATCAAGCACAAGAACGATTCGTGCATTTGAGCCTGTTAAGTCGGAGGCCAAGCGGTCT
>JAZORX010000080.1:0-6689 GCA_045656845.1 Acutalibacteraceae bacterium | reverse complement strand
TTACAGAAGATGACGCTTTATCTATTTCCGATCTGAAGGAAAATCTGCTTAGATTTGATGAACAGATTGTTCTTGTTGGCGACGGAGCTGATTTGTGCTACAAATCTTTTTCAGATGACATCAAAGGAATTAAAATTGCTTCTGAAGCCGAAAAATATCAGAACGCTGTTGGTGTTTGTTTTGCTGCAGAAAGCAAAGATCCGGAAACTTTTATTATCAACAGTAATGAATTAGTACCTGAATATCTGCGTTTACCTCAGGCTGAACGCGAGTTAAAAAATAAACTTAGAAAAGGTGAGTGACTATTATGAAAATCGCAATCGGTGCTGACCACGGTGGGTTTGAACTCAAGGAGTCAATCAAAAAACATCTTGAAGAAATCGGTGGATACGAAATCAGCGACTATGGCACATATACAAGCGAGTCTGTTGACTACGCTGCTATTGCTTATAAAGTAGGAACAGCTGTAACTGAAGAAAAAATACTCGGAATTCTTTGCTGCGGTACGGGAATCGGCATCAGTATGGCTGCAAATAAAGTTAAGGGTGTAAGAGCAGCGTGTTGTTCAGATTATTTCAGTGCTAAGCTTACAAGAGCACATAATGATGCTAATATTCTTTGCATGGGTGGTCGCGTTGTCGGTCCCGGACTTGCTAATGAACTCGTTGATATATTCCTTAACACGGAGTTTGAAGGTGGAAGACACCAACGAAGAATTGATCAGATCACTGCTATTGAAAACGGAGAGTTCTGATTTTAGAAATAATTAATTTAATACCGTCAGGAACTTTCGGTTTCTGACGGTATTTTTTATGGCTTGTCTGCATATTTTAGTGATAACAAAAGAAACGGAGTGATATTTTTGGAAAAAATCAGAATAAAAAAGCCGTTGGATTTACATAAATTCAACACAAAGATAAACAAGATTATGTTAAATTGGAAAATAATTATTCCGACAGTAATATCCGTTTCAGGAATATTCGCCGGAGCGGTGACTGCAAAAGGGGAGGGAGCTTTTTATTACGGAATAATACCTTATATACAAAAGTTTCTGATTAAACCTGAGAATCAAACAAATTATGCAAGCCTGATTATATATTTACTTGTACCGACACTGTTTGCTGCAGCAATTTTTTTTAGCGGATTATCGGTTTACGGAAATGCAACAGTAAACATAATTCCTTTTACCTACAGTTTTGCATCCGGTTTAATCACATATTTCCTATTTAAATCATATACATTAAAGGGGCTTGGTTACATCGTTATTATGTTTTTGCCTTATGCGGTATTATCGTTACTTGCATTAATACTGATGTCAGCTGAAAGCATTGATATGTCGCAAGTTCTTTTAAAGAAACTCAGCCGAACTAAGCGTATGAGTGAATACAGTTTTAATATTTATTATAAAAACTGTATTAAAAGCTATATACTGATAATTATAGCAGCGATAATAAAAACCATTATAGACGGCTTATTCGTGGGTCTTTTTATCTTTTAAAGCTTTGTTGAGTGGGTTCGAGTCTACAGCATCTTTGAGCTGAGAATCAACAATATGAGTGTATATCTCAGTCGTTGCAAGATTTTCATGTCCTAAAATTTCTTTGATAAGAAGTACATCAACATTTCCTTGTTGATACATAAGCGTAGCTGCAGTATGCCTTAACTTATGGGTTGAAAAACCCTGGTCACCAAGACCGGCTTTATCCAGAAAGGTTTTAACAATGTGTTGAACTGTTTTAGGGCTTATGCGTGAAAGTCTGCTGCTGAGGAATAATGCGTTTTTATCCTTAACACCATCAACAGGACGGACTTTCATATATTCTTTAATTGAACTGATGCACATATCATTCAGATATACAATTCTTTCTTTATTTCCTTTACCGGTAATGCGCATAGAGTTATCTGACCTAATATCTCCGTAATCAAGTCCGACGAGCTCAGAAAGTCTGAGTCCACAATTAAGGAAAAGGCAGATAATACAATAATCACGCTCTTTAAACTTACCGTCAATAGAATTAAGAAGATTAATGCTTTCCTCAAGCGTAAGGTACTTCGGAAGAGCTTTTTTCATTTTAGGGGATTCGAGCTCCTGCATAGGATTATCTTCAATCTGTTTGGTATTGACAGACATATACTTAAAATAAGCTCTTAAAGCAGAAGCTTTTCTTGCACGTGAAGCCGCATCATTTTTTCTTTCAGTTCGGCAATAAGATAAAAATGCATACGCATCCTGTATGGAAACTGTTTCAATCAAATCAAGTCCGATTGAAGAAATATCAATTGAATCAAAGTTATCAGAAACATCAACCTTGTTTCTGTATATAAGCAAAAACTTAAAAAAGAGTCTCAAATCAGACGCGTATTCCAAAACAGTCAATTCTGATTTGTTTTTAATTACACTCATATAATTCAAAAACTCAATAACGGATGGGGGTAGTGTTTTAAATTCGTCTTTATGCATACTTTTATACACCTCAAAAAATTTACAGCTAATTATACAAAAGAAATATTTTGTATAATTTAGGGGAGTTAAAGTCAGATTTGTTGCCAATAATATATGATTTAAGCTTAACAATGCTCAAATAACGGGATTATACCACCAATATCTACTAATGGTCCGTCTGTTAATTCAACATAACTAATACTGTGCTTATTTAAAAAAGATTTAATTAAAGCTGAATCAATATGTGAATCAAGACAACCTGTAAAAGCCAATATATTTTTATCAATCATACCGCAAGTACCGCCTATGAACCCGTATTCACGGGATTTTAGCTTAACAGATCCTTTTCTTATAATGACAGAATCGATTCCATTTAACTGAGCTGATGAATGTATTGTCGGATCATCTGTTATCAAAGCATTATCATTTAATGCAATTGAAGAACAAGCTGCATAGCCTTGATTGCAATGAATTATTCTGAAACCTGATTTCTTAGCATAATTTTTCAAATTTATATCTATATACTTTGAATTGCAGATAATATTATTACCGATCACTCTGACATTAAGTCTGATGTCTCCAGGATACGGTGAACAAACCGGTCCGGAACTTAATATTGTATTGAATTCAACATACTCTTTATTTGTTAAAAAGTTAACAATACAGCCGGATTTATTTTTATCTGAAAAAACAGTCTCAGAATCCAGTTGCAGAAAAACACAATCCGGATGTGATGAAATATCGTCGGTCAAAGACTTATTTTGATCTATTATTATGCTTTCGATCATAAAATCATCATACAATCGACGGATAATTTCCGGTTGTTCAGAAGATATAACTGAAACAGCAACCTTATTTTCAGGCAAACAAGGTTTGTTAAGTAATTTCAGCACTGCCCTCTCCCCTTTTAAATACCAGCCTCAAATGCAGCTCTGATTGTTCTGACAGGAACAACTTCTACAAGTGATTTAATACTATCATTCAGATTTTTATAGTTATGATACGGAACAATACACTTATTAAAACCAAGTCGTGATGCCTCTTTAATCCTTTGCTCACAGCTTCCTATTGAACGGATTTCTCCACCAAGTCCTATTTCGCCGAAGGCGATTACATCATCTCTTATAGGCTCATCCTTCAGGCTTGATATCAAAGCCAATGCAACAGAAAGATCAGACGCAGGTTCATACAACTTCAATCCACCAACGACATTAATATAAACATCCGTGTTTGCATAAAAATACCCAGCTCTTTTTTCGAGAACCGCAAGAAGCATTGAAAGTCTGTTATAATCAAATCCGTTAGCGGTTCTGCGAGGGTTTCCGAAACCACTTGATGTAACAAGCGCCTGAACCTCAGCCAAAATAGGCCTGGAGCCTTCCATAAGGCACGCAATGCACGAACCCGAGGTGTTCTTCGGTCTTCCCGAAATCATCATCTGAGAGGGATTCTCGACCTCTGAGAGACCGTTGTCTTTCATTTCGAACACGCCGATTTCATTGGTAGAACCATATCTGTTTTTTACAGCTCTCAAGATCCTGTAAGAAAGGTGTCTTTCGCCTTCGAAATATAAGACAGCATCAACAATATGTTCAAGCACTTTCGGTCCGGCAATATTTCCGTCTTTATTAACATGACCGACCACAATTGTCGGAATATTAAGTGATTTTGCAGCTTGCATAAGACAATTAGTACATTCTCTTACCTGTGCCACACTTCCGAGTGAAGAATTAAGCTCAGTAAAATTCATCGTCTGAATAGAATCTATAATAACAAGATCAGGCTGTGATGAACGCATATATTCACTGATAACCTGAACATCAGTTTCGCAGAATACAAATAAATTATCTGTATCTACACCTAATCTTCCGGCTCTTAACTTGATCTGATGAGCTGACTCTTCACCTGATACATAAAGAATTTTTAAAGTTTTTCCGAGATATTGACATATCTGAAGTAAAATTGTCGATTTACCAATTCCAGGATCACCACTAAGAAGCACAAGTGAACCCTTTACTATTCCCCCACCCAAAACTCTGTCAAGCTCAGTGAGTCCTGTTGTATATCTTATTTCACCGTCACAGGTGATATCGTTAATCTTCTGAACATTTGACGATAGAGCTGAACGCTGAACAGAAGTTTTTTTTGATGCTTCAGGAGCTTTAATAACCTCAGACATTGTATTCCATTCATTACAACCGGGACAACAACCAAACCACTTCACGCTCTCATATCCGCATTCTGAGCATACAAACATATTTTTTACTTTAGGAGCCATTATATCACCTGTAATTTATAATATTCTATAATACCGTCTGCGATTAAAAACGCAATTTCTTTACGGTAACTGTCATTTTTGAGCAACATTAAATCTGATTGATTAGATAAAAAACCACACTCAACCAGGACAGAAGGAACGGTTGAATGATACAAAAGATAGATATCAGTTCCTGATTTTTTTGTAAGCCGTCTATTATCTTTCTGCAGATTCTTCACAATGGATTGTTGAATACAATCTGCAAGTGTTTTACTTTTTAAATTATTGGGAGAATAAAAAACCTGGGTACCTTTTTGCCTTGAATCAGAAAATTTATTCTGATGAATACTGACAAAAACTGCATTATTATGTTTTTTAATAACAGCAAAACGATTTTTTATATCTGAAATTTTCTTTTGCCTCTGAGTTTTCAGATTATCATCACATGTCATACGATCATCTGTACGCGTCACGATAACCTTACAACCATAAACTTTTAATATAGTTTCTAACTTCAAAGCTATATCAAGGTTATAATCTTTCTCAAAAGAATTATCAGGTGCTACCGCTCCGCCATCTTCACCACCATGTCCCGCATCAACAATTATAAGAATTTCATTTTGGGTGGATTTAAATGTATCTGTGAAAAATTTATTTTTGCTGACTATCATAAGTAAAGTTGTAAACAATAATATCAACGATAATACAACAGCAATTAATTTAGTTGAATTGAGTTTCATAATAACACCCCACATAAATTAATATGCAGGTGAACAATTTGTATGAACAAAAACCTAAACAGAATTATGGGTATATTAATAGGTATCGTCAACAGCACAATTGGTGCTTGCGGAGGTATAATTGCAGTAGAATGCCTTAAAAAGAATAATATGAATCAAATTAAAGCACACGCAACAGCAATATCCATAATTCTTCCGCTAACAGTAGTCAGCGCCATATTGTATATTTATAAGAACAGTTCAACTTTAAATAAATCTTTGATTTTTCTTATTCCGGGAATGATAGGTGCATATTTAGGTGCTGTAATATTACCGCACATACCATCAGGTATACTAAAAAAATTATTTTCTGCTTTTATGATTTATGCAGGAATCAGGATGATTTTAAGATGATTATTGATGCGTTAGCAGGATTAATATCGGGTGCTTTGGGTGCTATGGGTTTTGGTGGTGGAGGTGTTCTGATACTGTACCTCACTTTATATAAAAACATGCCACAGCAGACAGCTCAGGGAATAAATCTGATTTTTTTCATTCCATCAGCAATTATAGCAGTCCTTAAGCATAAGAAAAATCATTTGATTGATTCTGAACTAAGTAAAAAGTACTTGTTAAACGGCTTGCTCGGTGTAGTCGTCGGTTTCATTCTGATCAATAAGCTTAACGAGGATTTATTAACAAAAATTTTCGGATCAGTGCTTATTATTTTTGGTATAAAAGAATTAATTTCAAATAAAAAAAATTGATCTGATTTTTCCGTTTGTTGATTTCAGAACAAGAAAATCTAAAAAATTTTTCACAACAACACCGATATAAAAACCTGAAACATTTAAAATCACATCATCCACATCCGGATTACCATTTCCCAGGAAATACTGTGATAGTTCAATCAAAAAGCTCAAAAGAAACGGAAACATCACAAGAAAAAACTTCTTTTTAATTAAAGCGGAAAACAGTATTCCTAAAGGCAGAAAAATTGCAATATTCCCTAAAAACAGAAATAAAAGTTCGTAATCAAGTGGAGATCTTGAAAATGTGAACAGAATAGTTTCAAAAGGCTTAAGACTTACAGCAGGTCGTACAAAAGTGATTTTTCTTACCAGAAAAAAAGCATAGAAAATTACGACTAAATAATAAACCAAAAAAGTATAAGTTGAAAACTTTATAAATTTTTTGTAGTTATTTATAAAGTCTTCGTTATCTTTATTTATCATAAGTTTAATTATGAAATAAAAGATGCAAACAAAAA
>JAZORX010000079.1:0-21313 GCA_045656845.1 Acutalibacteraceae bacterium | reverse complement strand
TTAGTTTATGATTCGGAAAACTGAGTCGGCGTAAATCCCGTAATCTCCTTAAAAACTCTGCAATATGTTTTTGAATCGCTGAAGCCTACGGTTTCGGCGATTTCAAATACGGGCATATCAGAGTGCTTCAGAAAAAATTTTGAGCGCTCAATTCTGTATCTGTTTAAATATTGATGAAAGGAAAAGCCGGTTGTGTTTTTGAATATCTTGCAAAAATTGCTTTTGCCGTATCCCGTGATTTCAGCCGCGAGGTCAACCGTGATTTTTTCGGAGTAACGGTGAAAAATCAGGTCGAGCGCCTTCTCAATGTTTTTTGCGTTAACGGCGTTTTTGCTGTTTGAAGATACCTCTGCTGAGGAAAATTCTTCATAAAAAAGACCGAAAAATTTTAATACATTACCCTGAATGACAAGGTCATTGGGCAGAAGCTTTTCTTTTTCTTCAATTATTTCTTTCAGTAGGGTTTTGATTTTTTTGCCGAAGTCTGTATCGTCGAGCCTGAAAACGGGAGATTTCAAGGTTAAAGAGGAAACTGAATCAAAAAAAGCGCCAAGAAATAAAGGCCCTGCTTCAATCAAAAGATGCAGGCTGTCCTCTTTCGCATCCTTGGTTTCATGGGGGATGGAGCTCTGAATAAAAGCAAGTGTTCCTTCATTTAAAACATAAGGCTCGTTGTTTATAATTACTTCGCAGGAGCCTTTTATGCAGTATAAAATTTCGTTTTCATAGTGCTTGTGCAAAGGGAAACTGCCAAGGTTTCCTAAAACAACAGCAAGTGAATTTTCGTGATTAAGAATAGGTTGAAAAAGCATAAAATACACCTCATAAACCTAATGGTAGCATAGTTTTTGGCGTAAAGTCAACAAAAAGTGAATTTTTGGGAATAAACAGAGAATTTGCGGTATTGTTATCAATAAAACAAAAAGGTAAAATCAAATTAGATTAAGATATCGGAGGGAAAAGCTATGGTTGATAATATTTTTCTTGCAGGTGCGGCGCGTGAAGATACAACCCCTGAAATCGGCACATTTCTTTACGGTTACCGCCCTGATATAGCTTGCAAAACTGTTCACGATCCGTTGAGCGTAACGGCTCTTGCGGTCAGTCAGCGCGGCGAAACAGCTCTTCTTCTCACCGCTGAGATTGGTGATATCCAAACGGAGCTTTGCAAGGAGCTTGCGGAAGAAATTGCAAAAAATTGCGGCATAGATAAAAGGAATATTCTTGTTTCTTCAACCCATACCCACACAGCGCCGAATCTTTCGGGCGTTGTCGGCTGGGGCGATATAGATATGGATTATTATGAGAAGATATTTCTTCCGTCTGCACTCAAGGCTTCAAAGAAGGCTCTTCAAAATCTTGCCCCTGCGGAAATTGCGATCGGCGTAGCCGAAAGCAAGGTCGGCATAAACCGCCGTCAGCATTTTGAAGATGGCGGAATCGGTCTTGGTCAGAATCCGCACGCTTGCTATGACCCGTTTATGACGGTTGTTTCCATCCGTTCAGAGGAAGATAAGCAAGGAATTCTCAATCTTATTCACTATGGTTGCCACGGCACTTCCGCAGGTCTTGCAGAGGCGGTTTCACGCGATTGGTCGGGAGTTATGATCGACCGTCTTGAAAAGGAAACGCATACTCTTACGGCTTTCTGGAATGGTGCGATAGGTGATGTCGGCCCTCGTCTCACAAACGGTGCAACAACGGGCGACCTTTCATATACTCAGGAGCTTGGCGGAGTTGCTGCAGCAGATGCAGTTGCCGCATATAAAAACAAGGGCGGCTATCATTCGGGCAAGCTTGAAATTTTCAAGGGTATTGTTCAGCTTCCGTATAAAGAAATGCCTTCGCTTGAAGAGGTTAATAAAAAGCTTGAAAGGTTTGAAAATCCCGAAGCTCTGATAAATATTGACTGTCTTGAATATGAGCATTACAAAGAAACTAAAGATTTCATTGAAAACGGAAGCGGTGAAATTCCCGAAAACTATTCGTTTGAGCAGACGATTATTTCTCTGGGAGATGTTGTTTTTGTTCCGTTCCCGTTTGAGCATTTTTCGGAAATCTCTCTTCGCCTGAGAGAATATTCGCCGTATCCGTACACTTTGAGCCTTTCATGCACAAACGGATATAATGTTTATCTTCCCTCGCAGGATCAGCTTTGCAGAGGCGGCTACGAGGTTGGTTGCTTTATGTATGGAAGTGTTTTTCCTCTTGCAGATAATACGGACACAAATATCATCAGAGAGAATCTCAGGATTATAAGAGAAAATAAAGGGGTATAAGCTATGTACAGAATCGGTCAGGAAGAAATAGATGCAGTTGCACGTGCAATAAATTCGAAAGATTTTTTCAAATGCAACGGCAGCGGTCAGGAAGTTTTTAATTTTGAAAATGAATTGAAAGAATATATGGGTGTTGAGCATTGTCTGCTTATGTCGTCGGGCTTCGGCGCATTGGCATCAGCTCTTATCGGTCTCGGCATCGGCCCCGGAGATGAGGTTATCGTTCCTGCGTATACATATATTGCAACGGCACTTGCGGTAACAGCTGTTGGCGCAATTCCCGTTATCGTTGAAGCTGATGAAACTCTTACGATTGACGCAGCTGAGGTTGAAAAGAAGATAACGAAAGCAACAAAGGCTGTTATACCCGTTCATATTCAGGGCTTCCCTTGCGATATGGATGCTCTTTGCGAAATTGCTGAGAAATACAGCATTGCAATCGTTGAGGATGCGTGTCAGGCAGATGGCGGCACATACAAGGGCAGATTCCTCGGCACAATCGGTGATGCAGGCGCATTCAGCTTCAATTATTATAAGGTTATAACAGCAGGTGAGGGTGGCGCTCTTATTACGAATAAAAAGAAGATTTTTGAGCGCGGACTTATTTATCACGATGCTTCAGCTGTTGCTTTCTTCGGTAACCAGCTTGACGGCAATTCCGAACCCGTTTTCGGCGGAACGGAATTCAGAGTTTCAGATATTACGGGCGCGATTATGCGCGAGCAGTTAAAGAAGCTCCCTGCTATTATCAAAGACCTTGGCTATAACAGAAAGGCTCTTGCAGCTTCTCTTTCAGATGGCGCTTGCGTTATTGCGTCCCATGATGAAGACGGCGGCTGCCCGACAACTCTTGCACTTCGTTTTGATTCAGCAGAAAAAACGAATGAGTTTGCCGCAAAGTGTGGTGAAAACGGACTTGCAATTGTAATTCCTATCAACACGGGTAAGCATATTTACACAAACTGGACGCAGATTATGGAAAAGCGCGGCGCACTTCATCCTGCAATGGATCCTTTCAGAATGAAAGAAAACGAAGGCTTGCAGATGGATTACACCATGGATATGTGTCCGAAAACTCTTGATTATCTTGCAAGAACAGCTTATATCTCTGTTGATCCTGATTGGTCAGCTGACGATATCACGAAATTTGCTGAGATTATCAATAACGCGTTATAATAAATAAAAGGTGGCAGGTTTTCCTGTCACCTTTTTTGCAATAATTCAAATTGATTTTTGTGAAATTTAATCATTCCTTCGTCCCGCAGTTTGCAAAGCTCATTTGACATTGCGCTTCTGTCAACGGATAAAAAGTCTGCCAGTTGCTGACGGTTAAAGGGTATTTCAAAAGCAGTTTTTTCTTGCTTTTTTGATTCATAGGAAAGGTAAGAAATCAGCTTTTCTCTTGTTGTCCGTTTTGAAATATGACCGAGCTTCTGCATCAGCTTTCTGTTTGTTTGCGAGATTGCGAGGTAAAGATTCTGTATCACCATTGAATGAAAACGGCAGGCGGAAGAGCAGACTGTAAGCATCTTTTTTAAATCAAGAAAAAGCACAACGCTTTCCTCAACTGCAACAACGTCGTTGAAAATTGCCTCGCTGTCAGGTGCGGCAAAAGCTTCGGCAAACATTTCACCACGGTCAACATCGCTGATGATGCTGCGGTTTCCCCAATAATCGTCCTGCTGAATGAGGAGTTTGCCGTCAAGAAGAATAGCAATGCAATCAGTTTTTTCACCCTGACGGAAAATGTATTCACCCTTGCAGAAGTCTTTCTTTTTTGCCTGAAGGCAGGGAAGCATAGAGAGAATGTCTCTTTCGTCAATGCCGTTAAAAAGTTTGGTTTTCTTAAGAACAGGAATATATTTTTTTATAAAAATCACCTTTTCGTTGTAAAAACAACAGAACTTCTTTGCTTATTGTACTATACTTAAAACACAAAGACAAGAGGTGAAAGAAAATGATAAGAAAAATAATCAGAATCGATGAAGATAAATGTAACGGTTGCGGCGCTTGCACATCGGCATGCCATGAGGGTGCGATTGAAATGATAGACGGAAAGGCGAAGCTTACCCGTGAAAATTATTGCGACGGTCTTGGAGATTGCCTTCCTGCCTGCCCGACAAACGCAATCAGCTTTGAAGAAAGAGAAGCTCCTGCCTATGATGAGGCAGCCGTCCTTGCTTCGAAAGAGAAAAAGACGGAAGCTAAACTTCCCTGCGGATGCCCGGGGATTGAAGCGAAAGCTCTTAACCGTGAGCCGCAGGCCGTTGCCGCAACGGTGGCGAGTCAGCTTTCCCAGTGGCCCGTGCAGATTAAGCTTGTTCCCGTCAATGCGCCTTATTTCAACGGAGCAAAGCTGCTCGTCGCGGCAGATTGTACGGCATTTGCATACGGAAATTTCCATAATGAATTTATAAGAAACCATATCACTCTTATAGGTTGCCCTAAGCTCGACGAGGGAGATTATGCAGAGAAGCTGACGCAGATTATTGCGAATAACGATATCAGGAGCGTAACCGTGGCAAGAATGGAAGTGCCCTGCTGCGGAGGAATTGAAAATGCGGTTAAAAAAGCATTGATGGCAAGCGGAAAATTTATTCCGTGGAGGGTAGTTACGATTACATCCGACGGAAGACTGCTTGATTAAAAAATAAATCCGAAAGAAAACGACGGCAGCGTAAAAGCTACCGTCGTTAATTTTATTTCTTTGAAATTGAGATATCCCTTATCATATCTCCGTTGATGATTCGTGTTCTCTTCTTTTCTTCAACCTTTATCCAATTTTCTTCAATGGCAACTATCTTGCCCTGAACACCGACGATTTCGTTGAAAAGAGTAATCGTACAATCTTTATCTAAAAATTCTTTAAGCATTTCAGTGGGCATTTTTGCTCTTTCTCCTTTACGCTTTCTTTTTAATCTTTTATTTGCAAAAATTCTGTTGTAAAACACTGAGCTCCAGCAGATTATGATTGCAATAATCAGAATAAAATATGTAGTTTCCACGAGGATTACCTCATTTCATCAAATCGTGCTTTTTAATGAAATCAACAACCTCGTCAACAGTTGTGAAAGCAAGGGCAACGCTTGTGTCAGCTGCGCCGTAGTAAATTGCAATCTTTCCTGATTCGCTGTCTGCAAGTGCAGCGCAGGGGAAAACGACATTCGGCACATCGCCTACGCATTCGTAAAGCTCGTGTGGAGCAAGAAGGAAGCAGTCAGCTCTGTGAAGCACCTTCCAAGGCTCGTCTTTGTCAAGGATTGCAGCACCCATAGCGTAAGTAAAGCCGTTGCAGCTTGTAAGAACACCGTGGTAGAAAGCGAGCCAACCGTCCTCGAGCTCAATGGGAGTCGGACCTGCGCCAACCTTTGTCATTTCCCAATTCTTTACGGGCGACATAACGAATCTGTGCTTGCCCCAGTATGTAAGGTCCTTACTGTGGCTGAGGAAGATATCGCCATATGGTGTGTGACCTCTGTCGCACGGACGGATGAGAAGAAGATATTCATCATTGATTTTTCTTGGGAAGAGGACACCATTTCTTGCAACGGGGTAGCAGGCATCCTCAAGCTGTGTCCATTCTTTGAAGTCAGTTGTGTATGCGATGCCGATTGTTGTGCCGTGAGGTGTGAGGTTAACCCATGAAAGGTAGTATTTGCCTTCAATTTCGCAGAGTCTCGGGTCGTAACCTCTGAAAATACCCTTTTCTTCAAGCTCCCAGTTGATTGCGTCCTTGCTGTAACCGACGACGAGTGTGTGGTCACGGCAGATATCGTCAACTCTGAAAACGCCTGCAAAGCCGTCGCCGTAGGGGACAACTGCAGAGTTAAAAATGCTGTTTGCTCCGTAGAGGTTGTCTCTTGTTATAACGGGGTTTCCGTCGTAACGCCAGACGGGGTATTTATATCCTTCGGGCTTATCCTGCCAGGGGATGTTAGGAATTGCTTGTCCGATAATTTTTGCCATAATTACTCCTCCGTAATGTTGATAAAATTATTATACAACAGCATAGAGTATATTTCAACAGGATTGTTTTTAATGTTGCAAAAGATAATTGAAATCGTTATAATAAAGGCGAAGGTGGGTGGCACTATGAATGAATTAAGCAGCTTGTTTTTAAATATTAAGGATGGTGAAACCGTCATTCTTGAAAAGGGAAAGGTTTACCACGCTTTTCCTGAAAATTCCTTTGAAAAAAGGGGATATTTCTGCTCCAATACTGCAAAGAGACACGAAAACCCAGAAGGGCTGAAATTTTCTGCAATCTTTCTTGATGGGAAGAAGGATGTTACAATCGACGGTAACGGTGCAGAAATTATCATTCACGGCAAGATGACACCGTTTTTGTTTAATAAATGCGAAAACATCACAATGAAAAATCTGACTCTTGATTATTTCTGCCCGACGATGACGGAGTTTACAGTCGTTTCAAATATTGATGGAGTTTGTGAGTTGAGGATTAATCCTGAATGCCGTTTCAGAGTGACGGATAATGAGCTTTTCTGGCAAGGTGAGGATGACTTTGACGGAAAGCCTTATTGGGAAAACAGACCTCATGTGCAGGGCAGATATGTCAAGGTTTACGACCCTGAAAAGCGTATGTGCAGGGACTTTGACCGTAACGATCTTGACTTTGATAAGGTTGAAAAGATAAGCGAAAGAACAATCAGGGTAACTCTTAAAAATAAGGATGCAGATTTTGTTCCGGGTCATATTTTTCAGACGAGAAATATTGTCCGCGATCAGACGGGTGGACTCTTTCAGAGATGCAGAAATCTCAGCTTTGAGGGTCTGAGAATAAAGTTTATGCACGGTCTGGGTATGGTTTCTCAGTTTTGCGAAAATGTTACTTATAAAAATTGTGACTTCACGCCTGCTTCGGGCAGGACGGTCGCAAGCACGGCAGATTTCTTTCAGTTTTCAGGCTGCAAGGGTAAGCTGACTATTGATTCGTGTAAGGCTTACGGTGCGCAGGATGACTATGTCAATGTTCATGGAACTCATCTGAGAATTGTTGCTGCCGATGAAGATAAAAAAGAAATCACCGTCCGTTTTATGCACCCGGAGTCGTGGGGCTTTCAGGCTTTTGAAAAGGACGATGAGCTTGAATTCATCAAGTGGGATACGCTCATCCCTTATGCCAAAACAAAGGTTGTATCATACGAAAAGCTGAACGATACGGATATTCTGCTCTCTCTTGACAGGGGGCTGCCACAGATTGAAGTTGATAAAGATGTTGTAGAAAATGCAACATGGACTCCTGATCTTTATGTAAAAAACTGCGATTTCGGCCCGACCTGCGGACGAGGTGTTCTCTGCACAACGAGAGGCGAGGTCATAATCGAAAACAATCGCTTTTGTAATCTCTGGGGTCCTGCACTTCTGCTTGAGGATGACTGCAATTTCTGGTTTGAATCAGGATACACGAAAAGTGTAACCTTCAGAAACAACCTCGTTGAAAATTGCGAATATGCGGAAATGTGGCAGGGTTCTCCTTCAATCCGTTGCACTCCTAAGGTTATGAAAGAGGATTCGAAGGAATTTGTTCACGCAAAGCTTATTCTTGAGAATAATGTTTTCAAAGGTGCCAAAAAAGAGAAGCACCTTATGTGGCTTGAATATATTGAAAGTGTTGCAGTTAAAAACAATGTGTTCGATGCTCCGTATGAGTTTTATGAAAAATGCGTCGGAAGAATTGATGATGAAAATAATTTAGTAATCAGGACAGTTTAAAGAGGGTGACTTTATGCAGGAAAAATGGGTTCAGGTCTGGGGTCAGGCACATTCGGCTTTTTCTTTTTTCTATTATCCTTCGTGCAAGAAAACATACAGAATGGTTATCCGTTCTTATTTTTCAGGCAAAGGTGTCCGTCTGGAGCTTTCAAATGAATGCGCAAAGAATGATGTTCAGATAGGTGCGCTTACCGTTGCACGGTGCGATGAAAACGGCAATTTCAAAGATGACTGCAAAAAAATAACCGTGGGTGGCAAGAGCTCTTTCCTTCTTGAAAAGGGCGAAATTGTCAGGACGGATGAGGTTGATCTGGATGTTGAAACGGATGAGTTTTTCTGTGTGAATGCCTATGTTGAAAAGGGCGCACTCAGAAGCGGAAATCTCATCAACGATGTAAAGCTAATAACCGTCAAGGGCGATGTTACAAACGAAAAAAATGTCTCCAATCAGCCTCGCATAAGAGACAGTGTCCGTGAGGTAGCGTCAAAGGTGCTCAGGATGTATTTCCACAAGCCGATTCCTCTTTTTCAGTCCGTCGAGCTTCTCAATGATACGGGCGCATCTGCGATAACCGTTTTCGGCGATTCAATCAGCCAGCAGGGATATTGGACAAATGCTTTTTCAAAGAGAATCCGTGAAGAGTACGAGGGCAGATATTCCGTTATCAACAAGTCTATTATGGGTAACCGTATCCGTCTTGATTACGGAAAGAGATTTATCTGCAAAGGACTTTTCGGAATCAGTGGTATTAACAGACTCAAAAGAGATGTCCTGAATTATCCCGATACGGAGTATGTTGTTTTTGCTCTCGGCACTAACGATTTTCTTCAGCCGGGCACAATTGCTGCACCGAAGAAGGATTTTCCTTCAGCGAAAGAGGCGTTGGATGCTGTTGTCGGCATTGGTGAAAAGCTCAGAGAAAACGGAAAGAAGCTGATTGTTTTCAATGTGCTGAATTTCGGCGAATGCGTAGATTCAAGACCGCACAAAGAAAAATCCGTCAGCGAATACAACAAGCTGCTCGAAGAGAATAAAGATAAATTTTATGCTGTTTATGATCAGGCGAGCCTTTGCGTAAATCCGGAAAAACCGAATTGCTCAAAGAAGGAGTATCTCGGCAAGGATTATCTGCACCCGAACCTTGAAGGTGGGCAGATTGTCGCAGACGGAATAGACCTTGAACTCTTCAGATAAAAAGAAACCGAAACTGTCAGATGCAGTTTCGGTTTTTCTGATTTTATGATGTTTTATATTCTATAGAAATGCTGTTGTATTTTGAATAATACTCTGCCTGAGCGAGGAGGATCTTTGCGTCCGTGTAAGGCTTGATTGCTCTGCGGTAAACAGATTCATTTTTAAGATAAACACGGATTTCCTGCTTTGTCTTCATAGCTTCAAGGAAATTCTTGTGTTCACGGGTAAGAAGTGCTTGCTTTTCTTTTTCGTCGGGAGCATTGATGTTTTCTTTGCCGTATTTGCGGATGAGAGCAGCAGCCTCTTTCTTGACTCTTGCATTTTTGATTGCGTCAGAACGGATTTCCTTTTCTGTTTTTGTCCTTCTTGGAA
This sequence comes from Acutalibacteraceae bacterium, assembly GCA_045656845.1. Classification (GTDB taxonomy): domain Bacteria; phylum Bacillota; class Clostridia; order Oscillospirales; family Acutalibacteraceae; genus CAG-488. Next base: position 11,734 of record JAZORX010000079.1, on the reverse strand, counting down.
GGCTTCTTGCGTTTTGCAGATCGTTCTGGGCATTTTCATAATAATGAAGAAGATCGTTTCTGATATCTATTTCAGCCTGAGCGATACGAAGCTTGCCTGCGGCTGATGAGAACTTGTTAAGGTCTTCCATAATTATGGGAGCTCTTTCGATTGCGAGATTACGCTCTTTGGTGTCTTTAATCTCTCGTTTAGCCGCCTTAATGGCTTGAGCGCGAAGTTCCTTCTCTTCGGGAGTAGATTTAGGCATCTGTTTTGCGTTTTTCAAAGCTGTTTTATCAGCAGCTGTTTTTTCTTTGCCGTTGAGCTCTTTTGCCTGATTGATTATCTCCATCGCTTCTGCGATTTCTTCGTCGTCAGCGTTACCCAGAGCATAGTTTTCAAACATGGTGCGGATTTTAAGAACGCTGACATAAGCCTTGTGCTTGTTTTCAGTCAGGTCGTAGAAGATGAAGGGAACAAGATTGAGGAAAGCACCGAGAGCTGAAAGAATAATCAGAACCTCAAAAAGATTGTTACGAATTGTATCGTCATAGAGGATGCTGTAGTCATCAAGCAGACCCATCTTTTCGTAAACCGTCGGATAAACCATTCCCGTGAAAAGACCGATAACCGTTCCTATCATACCGAGAGGACCGAAAAGGCCGTCAACGCGGACTCCCGTTTTCCATTGATGATAGTCGCGCATATCTGCCTGAATGGTATGCTGAACGATATTCCAGAAGGTGTTTATAAATGTGTTGAAATACCAGAGAACACAGACCAGAACAAGATTTCTGTAAACAAAATAAACGCCGATGAGAACAAAAATGTTGATTGTGTTTGCGGTTATGAGCAGGTTTCTTTTGCCCAGAATTTTGATAGCTAAGGGCGCAAGAAGCATAGACCAGAGGCCTGCGTTTCCGATGAGGGTATTGGCAAGTCCAAGTGTTGCTTCATATCTGCCGCCGAAAGCGTAGACGAAAGACCAACCGAGAAGTACGCCGTAACCTCCTTCAAGGAAACTGACCCAGTTTGCAGATTGGATGATCCAGTAATACTTGTTTTTTGCGACCTCACGGATTGCGTCGAGCATACGCACGGGTTCGGGTCTCTTCTTCGGAAGAATGAGCCTTTCTTTAACCTTGCGGAAAAAGATGATGCTGAAAACAAGGCCGATTATGGTGAAAATGGGATAAATAATTCTGTAAGTCCAGATGTTATCAAGACCCCAGGTCAGACCGGCGATGAGAGGAATAAAAAGGTTTGAAAGCGTTGGTGCAAAGGAATAAACCACCTGAGAGATGCTCATAACCGTTGCTCTTTCCTGGGCATCGGGGCTGATAATCTGCTGAAAGTAGGTGTAGCTTTCGTTGTAGAAGCAAAGGAAAATGTTGAGAAGAAGATACATCACCTCAACGACGACAGCCTTTGTTATATAGCTCATATTTTCATACGGCAGCCATACAAAGACCAATGAAACAAGAACAATCGGCATAGCTGTCATACGGATAAAAGGAAGAAATTTTCCGCCTTTCAGGTTGTGGTTATCATAATACCAGCTTCTGAAAATTCCGATAGGGATACCTACGATGTTTGCAACATTGAGCATAATCTGCAAATCTATAGGCTTAAGACCGATGCACGCACCGACGAGGAAGTTGCCTGCATTGAGCGCAATTACGGAAGCTAAAAGAGTTGTCCAATGAACTCCGAAGCCTGCACCGCTGAGAAAAGCTACTTCCTTATAAGAAACATAGTTGCCTTTTGGCGGAGTATTCCAATATGTTTTTGCAGTGTTGAAAGTATCTTTTGCTTTCTTTATGAAAGCAGGACTTGACTTTGCCATAAAACCATCCTCTGCATTTATTTTAATTGTATTCTAACATAAAAGATAACTGTTTACAATAATAAAAGCGACCCGAATTTCTTCAGGTCGCATAAAGTTTTGATTCAGGAAATTACAGCTTCATTGCAATATCCCAAGCGCCCCAGATAACTGTTCTGAGGTTGCCGACTTTAGCTGCGTCACCGATAACGTGAACATGCTTTGCTTTCGGCATAAGGGGAGCAGGTTTGTAACCAACTGAAAGGATAACATTGTCAGCAGGAACATCAATCTTCTTGCCGTCCTTAGTTGCGATTGTTACGCCGTTATCACGGATTTCAGTTGTTCTTGTCTCAAGATATACAGGAACCTTGTTTGCCTTGAAGAAGTCACGAAGGAAGCTTGTGTTTGCAAGAGCAACACCCGGAGTTGTGATAAGGTCATCCTGCATCTCAACGATTGTCGGGTTCTTGCCCTGAAGATAAAGCTCGTATGCGATTTCGCATCCTGTAAGACCACCACCGACAACTACAACGTTGTCCCCGACTGTCTTGTTGCCGAGAAGGAAGTCAACAGCTTCGATTGCCTTATCTGCACCCGGAACGGGAATCTTGTTTGCAACTGAACCTGTAGCGATGATAACTTCATCAGCACCGAGAGAAGCGATGTCCTTAACTTCTGAATTCATATGGATCTTGATTGCATCGTAACGCTTAACCTCACGGTTGTACCATGCGATAAGGTCACGGTCCTTTTCTTTATATGACGGAGCAGCTGCTGCGATGAATACACCGCCGAGCTTGTCTGTCTTTTCGTAAAGGTCAACCTTGTGGCCGCGCTGTGCGCAGACGATAGCAGCTTCCATACCGCCGATACCGCCACCGATAATAGCAATCTTCTTCTGCTTCTTAGCAGGAAGGATCTTGAATTTTTTAGACTGCATTGTCTTGGGGTTAAGAGCACAACGGGAAAGGCCCATTGTATCGAAAAGGTCCTGTGTATTAGCATGACCCTTTGAAGTTGAGAAGTTGAAGCAGCCTGCGTGGCAGCAGATACAAGGTTTGATATCTTCAACTCTGTCTTCAATGAGCTTTGTGATCCATTCGGGGTCAACAAGGAACTGACGGGCAACGCCGACACCGTCGATCTTACCCTCTGCAATAGCCTTTGCACCTACATCGGGTTCCATTCTACCTGCACAAACAACAGGGATGTCAACGAAATTCTTGATGTGAGCAACATCGTCAAGGTTACAGTTCTGCGGCATATACATCGGCGGATGTGCCCAGTACCATGAGTCATATGTACCGTTGTCAGCGTTGAGCATATCGTAGCCTGCATCCTGAAGGTACTTTGCAGCCTTCTCAGACTCAGGCATTGCACGGCCAACTTCTTTGTAATCCTCACCGGGCATTGCGCCTTCGCAGAAGCCCTTCATCTTTGATTCAACTGAGTAACGGAGAGAAACAGGGTAGTCCTGACCGCAGGATTCTTTGATAGCCTTAACAACTTCAACTGCAAAACGATATCTGTTTTCAAAGCTTCCACCGTATTCGTCAGTACGCTTATTGAAGAATTCAATTGCAAACTGGTCAAGAAGGTAACCTTCGTGAACAGCATGAACTTCAACACCGTCAACACCTGCATCGCGGCAGAGCTTTGCTGTTTTTGCGAAAGCTTCGATGATTTCCTGAATCTGATGCTTTGTCATTTCAGGGCAGGTGATATCGGGAGCCCAACGTGCGGGCTGGGGGCTCGGACAAGCCAACTCATGTGATGTGTCAAGAATAGGCTTAACGAGCGCGCGTGTAAATTTATTTCTGTGAAGGGGAGCAACGAGCTCTGTGATAGCCCAGCTTCTGCCCATACCTGCAGTAAGCTGAACGAAGAGCTTTGCACCTGTCTTATGGAGTTCATCCATAAACACTTTAAGGTCTTCAAACATCTTAGGATTCTGCCAGAGCCACTTGCCCCAGAATGTATCACGCAACGGTGCGATACCGGGGATGATGAGACCAACATTGTTGTTAGCTCTTTCGAGGAAAAGCTTTGCTGCTTCCTTGTCAAAGTGACAACCGCCGAGCTCAAACCAGCCAAACAAAGATGTACCGCCCATGGGACACATAACGATTCTGTTTTTGATTTCAACGTTACCTATCTTCCAGGGGGTAAATAAAGCTTCGTACTGCTTGTCCATTAAAACACTTCCTTTATTTCAGTATAAATTTTCATACATAAATATAATAAGATAAAAAAAACACAATGTCAATCGATTATTGAAACTTTGTTATATTTTTAACCGAATACAAATCTCTGAGCATATCCGCATCTTTTGCATAAATCTTCGGATGCGATTCCGTTTTTGAAGCCTTCTGTTATTCTCAATGCTCTTTCCGAGTTAAGGATAGCATCTATATCTTCTTCAAAAATATTGCCGAGGTTGATGATTCCGTCGCTGTCAAGGCAGCAGGGGACGACCGTACCGTCTGAAAGGATGCCAAACTGGTCTCGTAGACCGTAGCAGGAAAAGCGGTTTCCCTTGATTTCTGCGTTGCAGTCGGGCCATTCGAAGCGTTCGCCCCATTCAAGATGAATTTTGTTCCGTATCCTGATGCCACGGGTGTTTTCTGCCCATTCACCGTCTATATTCTGCTTCAGAAGGTTGAATACGGTTTCGTTCTTGCCGTCATCAAAGCCATTGTTCCAAAGTCTGAAAACGACGATGATCCCGTTTTCGGCAGCACTTTTTGCAAATTCTGCAAGATTGCAGATGTAGCTCATATGTTTTTCGTCGGAGTCTCCCTCAAAGCTGTGCAGGGAAATGTTGAATTTATGCACCCCTGCAGATAAAAGCTCGTCTTTGCGTTTGTTTAAAAGAGTTCCGTTGGTTGTGATGATCGATTTATATCCCTGCTCCTTTGCGAGTTTTATAAATTCAGGAAGCAGAGGATGCGTAAGTGGCTCGCCCATCAGGTGATAGTATATGTATTCAGTTTTATCTGAAAGTTTATCAAGAATAAGCTCAAACTCTTCCTTGCTCATCTGCTTCGGTGATCTTTTATGCCCGTGGCAGAAGGAACAGCTCATATTGCAGATATTTGTGATTTCTATATAAACCTTGTTATACACAGCTTTCACCCCTTTAAACAGTAAGGTGCTGATTTTGTAAATGGATTGTAGCATATAAAACAGCAAAGGTCAATGCTTTAGCGGAGTAAAGCAGGATTTGTGTCTTTTTAACGATTCTGTATATATTGTCTTTATTGACACCATAAATCAGCAGGGGTATAATTTCCTATATGTAATTTATTTCGGAGCTATCAGAATGAAACGAATTTTATCTTATCTCAGGCCATTTCGCCTGAGGATGCTTGTTGGCTTTTTAATAAAGGTTACGGGCACGATGGCAGAGCTTATTCTGCCGTATATTTTAACGTATATACTTGAGGAAGTAATAACTGTAATGAATGTCGGAAGGGTTGTTGCCTACGGCGGAGTTATGGTCTTTTTTGCTGTTGTGGCGTGCCTTGGTAATATTATTGCCAACCGAATGGCAGCGAGAGTTACAACCAATTTTTCAAAAGCAATGCGAAAGGAGCTGTTTGAAAAAACGCTCTATCTTTCCTCTGCAGATACAGATTTGTTTACAATTCCGTCGCTTGAATCAAGAATTACAACGGATACCTACAATGTTCATAATTTCATCGGTATGATGCAGAGAATGGGCGTCAGAGCGCCGATTCTCCTTCTTGGAGGAATCACGCTGACTCTTATTATGGACAGCGTGTTGGCACTTGTTATGATTGCAACGCTGCCGATAATTTTCATAACGGTTTACGGTGTTTCGCGCAGAGGTGTGCCTCTTTACAGCCGTGTGCAGAAATCTGTAGATAGTATGGTCAGGGTTGCCAGAGAGGATATGCAGGGTATCAGAGTTATCAAAGCGCTTTCAAAAAATGAACACGAAAATCGCAGGTATGACAAGGTGAATGCAGAGCTTTCAAGGCAGGAGAGACGCGCAGGCACGATTATGGGTATAGTCAACCCTGCGATGACTCTTCTTATGAATCTCGGAATTGCTGCCGTTGTTGCCGTTGCAGCGCTTCGGGTTGATAAGGGCTTGTCTTCACCGGCAACGGTTATTGCCTTTATGCAGTATTTCACTCTTATTTCTATGGCTATGATGTCGCTTTCAAGAATGTTTGTTATGTATACAAAATGTGCAGCTTCAGCAAACCGTATTGCGGAAGTGCTTGAAACTGCGGATAAATTCGATGTGGTAGAGGATACGGCGAAAAAGAACGGTGTGCATATAGAATTTGATAACGTGTCTTTCTCATACTTAGGGAAGAAGAATAATATTCAGAATATTTCGGTCTCTCTTAAAAAGGGAGAAAGGCTCGGAATCATCGGTGCAACAGGTAGCGGCAAATCGACCTTTATCAAGCTTCTGCTTCGCTTCTATGAACCCGATTCGGGTGAAATACGCATTAACGGAAAAAACATAAAATCCTACACCCGTGAGCAGCTCACTTCGATGTTTGGCATTGCTCTGCAGAACGATTTTATCTATGCTGATACAATCGAGGAAAATATCCGCTTCGGCAGAGATGTTTCAACGGAAGAAATAATCAGAGCGGCAAAAACAGCACAGGCGCACGATTTCATAACTGCGACTGCAGACGGATATTCACATATGCTTTCATCAAAGGGAACAAATCTTTCAGGCGGTCAGAGGCAGAGAGTGCTTATTGCCCGTGCAATTGCATCACGCCCGGAAATATTGATTCTTGACGATTCATCCTCTGCGCTTGACTATAAGACCGATTCAAACCTGAGAAAAGCACTTGATGAGGATATGTCTTATTCAACAATTATCACTGTCGCACAGCGCGTAAGCTCCGTTAAAAACTGCAACCACATTATCGTTATCGATGACGGAAAGGTTATCGGACAGGGTAAGCATGAGCATCTGCTTGAAAACTGTTCCGAATATCGCGAAATAAGCGAATCCCAGATGGGAGGTGCTTTCGTTGAGTAAGAAAAAAGAAAAAGCAGCAGAACACAAACGAGACAATAAAGGCATAATGCTCAGGCTCGGAAGATATGTTATCAATCAGTGGCATCTTTTCATCCCTGCGGTTATTTTCACCCTGCTTTCAAATCAGCTTTCTTTGCTTGGTCCACGCTATTCGGGCGCAGCCATTGATGCGATTGAATCTGCGTCAGGTGTTGATTATCCCTTGGTGTGGGAAAATGTTATCAAAATGATAATCTGCTATGCGGCATCTGCCGTACTTGCGTATATTCTTGCGGTGATTATGATTCATCTGAGCCAGAAAATCACCTATAAAATGAGAAAAGAGCTTTTTGAAAAGCTCAACACTCTGCCCGTCGGATATTTCGACACCCATTCAACGGGCGATATAATCAGCCATTTGTCATATGATATAGACACGATAAACGGTACGCTTTCGCACGATCTTGTGCAGGTAATGACGAGCGTTTATACGGTTATCGGTTCGCTTATCTTTATGTGGCAGATTTCAAAAGTACTGCTCCTGATTTTTGTTTTTACGGTTCCCGTGTCAATTTTCTTTACCCGTTACCGTTCTAAAAAGGTCAGACCTTTGTTCCGTGCAAGATCAAAGAAATACGGTGAGCTTAACGGTTATGCGGAAGAAATGCTTTCGGGTACAAGAACGATTGAAGCTTACGGCAGGCAGAAGGTTATTTCAGAGCGCTTCAACAAGCGCAACGAGGACGCGATGAATGCGTACTACGATGCGGAATATAATGCGGCATTGCTTTTCCCGACAATTAATTTTATAAACAATATTTCAATTTCTCTGGTAGCAATCTTCGGCGGAATACTTTATATGTATTCACAGAGCGGAGTGTTTGCAGCAGGAACGCTTTTCTTCATATCTCTCGGCGGAGTTGCGCAGTTTGTTCAGTATTCCCGCAAATTTGCAGGGCCGATCAATGAGTTTTCAAATATTCTGCACGAGTTTCAGTCTGCCTTTTCGGCTGCGGAGCGTGTTTTCAGAATTCTGGATGAAGAGCCTGAGTCTCTCGACCTGCCGGATGCAAAGAATTTAAAGGAGGTCAAGGGCGATGCAGAACTTGACGATATCACCTTCGGCTATACTCCCGAAAAAACGATTCTCAAAAATGTTTCTGTTTCGGCATCAATGGGTCAGACCGTTGCGATAGTCGGACCGACGGGAGCAGGCAAGACGACGATTATCAACCTGCTTATGAGATTTTACGATCCGCAGTCGGGCGAGATACGAATAGATTCTGTCCCGACGCTTAAAATAAAACGCTCGGATCTGCGACTTGCGTTTACGATGGTTTTGCAGGATACATGGCTTTTCTACGGCACGATTTATGAAAACATCGTCTATGGTAAAGAAAATGCAACAATGGAGCAGGTGAAAGCGGCAGCAAAGGCAGCGAAGATAGATTCTTACATTGAAAGTCTGCCCGATGGTTACAATACCGTACTCTCCGATGACGGTGTAAATATCTCAAAGGGGCAGCGTCAGCTTATAACGATTGCCAGAGCATTTCTTTCGGATGCGCCAATGCTTATTCTTGATGAGGCAACCTCAAATGTTGACTCAAGAACGGAAATTCAGATTCAGAGTGCGATGAATGACCTGATGGAGGGGCGCACCTGCTTTGTAATCGCGCACCGTCTTTCAACAATTCAGAATGCAGATACGATTCTCGTTGTCCGTGACGGTGAAATCACCGAGCAGGGAACTCACGACGAGCTTATAAAGCTCGGAGGGTTTTACAGCACACTTTATAATTCGCAGTTTTCTTAATGATTTTTTACAAAACTAAAGCCACCCGAAAGCTTGAAGCTTTCGGATGGCTTGTTTAATTTATTATTCCCACTCGATTGTGCCTGTCGGCTTGGGAGTGAGGTCGAAGAGAACGCGATTGATGCCTTCAACTTCGTTTGTGATTCTTGCAGTGATTTTATGAAGAACTGCATAGGGGATTTCTTCGATAGTTGCTGTCATAGCGTCTGTTGTGTTAACAGCACGGATGATTGCCGGCCAGCCTTCGTAGCGGCTTTCGTCCTTAACGCCAACGCTCTTGATATCGGGCACTGCGATGAAATACTGCCATACCTTTTCAGCAAGACCATTGAGGTCGAATTCCTCACGGAGGATTGCATCAGCTTCACGAAGAGCGTGGAGTCTGTCTCTTGTGATTGCACCAAGGCAACGAACGCCGAGTCCGGGACCCGGGAACGGCTGACGGTAAACCATTGCGTGGGGAAGACCGAGAGCTTCACCGACTACTCTTACTTCATCCTTGAAGAGGAGCTTGATGGGCTCAACAAGCTGCATCTCCATATCTTCGGGAAGGCCACCTACATTGTGGTGAGACTTAACAGCCTTTTTGCCCTCTGCCTGCTTGATGCTTTCAAGGATATCGGGATAGATCGTACCCTGAGCGAGGAATGAAATTCCGTCAAGCTTTGCAGATTCCTCATCAAAAACTTTGATGAACTCTGCACCGATGATTTTACGCTTTTTCTCGGGATCGCTTACACCTGCAAGAAGGTCGAGGAAACGGTCTGTTGCGTCAACGTAAATAAGGTTAGCGTCGAGCTGGTTTCTGAAAACTTCGATAACATTTTCGCTTTCGCCCTTACGCATAAGTCCGTGGTTAACATGAACGCAAACGAGCTGCTTGCCGATTGCCTTGATAAGCAACGCTGCAACGACTGAAGAGTCTACACTGCCTGAAAGAGCGAGAAGGACTTTTTTGTCGCCAACCTGCTCCTGAACAGCCTTTACCTGCTCAGCGATGAAAGCTTCTGCGAGCTCGGGTGTGGTGATTCTTTCCATTGATTCGGGTCTTTTGTTCTGATCCATAATACTGACCTCCTGAATATATATTTCCTCGAAAAATCGTGGAACGGTTTTTTAATAGAGAAAATTATATCACATCATTTTTTGAATATCAATATTTTCTTAAAGCAAAAGAAATATTTTTTTCAATATTATTTTTGTTGAAACAGCAGATAAAACTATCTTAAAAAGGTCTGTTAAGATGTTGACACTCATATACTTACTGTGCTATTATTAGCGAGTTCGGATTTTTATACATATACATAAATGTGTCAAATCAGTCACGGAGGGCAACATGGTACTTTATTATTCAGCAACGGGAAATACGGAGTTTATCGCAAAAGAACTTGCAAAGGCACTTGATGACGAATGCGTCAATCTTCTTGAGCGTATCAGAAAGCAGGATTACAGCCCGATTCATTCGGAAAAACCGTTTGTTATCTGCGCTCCCGTTTATGTCTGCGAGATGCCGAGGTTTATGAGCAAATATCTCAGGAAGCAGAAGTTTTCAGGAAACAAGAATGTATATTTTGTCTTCACGAGTGGAGGCTACTGCGGAGTTTCTGCTCAGCTTGCAAAGTGGATGTTTATTAAAAAGGGTATGAAATATTGCGGACGCGCTGAATTCAGGATGCCGCGAAACTATGTCGCAAACGATTCTTATCCCATGCTTGATAAAGAAGAGGTTGAATCAAGAATAAAAACCAGCTATGAGCAGATAGCGCCTGCAGCTAAAACAATTCTTGAAGGCGGAAAGCTTAAGGCAAGGCATATCTTTTTCCTTGAAACGATTATAACGGTTCCGTTCAATCCTGTATGGACTAAGCTTAAGCTCCGTGCCGATGATTTTTATTCGACGGAAGATTGCGTAGGCTGTGGTAAATGTGCAAAGCTCTGTCCTCTGAATAATATTGAAATCAAAAACAAGGCACCTCTTTGGGGTGGCCACTGCTCTCACTGTATGGCTTGTATCGGAAACTGCCCGACCCGTGCGATTGAATACGGAAATGTTACGCAGGAAAAAGAGCAGTATAATTTTGCAAAGTACAGCTATGTTGCAAAGAGTCTTTCGGGAGGAAAGACTGAATAATTTTCAAATTGAATAAAACGGAGCATCCGGCAGGAAACAAAATCTTGCCGGGTGCTTTTTTCTCGGAAGGCGATGATAAGCAAACGATAAATTCGGGGTTGTGGGGATGAATCCCGAAAAGTAATAAGTAAGAAGTAAGAGGGAATAAGTGAGGGTCTGCGACGCTGATTTTTAATGCCTGTCTATAATCGTTCTCGTAGGGCGTGACGCTTGCGACACGCCGTAAAACATCGCAGAATTATCGGTTCGTCGCAAAGCGTTGAACCCTACGAACTACGATTCAGTCGACTTCGTAGGGGAACATATTATGTTCCCGTTAATATAATTCGAAAACCACGGGCAGATAATATCTGCCCCTACGGACATAGAGAAAAATTATTCATGATTGAAAGCCCCCGACAAACCCGAATTTGACGGGGTGTCTGAAAAATCGTTATAATAACTGTGAGGTTAAGTTTCTTTTTTCGGTCTAATAAATGAAGGGCAAACCTTTCAGAAAGGGGGAATCTGATGGATAACGGTGCAAGTAGCTACCGCCGTTTCCTTGACGGTGAAGACAATGGTTTTGTTGAAATAATCAAAGATTATAAAGACGGGCTGATGTTTTATATCAACGGCTTTGTCTGCAACCTACATATTGCTGAAGAGCTGACGGAAGAAACCTTCGTTAAAATCGTTACGAAAAAGCCTCGCTTTTCAGGCAGGTCGAGCTTTAAAACATGGCTTTATGCAATCGGAAGAAATGTCGCTCTCAATTTCCTTCGAAAAAGTTCAAAAATTAAAGAAGTTTCTGCAGAGGATTGTATAAATCTGACGGCAGAAGAGACGGACTTTGAAAAAGCCTTCCTGAAAGAAGAGAGGAAGATTATTCTTCATAAGGCGATGTGCAGGCTCAAGCCTGAATACAGGCAGGTTTTGCAGCTGGTTTATTTTGAGGATTTCAGCAATAAAGAAGTTGCAACG
>JAZORX010000078.1:0-7905 GCA_045656845.1 Acutalibacteraceae bacterium | reverse complement strand
TCAGGCAATCGGCGTAATTATGGGATCAAACATCGGTACAACCGCAACCTCCTGGATCCTCAGCCTTGCAGGTATTGAGAGCGACAATTTCTTCATTCAGCTCCTCAAGCCTACTGTGCTTTCAGCAATCATCGCTTTCGTCGGTATCCTTCTTATTATGATTTCTAAGAAGAACCGCACAAAGGATATCGGTGGTATCTGTCTCGGCTTTGCCGTGCTGATGTTCGGTATGGATATGATGAGCGATGCGATGTCTCCCCTTTCAGAGATGGAGAGCTTCCGTAATCTTCTCGTGATGTTTGAAAATCCGATTTTAGGTCTGCTTCTCGGTATCGTAATGACAGCCGTCATCCAGAGCTCATCTGCAACAGTCGGTATTCTTCAGGCGTTGTCACTTACAGGTGCTATTTCTTACGGTATGGCTATTCCCATTATTATGGGTCAGAATATCGGTACTTGTATCACAGCCGTACTTTCAAGTATCGGAGTAAGTAAAAACGCAAAGCGAGTTGCCGCAGTTCATGTTTATTTCAATGTAATCGGAACTGCAATTCTCCTTACGGGATTCTATGTTTCAGATATGATTTTCAACTTTGCATTTACCGGCTCAGCAATCGCTCCCGCAGGAGTTGCTATTGTGCACAGTATTTTCAACATTGCAACAACAGTAATCCTCTTCCCGTTTTCAAAGCTTCTTGAAAAACTTGCGAAGAAAACAGTCAAAGACAAAAGAGCTACCGGCAAGAGTGCATTCATCGACGACCGTCTTCTCAACTCGCCGTCTCTCGCTGTTTCAGAAGGTAAAAACTATACCGTAAAGATGGGTCAGGTTGCTATCGAAGCTTTGCTTGATTCGATCTCTCTTGTTGAAAAATTTGACACAAAAGTAGTTGATAAAATCATTGAGAGTGAGCAAAAGCTTGACGACTATGAGGACAAGCTCGGCACATTCCTCGTCAAGGTTTCAAACCATAACCTCACTGACAACGACGCTAACACTGTTTCAACTCTTCTTCACGCAATCGGCGACTTTGAAAGAATCGGTGACCACGCAGTAAACATCGCTAAAGCCGCACAGGAAATCAACGATAAAGACATCAACTTCTCTGCCAATGCGACTGCTGAGCTTAAGGTTGCAACAAACGCAATCAGAGAAATCCTTGAGCTTACCGAAAAAGCTTTTGCAGAAAACGATTTTGCCCTTGCAATGAGAGTTGAACCCCTCGAGCAGGTTGTTGACGACCTTCTTGCTGAAATCAAGTCAAGACACATTGCCCGTCTTACAGGTGGTAAATGCACAATCGAGCTCGGATTCGTTCTTTCAGATCTTCTTACAAACTACGAAAGAGTTTCTGACCATTGTTCAAATATTGCTGTCTGCCTTATCCAGATCAGCAAATCTGTTTTCGATACTCACGAATACCTCAACGAATACAAATCATCAGGCAGCGAAACCTTTACCCACAGCTATGATGAGTATAAAGAAAAATATATTCTTCCTCAGAAGTAAAACTGAAGAGTCACCCTTGGGTGGCTCTTTTTTGTTGCATTTTTCACCTGAACATAGCCATTCATCAATTGACATCCGCCCTTTGTTATAATATAATTCAGGTATAAATTATGAGGAGTGATTTTTTTGAAAAAGACAATCAAATCAGTTTTATCCTTAATTCTTGCGTTAATAACGGCTTTTTCAGTCTGTTCGGTTGCTCTTGCTGCTGAACCCGCAGCTGCTGCAACAGGCTTTACGGAAGAGGATTTTCTCACAACCAAAGGTCGCAAGCTTGTCAACCGTAACGGCGAGGAAATTCAGCTCAAGGGCGTCAATCTCGGTTCCTGGATGATATGGGAAGACTGGCTCTGTCCTTATGAAGAAGCAACTGATCACTACTCTGTCCTTGAAACCCTTGAAAACCGTTTCGGCAGAGAGAAGACTTATGAGCTTTTCAACACATTTATGGACAACTGGATTACGGAATATGACCTTGATGAAATTAAAAAGATGGGCTTCAATTGCGTACGCGTTCCGTTCTGGTTCAGAAACTTCTACTATGACGATAACGGCACAAAGATCCTTGACGAAAACGGCGAATGGGATTTTTCACGCCTCGAATGGGTAGTTGAAGAATGCTCCGAAAGAGAGCTTTATGTCATCCTTGATATGCACGGTGCAGTCGGCTACCACAGCGACGCTCCCCACAGCGGAAAGGGTTATTCCTGCGGCTACTATGAGGATACCGAGCAGGGTGAAAGATACCGTCAGCTTACTGACGAGCTCTGGGCAGCTATAGCATCCACATTTGAAGGTAACCCTGCAGTTGCTATGTACGACCTCCTCAACGAGCCAATGTGTGATGTTCCGGCAGGTGAAATTGAGAGAAGAAAGAACAACACAATGGCTTATACCAGACTCTATGATGCTGTAAGGGCTGTCGATGAAGATCATATCATCACAATGGAATGTATCTGGACTGCGTTTGCTCTTCCTCAGGCTTGGACAAAGGGTTGGGACAATGTTGTATATCAGGTTCATTTCTACAACAACTCAAACTTTATCTTTAACCTTTTCGCATTCTTCACAAAATTAGTTTACTTCGATGTGCCGATGTATATGGGTGAATTCTATCCTCATCAGAAGACCACATGGGAAAACTGCTTCAACACTCTTAACAACCTTGATTACAGCTGGACTTTATGGACATACAAGGCAACAGGTCACGGAATGTGGAGCTCTGACTGGTGCATAAAGGGAAGTAAGGACGGTTTCCACAGAGCTAAGGTACAGACGGATTCTTATGAAGAAATCGCACGCAAGTGGGGCGAATGCATCCGTACTGAAAACGGTTTTCAGGATACCGGGCACTATGACAAGAATATAAAAGGTAACCTTTAATTCAATTACGGAAAAACGCGTTTTCAAAAGCGCGTTTTTCTTTTTATTTGCAACAATTCAATTGACAATCACCGTTTTATTGTATAGAATAAAGGCACTAAACTTAAGGGGTAAATATTATGGCTAAATCAAAAGAAACAGCACCAAAGAATGCTATAAAGCACCCTAATGCCATCGGTATAAAAGAAAGCATCGGATATACCTTCGGCGATATAGGTAACCTGCTGGTGCTGACATTCATCTCCACCTTCCTCAAGGTTTTCTACACAGACAGCCTTATGGTCGGTTTTGATGCTGACAAGGTTTATAATGACATTACAGTTCTTTTCCTTGTTACAAGACTCTGGGATACTGTTAATGATCCGTTATGGGGACTCGTCGTTGACTCAAGAAAGCCGAACGCTGACGGTAAATTCAGACCTTACCTCAAATGGTTCTCGATTCCTCTCGGCTTCTCGATGGCGCTTTGCTTCCTCGGTATAAACAAATTCATAAGCAGCTATACCATCATTCTTATTTTTGCTTATCTTTCATATACCACCTACGGTATGCTCTACACAGGCATTAACATCCCTTACGGCTCACTCGCTTCCGTTATTACGGACGACCCTAAGGGAAGAACACTCCTTTCAACATTCCGTACAATCGGTGCTGGCGTCGGTGGTGCAGTTGTAACACTCATCGGCCAGATGGTTGTTTACGATAAAGTCACAGACAGCAAGGGTATTGAAATTTCAGTATTCAACGGCGACAAGGCCTTTTACTTTGCTCTTATTCTCGGATTGTTTTCAATCCTCTCATATCTTGCTTGTTTCAAAACGACAAAGGAAAGAGTTATCATTCCTCCCGTCAAGAAAAAAATCGATGTCAAAAAGACCTACGCTCCTATTTTCAAGAGTGTTCCTTTCATCACAATCACGATTTCAGGAACACTTGTCAGCGGTCTTTTGCAGTACGGTTCATTCAACCAGTACCTTTTCAAAAACTATTTCGGAAACTCCGACCTTTCTCTGATCAACACCATATGTACATATGCGCCTATGGCTCTTATGATCCCGTTTGTGCCTAAGCTCGTTGACAGATTCGGCAAAAAAGAGCTCTGCGTTTTCGGTCTTGGTCTTGCAGTTTTCGCAAGCGTATACAACGCTGTAATGCTTCCGAATGTTACTGTTTATTTCATTATGCAGGCTTTGGTTGGTCTGGGTTATTCATTCCTCAGCATCACGACATGGGCTATTGTTACTGACGTTATAGACTACAACGAATATGTAACAGGAGACCACAGCGAAAGTGCTATTTACGCTGTTTACACCTTCTCACGAAACCTCGGTCAGACAATTGCTGACTCAGGCGGAATGCAGCTTCTTAAGAATACAGGCTACAGCGATACCGTAAAAGACACAATCACTACTACTGTCGGCAGCGTAGGACATAACATTTACAGGATGTGCACAATTGTTCCTGCTATTGTTTACACGCTCATTCTCATTCTTACAATTCTCTATCCCCTCTCAAAGAAAAAGCTTGAGCCGATTCGTGCTGCTCTCACTGAGAGACGAGCAAAAGTCGAATACAAGCTTGAAGAGATTGAAAAAGAATAAAATCAACTCGGATAAGGTAATTCTTATCCGAGTTTTCTTTTACTTTGATTTGAATGTCATCGGCATTTCCGTCGTTGAAAGTGCTTTATGAACAACCTTCATAAGTGCCGGTTTTGCCTTACCGCTTTTCTTTATAAACGAACTCTGATCTGCATTTTTCATTATGAATTCTACAAATGACGGACTACCCTTAAAGCTCATTTTCACTTTATTTTCGCTGAAATCAAATGTTACTTTCTGAGTTGACAGTGTGTTGATTGGCTTCATCACGGCATTGAGTCTGCCGTTTTCCATAAACGCATACGCCCATATTTTATAAGGATAGCCCTTAATGCTGCACTCTGAAAAACGAGGCTCACCGTCAAGGCCACAGTTTATGACTACCTCGTCGTCTTCCTCTTTCCAACGGACGGTAAAGACATCATCGGTAACATCAAACGAAACCTCATCGAGATTTGATTTCGGTCTTTGAGCAAAGCTTGAGGTCAGAGACCGAGGAATAAGACTTGCAGGAAACATTATTTTCGCTAGAACATCCGAAGCATGTGTCAGGCAGAAAGTTTTCCCCGTCGGTATCTCGGGAAGCTTATCGCATTTAATAAGCTTATGGTCAAGAGATCTGAGATACTCAGTGAGCTTATCATCCCACTCATCGCTACAAGTTTCAGAGAAAGCTCTCGGCAGAATTTCCTCAAAAGCTTCGGAAAAATAATTATCGTGAACGCAACTGTTAAGCCCTGCAATAACTGCATTGTGCTCTTTAAGATATGTAACTCTCTGACCAAACATGCCGTCCATACTGAAGTTGCCGTCAAAAATCCAGAACATATATCCGTATCCGTTTTCCTTGTCGTTCCTGTGTCTTGCATGTATGCTGGTCGCTGTTTTAGTCCACCATTCAGGGATCACCTGCTTACCGTTCCATTTGCCGCCATCAGCATAGCATTGGCAGATTTTTGCAAGGTCACGGAGCTTAAGGTAGCAACCCGTACCGCCGATATTTTCATCAAGAAAATTAGTTTCCCAGAAAGGCTTTTCAATTCCGAGAGGCTCAAAAAGGCGTGGCATAAGATAATCCGCAAGGTTCATTCCCGCCACTCTCTGCACAGCCGCAGCTACCATATGAGCATCATTGTTACTATATAAAAAGCCTCTGCCCTTCGTTCTGAAGGGAGCTTTCATAAACATCCCGACATAATCTCCCGTCATATCCTGCGTAAAAGAAAACTCCTTGTTACTCTGCATTGTCAGCACATGACGAAGTGTCAGCCGTTCCCATTCATCGCTTCTGTCCCGTGGATATTCACCGAAAATATCACGAATTTTATCATTGAGAGAAAGCAGGCCTTCATCAATTGCAAAACCTGCCGCAGTTGAAACGATCGATTTCGTTACCGAAAACAATGTATGAGGCATATCTGCAGAATACGGATAAACATAATTTTCAAAAACAGTCTCACCGTCCTTCATCATAATAAGGCCGTGATTTTCAACATTATGCTTTTCAAGATCTTTATAAAAATCATAAATCACTTTTGAAGAGATCTTCATTTTTGTTTTCATAGTTTCACCCCGACATTCTTATATATTCTTATTATATCATATCAACATAAAATAACAATAGCAATAAAAGCATCAAAACGAGCCATGTCCCGAAGAGAGACAGAGCTCGTTTTTGTTGCTATATAAATATCTGAGTAATTATTTATCAAATCTGTTCAAGCCATACTTTTTATTAACAGATGGGAAACAATGAGCATAATAAGCCATCTCCAGAAACTCTCGTCCTGCATAAAAAATCGAATTCACAAAACCGGCAAAATTTCTCATATCAACCGACTTGATTGCGTCAACAACAACTTTCTTTGAAAAATCATAGTTACTGCTGCCCGGAATATCCTTTGCGCTAAAGCTTCTCCACATAAAAAAGGCTCTTAAAACCTTTACCTCTATATCGGGTAAATTACTGAAATTATATTCCAGCTTTTCCATCGAATTCAGTTTACCAAAGTCCTCAAGAGTTTCAACCTCGACATATCTGCCATCATCAATCAAACCTTTGTACAGTTCCGAACCCGGCACTATCGATAAATAATTCAAACTGATAAGCTTTGTCTCTAGCTTTTTTATCAATCCGACAGTTTCTTTGGCATCTTCACAGGTTTCGCCCGGCAGACCGATTATAAACGAACCTATACATGCTATATTTGCTTTGGCGCAATATTTAAAAGACTGTTCTATCTTGTCATAATCAATTCTTTTATTAATGTTTTTCAGCATTGTCTGAGAACCGCTTTCCACACCAAAGAACACCCATCTGCATCCCGAATTATACATATATTCAAAATCTTCAACTTCGAAAATCCCGATCCTGGTCTGACAACCCCATACAAAATCGAGGTTAAGAGATTTTAACTTATCGCAGATTTCGTGCATTTCATCTCGGTTTCTGCACCACAATTCATCGGCAAAATACACACCGTTCATACCGTAATTCTCAACCAAAGCCCTGATATCTTCAAGCAATGTCTCAATCGGTCTCTTTCGGTAAGTGCATCTGTGATAGTCTTTATTATAGCAGAATGTGCAGCTGAAGGGACAACCCTTTGCAGCATACAGATACAGCATTTTATCACAACTGTAAGTGGTTTGAAAATACTTCGGCACATCAATTAATGACCAATTGAGTGCAGGTATCTCTGCAAGGTCAATAAATTCCCTCTCCTGTGTTCTTACAACTTCACCGTTCTCATTTCTATATGCAATGCCTTTTATTTCATCCTGTGTGGGAATTTCCCCTTCAAAATATCTGACAATATCAAGCCATGTGCCCTCGCCCTCACCGATTGAAACCATATCAATAAAATTGTATGCAAGAGTCATCTCGGCAAGCTCTGACGGCAAAGGTCCACCGACAACAACCGGAATACCGGCTTCATTTAAAGCCTGAGCTACATACAAAGAATCATTAATCGACTTGTACGAAATCAAAGAAATCCCCGCAACATCAGGCTGATAAGTTTCTATAACCTTCTCCAGCTTCGTTTTATCTATTAACCTATCGTATATTTTAACGGTATATCCTTTGCTTTCCAGATATGTCGCTATCGATAAAAGACCAAGAGGAGTTGATACAGCTCTGGTATATTTCGACGTCCTCGGATTAATAAACAGGATTTTCACTACCACACACCTCCTGAAGTTTTAGAGCACACAAATGACGAAACAATCCGTACTCGATCAATGTATTTGCTGAATTACCTTTCGGAATAAAGTGATGATATATTTTCTTTTATAGAATATTATAACACTTGTTTTTATGATACGCAATATTCTTAAACAGAATATAAACAAAACCACTATAATGTAAAGTAAAGTGTAATGGTAATTTTCCTGTTAAAATAGCAGACA
>JAZORX010000077.1:0-6569 GCA_045656845.1 Acutalibacteraceae bacterium | reverse complement strand
TTTACGGAGTTTTCAGTGGCTTTGGGTGCAGTAAGGATTTCTCCTTTCAAACCCGATACGTCCTGAAAGCCGCGACAAGAACAGCTTTAAAGACCGGTTCGGATTTGTACTGCTTCCCTAGCCAAGGAGGTTTTTACGCCTCCTTTCCCTTTTACGACGAATCAAACTATACAAAACCGGAGATGCCGTTAAGGCAAAACCGATTATTGCCGTGTGGTAAATATTCAGACCGCCTGTTTCCGGAATAAGCTCAGACCCTCCGAAGTTTTCAATTGCAATAAGGGTTGTAACCGACTGTATCTGTCCGTTGGGGTCTGTGTCATAGAAATAGAAATAAACCGGACTTGTCAGAATATTATATCCTTCAGGTGCAACCGTTTCTATGAACGCATACGGTCCACCCTCAGTAAGAAACTGCGATTCAATCTCACATATTCCGTGTGCATCTGTCTGATAGGTGCCGATGTAATAAAGGATGGTACCGTCTTCTGCAGTAATTGTACGCGGTATGCCGGAAGGCACATCTTCTGCCAAGAGGCCCATCGGGCCATAAAGATTGAACTTTGCACCCGGTAGCGGATTGTTTGTAACACCGTCCTGCTTAATAAGTGTTATCTTCTGGTTTGAACCTGAAGCGTCACCACTGTGCTTATCAACACGGAATATGGCGTCAACAACATCTGAAACCTCAGCCTTACCGTCAACAACGATAGAGTTTTTGACTGAAACAAGACCACTTTCCGTGATAAGGGTTGTATAGTCAATCCTTATGTGGAGCTCATCAGGTATTACAAATGTGAGCTTATTCGTTGTCGGGTCATAAGTGATAGTATATGTATACTTGCTCTGTTGAGAATCAAAGTCCACCCAATTACCATTCGGATCTTCGTATTCCAGCTTGATTGAAGCCCAATAAACTGAAAGATTCGTTGTCATTGTATCTTCAATCGTGAGAGTGTCTGCACCTTCAAGAATATCCAACGCACCACGGTTGACATTGATACCGAACATAAGCTTTGTATCTTCCTGAGCAACGATTTTATCCAGAAGGCCTGTTTCGAACTCCGATGATTCCGTTACGGGACCTGACGTATTATCCGTGCCCCATGTAAGCTCTGCCGTATTGTCCAGATGGAACTTTGAATGATCAGTCGTCGTCATATACTCATCCTTAACCTTGAGCTGATAAGTAAATACGAACTGACCACCCTTGCCGACATATTTATAATAATCTTCAAAATCTGTTGTTCCCGCAAGTACATCCCAACCGACACCGGGATGATACTCGTAAAGCTTCATATCCTCTGCACGGACCTCAAGAGAATTACCCGAAGCTGCGCCCTGATACTGATATTTTGCAAGCCATACATGCTTATCCCACGGTGAATAGCCCGTAACTATAAGCGAACCCGGGACATATTCCAGCTTTTCGTCAAAAGTATCATGGAAAACAACATTTAATGTATGGTTGTTGATATAACCACTGTTGCCGTTTGAGCCCGGAACAGTATTATTGAACACAACAGTATAATCTATTGTTCCGTTTTCGTTGACAATGCCTTTTTTGGTGATCATCGGGGCATATTCATACTGTGAGCTTGCAACACCCTGAATTGCCTCGGTATAGTTAAGATAAACCTCGTTTGCCAACTTATATCCCTCAAGAAGCACATCCTCAAGAATTTTATCGCCGGATAACTCACCTGTCCATTCAGTACCCGTTCCTGCATCGAACGGAAGCTTATATGTTATCTTAAGCGTTGCATCCTCGTTGAGTGTCCATTTTGAGTTTTCAAATGTCGTATCTGCTGTATTAAACAGAATATTGAAGCTGTGATACTGATTACCTTCAGCAGGTGCGACGAGCATATAAGTATTTTCTGTCGGTCCACCCGGAACATACGGTGTGAAGTTTATAACCTGACCGCTTTCCGTCGTTGCCGTTATCACAAGATCCTGCGGCAAATTTTCAACATAAAGATATCCTTCGGCATTATTATATCCCCAGAACGCCGCAAGGTCCGTCAGGAAGAAGTGTCCCCAATCCTTGATTGCTGAGGAAACCTCTGCCTCTATTTCAAAGTAAACATACTCACCATCATTACCGCTTGCGCTTTTTTCAACATGAGGAACAAAGCCGATAACATCTGCTGAGCCTTCCGTTCCCTCAGGCTTGGTATTGATTATTGCTTCAACTCTGTTTTTATATTGCTTTGTTTCGCCCTCATCGAGAGGTTCGAATGTCGTATAATAAATCAGATCAAAGGCATAACCGTAAGGAAGAGGAAATTCCATCGAGTGTTTACCATCCGTGTTTGTGATGGTAACATCGTCCCAGCTGATGTACGCATCCTCCAGCCTGTTGCCCCATTCATCATAGCGTTTTACCTGGATTGGCTTACCAGTATAATACTCAAGACCTTCACCAAGAGTATCGATAATAACCGTACCCTGAAGGTTTTCAGCTGTTTTTCGGATTCCTACGCCCCATTCGATAACCGATATATTGTTACCGTTGGCATCTTTGATAACCGCCTGTTTACCGTCTTTCTCAATCTTTGTGAATTCAAGCCTCTGCCAGTCATCACCCCACGCAGTAACCGGTGCACCGTTGGGGTTGGTTCCGCTTAAATTTACACCGTTCCACAGCTCAACAAAATCCTGAGGAAGGACATAGTCGTAAAGCTGAGTTTTGTATGTAATCAGGAAGCCTTCACCTGCTGAAAAATCAGGGAAGCCCGTGAGACGGAAGCCTTCGTCCGCACTCTGATTGTGATACGGATGGTTTTCGATTGTCGGCTGAGGAACGATCGGATTACCGTCGAGATCCGTTACCACAATCGTATCTCTTAACGCAACCTGATAATCCCAGATTTCGTCATCCAGAATAAGATCTTTAACGAGACCGTGCGTCGCTTCAACCTTAATTGTGTATTCTATGGTATGATCATCGTCGTTATACTCAGCATGTTTTTTGGTAACATTCATACCTGCGTTACCGTCAACATTAAGATTAATGTTGATATCTTCGTTGAACTCAATATCCGTTGAGTCGCCCGACTGAGTTTTATCAACAGTCGCACTGAAATCGATGGTGAAGTCAACGTTTGCATACTTGTCAACAAAGTTTACTCCTTCTTCGTCCTCATAGAAACGCACCTGCAAAAGGCCGGTTTCATCAACGAAATATTCACCAACATCCTTAACTGTTCCGTCTTCAGTTTTTGCAGATATTTTGTGCCAGCTGTCAAATCTTTCGCAGTGAAGATTTGACGGTATATGATAAGTCAGCACACCGTCAGCATTGTGTTCAAACTGAATCCACTGGCTACCTGTATTAACCTCACTGAATTCAAGAGAAACAATGTATGACTGACCAATGTAAACCGTTGAGCCTTCCGTAAGCTCGTTACCTGCAAGATCTTTGAACACTGCACTTACCACTTCATCCTCAAGGTGAGATGTATAAATGATGTTCTGATCGTTCGCAGCCATCATAATCAACGGCTCATTTTCGTAAACATTCTGCGAAGCTATTGCCTGAGGCTGAGCCGCTCTGAGTTTATATGGGGTCTGAGCTACATCATTCGGGATATAATATTTGAGCTTACCTTCAAGCGCAGGTTTAAGTGTACCTGCGTTCTGCTGTCCGTTTTCGTTGCCGGTAATATGTACAGCGGCATAAAGTTCGCCCGTCATACCGTAACCCATAACATCATCGGTATTTTTTCGCACAACAGATTCAACGGCACCGTTGACATCGCCTTCGATAGCTATGAACACATTTTCGCTTGTGTAAACCACAACGCCTGTGCGGTCGGCTCTGCCATCAGAGTTTGTATCAAAGAAAACGACATCACCTCGTGCACCGCTATAGTCCTTAGCAGACGCATAAACTCTTTTATCCTGCCATGCACGACGCATCGTTTCTGCAGAAGATGTTTCAAAAACATCTGAACCGTTTATATTTGCATAATTGATACAGAAAGCAACAAAAGTTGTATTCCATTCACCATAAGGATTTCCGTACCATTCGCCGTAACGCGTGTAGCCGTTTTTCAGTGAGCTTGTGTTGAATTCGTAATTCCTTGTACTTTCTTTATAGCCGATCTGTGTTGATGCTACTGAAAGAAGATTCTGCGAAACATCGTTTGTGATGGTGATGTTTTCAAGCGTCTTTTCCCAATCAGCCGCATTTTCAAGATCGACCGTCTTATTCGGGAAGCATTCGGCTGTGTGTCGGTGTTCAGGCTTTTTACACACAAGTTCACCCTCACTGTAACAGGTATCTGAGTGAATGTGTTCAGGAATATCGCACAGTGCGTCGCTTGTGACGGGAATGCCGATAAGCTTAAGCCACCAGAAAACAACTATCGCAACAATAATAGCAATCATAGGAAATGCGACAACTATTCTTCTGTTTCTTGACCTGAAATGCTTGTGTTCTATAAGATATTCTTTATTGACAGATGACAAGTTTACCGCACCCCCTTTCTTTTTATTGTTTCATTTATCCTTCAGTTTCCTTGGTTGGTGCAGGTGCAGCCTGAGTGTCTATACTGCCTATTGATTCGAAAGGCCATATTCTGAAAACAATCTTGCCCAAAACCTGATCAGAGCTTACTAGACCGATAACAGAGCTTCGGCTGTCGATAGATGTTGATCGGTGGTCACCAAGAATGAAGTAGTGGTTTTCTGTTACATATATCGGGAACGAAATATCACATTCGCCGATTGACCTGTCAATAATATACGGCTCATCAATAAGCTCGTCGTTGACATAGACATAACCTTCATCGTCAATCACTATACTGTCGCCGGGTACACCTATTACTCGTTTGATCAGAAACTTATTCTGATAAGAGAAGCAACACAGCTGACCTCTTTTAAGTTTTGGAGTTTTGATAAGAACAACAATTTCTCCGTCATTGAGTGTGGGTTCCATGCTGGTACCCTGAATCTGCAGAACGGGCAAAACGAGAGTCGCAATAAGCACGGCAATTGCCGCAACAACAATAAGTGAGGCGAAAGTGCTTTTCAGCACCTTCTTATATTTCTGCATGTATCTCTCTCTCAGAATCGCCTTTTCAATCTGCACAGAGGTGGGAAATTCAAGCTCTTTTTTCTTTTTTTTGAAAGCCATTTATTGTAAATTCCTCCGTAAAGAGTTTCGACATATACAAACTTTTTACATCAAGTTATCTGAAACGTTTTATCTTTTGAATAAACGATTAAAAAATCCTTTGGATTTTTTGGTTTCCGGATTTTTATTTTGCAGCAAATCGGATTTAACTGCACCGGTATTCGTATTATCGCTGAAACCGGATGCCTTTTGCAATGTTTCATCCAATTGCTTTGCAGTTTCATTAAGAAGCTGAGCACTTTTCTCTATGCTGTTTTCCTTCTTAGCTTTTTCAAGCTCTTCTTTTAACCGTTCATTTTCATGAGTTTCGATAAGAAGAAGCTCGAGAAGCTCAAGTCTGCTCAACTTTTTTAATTCTTTATCGGTCACAGAATCATCGTCCTTATTATACTAATAAAAATAAATACCCATTTAATTTTATCATATCAATATTATTTTTTCAATATATAATCAACATATTTAGCCCTGTTTCAGCGATTTAATCGCATTAATTTTTATTTCCGATTATGAAAAAAGCGAGTTTAATACACAATCTGCAACACCTGCAGTTTTCACTGTTGCTTTTCAGGAAATCCACACCATTGCAAATGTCAGACATACGAAAAACCCGAGCCCCCACCCAGTCGGTGAGAACCCGGATTTTTTAATAATAAACATCCACAGTATTGCCTATAGATCTGAGAAGTGAACCTTCGTGGCTTGATGGAAGGTCGCAATTATAGTGCCATATCATCACACCACCGAAGCCGTTTCTGATGCAATAGTCGGTTTTTTGTGAGACAACTGCTGGTGTATTGAACCAAAAATCTTTATCTGTTTCATTGCAGTGGTACCAACCGTCTTCCGTCATCTCTTCGTAGCATCCGTTATAGCCGTACCAATATGCTGACATATCCGTAGGTCTGGAATAGAAAGGAATTCCGACATTTACCTTATAAAGAGGTATCCCTCTCAGACCAACCTGTTGAATCTGCTCAATGGTGTCTTCGTATGTAGCGTGTCTTCCCTGTTCATCAATATAGTCGTAAGTCATAAGCTCAAAGGTGTCGATAGCCTCAACAGCAGCATTCGTGAACCTGATATTCCACGCATTACCTGCAACACCAAGGGTGTAATCGTCGCCGAGCTTCTTATCAAGAGAAACAAGAAACTTGTTGTAGTGGTGCCATGCCTTGGTTGAAAGAGGATATTCATAATCAAAATGAACACCGTCAAAGCCGTATTTATCAAGCACTGCGATGATATTATCCTCTAAAACGCCGCTTGTGAATGCCTTGTTATGCTCATCGCTCTGAGCTTCCATCTGCTCTTCCCATACGTCAGAATCTGTCACGCCCCAGGGACCGATGAGGTTAAGAGTGATGTGTATGTCTCTGTCCTCCACAGCATCTCTGACCTTGCCGAGTACGGCTTCCATTTTATTTTC
>JAZORX010000076.1:0-2963 GCA_045656845.1 Acutalibacteraceae bacterium | reverse complement strand
TGTTGGCCCCGAGGGTGACGAGGCAATCGATGCCCTTAAGCATAATGTGAAAGCATACGAAACCTTTGCACAGGCAATCAGCGAAAACTGGAAAAATCATAAAACACTTCTCGGTTTTGCTCCTGACCACGGTTGTCACGAAATTGACGGTGGTGCAGGCAGTCACGGACTGATGATGCCGGAAGATATGAACATAGTACATTTTTATAAGGTTATATAAACAACGAAAGACCGACGGATTCCGTCGGTCTTTTTTATCAGAATTTGATAACCTCATTCTTTTCAGCGGATTCAATCATTGCTTCCACAACCTTTATGAGTCTTCTCTGCTGGTCGTGAGTAACAAACTGCTCTGCTTTACCTTCAAGTGCATCGCAGAGGTTGTTATAAAGTCTGCTTTCCTCGCTGAAAGAAGCAGTTTTAACATAGGGGAGAGGATATTTCTGAATTGTTTCGTCGGTTCTCGGTGCCATGGTCTTTGTCAGACCGACACCTGCCTGGACGGGAACAGCATCTCTGTTTTCCCAGTCCGAAACCATAACGATTTCACCATTGTTATCCCAGTCTCTGATGATTGCGGTTCCGTTTTCACCCTGCATATACCAACGGGGCATATCGATAAAGTTGCTTGTGCCGACATAAAGGTGAACCGTGAGATTATTCTCATAGCGGATTTCGCAGCTGAAGCCGTCGTCTACCTCATCATTAGTGATGTTAGTAAACTGATTATAAACTGAAACGAGCTTTTTGTCATCAAAGAGCATCAATATCTGGTCAAGAGTGTGGATGCCCCAGTCAAGAAGCATTCCGCCACCCTGAGCCTTTTTCTGTCGCCAGTCACCGGGAATACCCCTTGAACCGCAGACACGGGATTCGATATTGAAAAGATTGCCGAGCATATTGTCCTCATAAATCTTTTTGATTACGAGATAGTCCGGGTCAAAGCGTCTGTTCTGATGAACAGTGAAAAGTTTGCCTGTACGCTCACTTGCAGCAATCATTTCTTCAAGCATTTCGCTTGAGAGTGTAACGGGCTTTTCACTCATAACGCTTTTACCTGCTTCCATTGCCTGAATTGCAATTTCTTTGTGCAGGTCATTTGGTGTAGCAACAACAACGAAGTCTATTCTTTCGTCGTTGAGAAGCTCTTCGCGTGAAGAGAAGACGTGGATTCCGTTATCTTTTGCAAGCTGACATCTTTCTTCCCTGATGTCATAAATGCCGACGAGCTCCATTCTTTCGCCCATATCACGCATTATTTTTTCGGTATGCCATTTACCCATACCGCCGTAACCAATGACAGCAGTACCGATTTTTCCGTTAATCATTGTCTTTGCCTCTTTTCGGGAATTATGCCCACCACATTTCAGCGGTACCTTCTGTGATAAGAACGTTTTTGAGAGTGTTAACTGCCTTTGTAAGACCTTCGTTCTGGCTCATAAGGCTGTCTTCGTGCTCAATGCTGATTGCATAGTCATAGCCAACAAGACGAAGATTGCTGATGATATCCTTCCAATAAACCTCGTCGTTGCCGTAGCCAACGCTTCTGAAAATCCATGAACGGTTGATTTCGTCACCGTACGGTTTTGTGTCAAGAACACCGTTGACAGCTGTGTTATACTTGTCGATTTTTGTATCTTTAGCGTGGAAGTGGAAAATAGCATCGCCGAGTTTGCGGATACAAGCAACGGGATCCATTCCCTGCCAGATAAGATGGCTCGGGTCAAAGTTTGCACCGATTTCAGGACCAACTGCTTCGCGAAGACGAAGAAGACTGTCACAGTTGTATACGCAGAATCCGGGATGAAGCTCAAGTGCGATTTTATTTACGCCGTGAGCCTTTGCAAATTCAACAAGGTTTTTCCAGTAGGGGATAAGAACCTCGTTCCACTGCCATTCAAGAATTTCGCTGAAATCATCAGGCCACGGACAGGTTACCCAGTTGGGATACTTTGCACCTTCGTGGTCACCGGGACAGCCTGAGAATGTATTGATCTGGTGAAGACCGAGCTTTTCAGCAAGAAGGATGGTATTGCGGATAGTTCTGTCGAATTCAGCAGCAATTTCCTTGTTCGGGTGAACAGGGTTGCCGTGACAGCTGAGTGCGCTTATCTGCATATCATACTTTGCAAGTGTAGCTTTGAACTCGTCAAGCTTTGCATCGTCATTGAGAAGCTCATCAGGGTTAGCATGAGCGTTACCGGGGTAACCGCCACAACCGATTTCAACCATTTCAATGCCGAGTGATTTAAAATATTTAAGAGCTTCTTCAAGCGGTAAGTTCTGAAGCAAGCAAGTAAAAACGCCAAGTTTCATAATTTTATCTCCTTATAAGTTAGCTTTAAAGTAATTCATACTGCGGGTAATGTCCTCGATGCCTGTCGGAACGGGTTCGTCATTTTCAAGAACAAGCCATTCGATTCCTGTTTGCTTTGCAGCTTTGAAAACTGAAAGAAGGTCGTTGTCACCTTCACCGAGAGCTGTTGGTTTGCGATTGATACCGTCCTTGATGTGAAGAAGAACAATTTTATCTGCGTTGTCTTTGATATATGTATAGTTGTCAGCGCCACCGCAGAAGCTCCAGTATGTATCAAGCTCAAGATATGCACCGTCAGCAATGATATCCATACACAGTCTGCCGTCAAAGTTGTATTCAAACTCTTCTGTATGGTTGTGGTAGTAGAATTTGATACCTTCTTTTTCACCAACCTTGTTAGCATAAGAGAAGGTGTCGACAAGTTCCTTAACCTCCTCGGGAGTGCTGTGAGGAGCACCGCCTGTACCGACATATTTAAGACCGAGAATGTCTGCAATACGGAGAGTCTCTTCAATTGTATCGGGTTTGAAGCTGTCAACACCGATATGGCAGCCGACAGCAACAAGACCGAGCTCGTCGAGTTTTGCCTTGATTGTTTCGGGTTCGCAACCGCCAAATCCTGCAAACTCAACGCCTTCGAATCCGA
>JAZORX010000075.1:0-5881 GCA_045656845.1 Acutalibacteraceae bacterium | reverse complement strand
TGTGTTGCAAAGATGAATGAACATGCTACGAATGCAAGGCACAGAAGTCTTGTAAGAAGCATCTGTGTTTCAGGTTTGGTAGCTTTCTTTCTTACTGCCGGGATAAGGTCAACTGCTACTGCTGATGCTGATGTTAATACAACTGCTTCAAGTGTTGACATTGATGCTGAAAGAAGCAGAATCATAATAATTGCCAGAAGGATGATACCTGCTGTTCCACCGCCTAATACTTCCATAAGAACTGCCGGAATTACAGAGTCAACTCCGCCTTCAGGAAGAACGCCGCCCAGGATAAGTCTTGATGTTGAACCAACAAGGTAAGCACCGCAACCGATTACGAGACAGAAGATTGTTGAGATGATTGTTCCTCTCTTTATTGCTGCTGTATCTTTAATTGCGTAGAACTTACCAAGCATTTGAGGAAGTCCCCATGTACCAAAGCTTGTGAGCATTATGTTGAAGCAAAGGAATTTAAAGGATGAACCACCCCAAATATTTGTGAGCTGCGATCCATCTTCAGGAATTTTTGAAAGATTTTCGATGAGTCCTGAAAGTCCGCCAACAGCATCGTGTCCCAGCACTGCGCAAACAAGACATACAACGCCGACAATCATTACGATACCTTGAATAAGGTCTGTGTATGCTGTAGCGATGTATCCGCCTGCGACAAGGTAAACTGCAGTAAGACAAGCAATGATAAGCATCCATACCCATGTTTCAACACTTGGGAAAACTGCGCTGAAAAGTGAGCCAAGTCCTTTGTAAACTGCTGCTGAGTAAGGAACAAGGAAAATGAAGATAATAACTGCAGCGAGTATCTTCATACCTTTTGAGTTATAACGCTTTTCGAAGTAATCCGGCATTGTTCTTGCATTAAGCTTCTTTGTCATTTTTCTTGTTCTGTTAGCAAATAACATCCAAGAAAGAAGACATCCAAGAACCGCATTACCTATACCAATCCATATACTTCCTACTCCAATGTTCCATCCATGCTGTCCTGCATATCCGACAAACACAACTGCTGAGAAATATGTGGTACCGTAGGCAAATGCTGTTACCCATGCTCCGATGTTTCTGCCTCCGATAAGGAAGCCGTCAAGTGTTTTTGATTTGCCATAACTAATACAGCCAATAAGTGCCATTGCTATTGCATAAACGCAAAGGGCGATAATTGTGTAAAGTTGTGCATTTGTCATTTTCTTTACCTCCAAGTCTTGCTTTTTTCTGTAACATAGTATATAATAAAATCCGTCATTAGTCAAACAAATGGTTTTGATGTTTACTATCGAAATTTTCGATATTGGAGGAAATACAATGGAATTACGAAATTTAATCACTTTTATTCATGTAGCAGAACTCGGAAGTTTTACAAAGGCTGCAGAGCTACTTGACTATTCACAATCTACTATATCCTTTCAAATTAAACAACTTGAAGATGAGCTTGGTTGTCTTCTTTTTGAGAGAATAAATCATACAATAACACTGACTGAGCGAGGTCATGAGCTTGTAGAATACGCCCACAAAGTTCGTGCCCTGACGGATGAATTCAAGGATAATCTCGAAGAAGAAAAGGAATGCAACGGTCACATACATATAGTTACTCCCGACTCCGTGTGTGAGGATATGCTTTATAAAAACTATATTGATTTTCATCAAAAATACCCTGCTATATCAATCAAATTCACAACTGCAGATACATCGGTCATGTTCGATATGCTCGACCGAAATGAGGCAGATATTATTATCACACTTGATGCACATAGTTACCAAAAGGACTATATAATTGCAAAAGAACAGCCCCTCTCTGCTCATTTTGTTGCAAGTTCCAAATCACAATTTGCAGGAGTAAGCAATCTATCCATCAAGGATATTATAAACGAGCCATTTATTCTAACAGAATACGGCCAGGGATACAGAAGAGTATTTGATAAAGAGCTTGCGAAAAACTCGTTAGAAATAACACCAATACTTGAAATTGGTCGAACAGATATAATTACTTCCATCGTTTCTCAAAGCGAGATGATATCTTTCCTGCCTGATTTTGTTACAAAGCCTTTGATTGAATCCGGCGAGCTTTGTTATCTTGATGTTAGTGATATGCAAATTGATATATGGAAGCAGCTCATCTATCATAAAAACAAATGGATGTCGAAAAGCCTTAAAACATTTATTGAGTACATAAAAAATAATGAGTTCACCTCGTAAATAGTTCAAAATTAAAAACTTCGCCTTGATCATTCAAGACGAAGTTTTTTTATATCCTATTTAAGCTATATATTTTAAAATACCTAAAATCAACAAATGTACAGGGTAAAATGAGTAATATGTAAATTGAAGTGCTTTGATATGGTATCCCTGTCTTCCCTTATAAAGCCAAATTGGAAGTAATGCTAAGAGTGCGAGTCCCTGACGAACAAAGAAATATGTTTCTCCAAACAAACGGACTTCGTATGAATATCCGCCAAGCAATTCCATATTAACATACCACAAACAAACTAATTGACCTATATAGCTCCACCATTTCTTTTGCTTGAAGAAATAAAATACAAGAACTGTTAATATGCCGGCATGATAGAAATCCACCATACTCAAAAGTCCTAATATATATCCCAATATAACCGTGATACATCCAACGAGTATGCGTTTCCACAATTTCCCGGTCGCTTTAGCTTTTTCGTTCCACCAGATTAAGCCAATAGCTATCAAGAATCCCCAAAGAACATTTTGATGTACCGGATAAAATATGCGACTTCCCATAGCGAGGTTGAATGGTATTTCAGAGATCACTGCAAACAAGAATATTCTTCCAACATATTTTCTAAGATTGCTTGTATGAAAATAACCTTCAACAATCATAAATGCGAAGATTGGAAATGAAATGCGTCCAATACAAGTCAGCCAGTCATTACCAGGAACTATCGTGCCCCATAGATGATCGCAAAGCATAAAAGCCATTGCCATGATATGTAACGACATTGATGTTGTTTCTAACTTCAATTTATTTCTCATAATTCACCTAGTTGAACTTTCTTTTTTTATATAGTTCTATACATAAACCCATGAAGGATTGCAGCCATTTTTACCCTCTTTCCTGATAAATGAACTTTGCATAACATAGGATTTCATATAACTTCTCCTATATTTCATTGCCTTCATCATCAATAAAGTTTCCATTTTCATCAACTATAAATGCTCCCCAGGAACCTACGGTGTGCAGAAAAACTTCTTGGAAAATATATGCTATTATTTCTTGAATTGTAATCCTTTTTCTTTTTTGTTTTTTCATTGGTAAGGCCCCCTAAAACGCAGAAAGAAAGTTTACTTATCTTTCACGTAAATATCAATATCAGGTGTACCGATATACATATCATCGTTACCATCAAGGGTATGGTATTTTACAATTGTATAATCAGGGTACTTAAAAACCACACTGCCGCCGTCTTTGTATCTCAAATCTTGTATAACACCATCTGCAACATCCCTGTTTGCTTTTGTAAGAATGGCAGACATTGTGATCTTGCCACGCTTTAGTGCATGAGCCAGAGAGTGCTGTTCTCCGTCAACCGTGATTATTACATCCTCAAGGCCATGATAATAGAGGTTGTATTGTTTATACCAGTGAGAATCAGAATCACTTTCGTGTGGCTGCCATTTATTGATGATTTTCTTATTACCTATCTCAGTTGAAGGAACAACCTTCACTTTCCATTCACGAAATCCTTCGGTAGATATATCAT
This sequence comes from Acutalibacteraceae bacterium, assembly GCA_045656845.1. Classification (GTDB taxonomy): domain Bacteria; phylum Bacillota; class Clostridia; order Oscillospirales; family Acutalibacteraceae; genus CAG-488. The sequence goes on along the minus strand of JAZORX010000075.1, from coordinate 2,144 downwards.
CCGATTTAATTGAGGACATTTTTCCATCATCGGTATTGATACCTCCTTTGTAGTAGATTACCACCATACGACCTGTGCCATAGAGATAATCAAGATGGTCTGTACCATACTCAATCTTAATCCTCTCCGCAATTTCTCTTTCTTCCTCGTCATTAGCAGGCTCTACTATCATATATGAAGTAGTTTCTTCAATAACTGTACCGACAAAGCTTTGTTCGATATCAGGATCTGTTTTTTCAACTTCCGGCGGAGCATATTTCTCTCCCCAGGTTGAAAACAATACAGGATCGTTATTATCCATTCTGTGATGGTCAATGACATACAATGTCCCAAATACTACACCTATGATAAATAAAAAGCACAGTATTGGTCCTAAAACTTTTTTCTTCACTAAGAACGCCTCCTAATCACTTTCAACTATCCCGTCAAGCTCTTTTTTCACTTTAAGAAGATATGCCACTCCACCTGCTATAGCTGCAACAGCTCCAATAACAGCAAAAATTGTAATTAATTTATTCTTCATAATCAACACCTCCGGGGATACCTACATATCCTGTTTTTCCAATGATGAACTGTCCTTCGTCTGAAAGTATCCAGTTAAGAAGCTTGTCAACATTCTCGTTTGTCTGCTCTTCGTATGTTACAGCATAAATCGGTGTTACAACCGGATAAGTTCCATTCTTAACATTTTCAGCAGTCGGTGCAATTCCATCAATAGAAATCATCTTAATATCAGGGTTCTTAATAATACCTTCAACATAGTATCTGAATGAGAACCCGATAGAATTTGTCTTATTCTTATAATTCGATACTCTTTCGATAATTCCTGACATTAAATCGTTTTTAAGTTCTGTAGGAGCTTCCATTATAGGCTTATCTCCCATAAAACGCTTGAGCATACTCTGACTTCCACTGCCCTCATTTCTTTGGAAGGCTTCAATCTTTTCGTTTTTACCGCCGACTTGTTTCCAATTAGTAATCTCTCCTGAATAAATACCCTGAATCTGTTCTGTTGTGAGATTATCAATCGGATTATCCTTGTGAACAAAGAACACAAAGGCTTCTGTTCCGATAGGTGTGTATTCAAAAGTTGTATTACATTCTTCAGCGTATGCTTTCTGTTCATCTGACGGATATATGCCGATGAATATATCTGTTTGCTTTTCGGCTAAAAGTTGATATCCACCGGGCGTATTATTGTAGTGGAAGGTTTCATCATATAGTTCTGTTGTATCGGGATAAACGGCATTTACAAATGCAGAGTAAACCGGGAACAAAGCTGCAGCACCATCAATCTTCGGAAGGTTGTCCGTAAGCTTTAATGTTTTACTATCATACTTTACTATTTTAGAATCTTCCTTAAAAGGTAAATATTCGTGAACGTTGATATTGGGTGATGTATTAATGGTAATGCTTTTATCATACTGAACCATACCGTAGTTAATACCCAAAGCGATAAAGTAAATAACCGCAGGTATCAGCCATATATGGAAGAATTTCTTTCTTTTCTTCAGCCATATCAAAGGCAAGAACAAGGATGGAATTACAAACATGCCGATACCCGATATAACCGTGTGTATGCCTTCGGATGTAAGAATCAATGCAGATAAAACAGCAACATAGGTGCTTACCATTAAGACTACAATCGTAAGGGCTACCTTGACTATCATAAAACCAATTTCTCTATTCGCCACCTTTGGTATATTATTGCGATTTTTCCATAGGTAAAATCCAAACATACAATAGAACAATATCACCGCTATTCCAAGAGGTGCTTCAATATTTATAACTTGTCCGGTGTACTGCGTACTCATATAGATCATATGAATACCTGGAAATATGCCTAATATTCCGCCCCAGAACAACCCTTTATGTAAAAAGAAGGCGGAAATCCAAAAACAAGTAAGCCACACTAAAATCATTGACATCGTTAAGCTTGCACCGGTAATTCCCATAAACAGATAGAATCCTGTAAATAATACTGCCGGTATGTAACCTATAACTTTTCTCATTTCTCATTCCTCCTTACTCAATGGTAAAGTACACTTCATAGGTTTCTGTGTCATAATCTCCGGGTGCTCTGAAATCGTCAAATTCTTTCTTTAAACGATAGTATCCGGGCTTTAACTCTCCATAAGCATATT
>JAZORX010000074.1:0-1906 GCA_045656845.1 Acutalibacteraceae bacterium | reverse complement strand
AACTGCACATTCTTTAAAAATTATTATAGTCTTATTGCTCAAATTATGATGAAAATAAAAATTAAGAAATTTAAACTTTAAAATTAATTATACTTCTTTAAATTTAAACAATAGTTATTTCTCTTGCGTTTGCCCGATCTCCACGGTTAGTTACATATTGCATTGTACCGCCGGGAAGTCTGCTCTCAAAGAAAAAATGCAGGTGTCCCGTAAGAACTGCTTTAATTTGAGGTTCACCAATAACATATTCATAAAACGCTTTTGTTGATTCGAACGGCTCTGCGATATCTCCGATAACTTCCGGATGAGCAATAGTATCGGAACCGAGAACACAAATTTCACCATTCCAGAATTTATAGCTTTTCTTATACAACTCTTTTTCATATAAAGGAGCGTGCATAAAAAGTATAACCGGATAACCTTTTTCAACCTCTTTTTTCAGAAAATCAAGCTGTTCATATTCTGCCTGATGAAACGAATCATCAATACCGACAAAATTTACTCCGCCCACAATATGCGAATTATAAAACATACCGTCACAAAGCTCGCCGCCCATTATCTCAAGGCTTTTTATGCGGTGTGCCATATCCTCTTTTGAACCGTCATAACGACAATATTCGTGATTGCCTGCAACAAACAGAACTTTATCGTTTTTCAGAAACTCTCTTGCAAATTCAACACAAGGCTTTGAAATAAAATCAATAAGGTCGCCTGAATGAACGATAACATCACAGTTTTTTTCGCCGTATTTCATCAGCTTGTTAAGATTGCGCACACTTCTTTTTTCGTTACGTGTTTTTCCTTTGTCTATAATATTTTTGGTGTCTGTTTCGCAATAAAAAGGAAGATGCGAATCTGTAATATGTAAAATTTTCAAAGGCTTTTCAAGACCCATTTCAATAATGTTTTTCTTTATTTTAAGCATTGTTTTTCTAAACCTCGCCTTCAGAACTGCTTGTATCAGAATATTCCTTTAATCGCTGCAGCCTGACCTGCTTTTAGGCTGAGCGATATTTTTTATCCGTAACCATAACACCACCGATAAGCATTGAGCCCCAGCATTCTGCACTGATGGTGGGCTTTGAAGAAAGTGCTTTATATGTGATTGCACCGTTTTCAAATATTTTGTCAAAGTTCGGTGTGTCGGCATCTTTGAACCAACTGCCTGCACCGTCAACACCGATTACAATTACGTGTGAATATTTTCTTGACATAGTCAGTTCTCCGGTATTTTTATAAAAGTTGCATCAAAGGAAGAACCTCCCGGATTATGTCAGGGAGGTTCCGATTTGTATTAGTCCCATTTCTTGTTAATAACGGCAAAATTCATTCTTTCCTGAATGCTCGGACCGCCGTGACCCGTACCGATTCCGCCGTGGTCTGAAGTAACAATAATGAGCCAATCTTCCGTATCATATGTTTCTCTTGCTTCGATGGCTTTGATTACTTCGTAGCCGTAATTATCTTCGGTTCGGAATCCGTTTTTGTAAACGGGGTTATTGAACGAGAATCCGAAATCATGTCCTGCAGAATCTGTATTCTCGTAAATAATAAGCACAAAGTCTGCACAATCTGTGCTTGTTATTTCTTCCATAGCACCTGTATGAATATCTTTTTTGTTTCTGCGAAGGTTAAAATCGATATCTATGTTATTTTCTTCGCAATATGCTTTTTCGTCTTTGTATGTTGAGTTGCTGTTTGTAAAGTGACCCTTCCACTTTGTGATGAATGCAGCATTATCAATAACATTTTCTTCAACAAGCGTTGTCATAAGCATTTTGGGTTCAACCGTTTTTGTTATTCCGTTGCCGGTTATTCCGTGCACATCAGACCATACGCCCGTAAGCATTGAGCACCAGCCGGGAGCTGTTGAAGTTGCCTGAGTGTTTTCGGCAGGATAATTCAC